>JARYGW010000420.1:0-4116 GCA_033792295.1 Allobosea sp.
GTCGCCGATCACCGAAAGCGCCCTGGCGATCACGGCATCGAGGCCGAGATCATCGACCTCGTTGGCGTGGATCACGGTCATGCCGGACTCATACGAGAATTCCCAGAGATACTCGGCGCCGCCGCGGATGCCGATCTGGATCACGCGCTCGGGGTCGAGCACGCCGTCGAGCACGGCCTGCCGGAACGGGCCGCCATGGTGGAACTTCGAGCCCTCATAGGGGCCGGAAGTATCGCAATGGGCGTCGATATGGACCATGCCGACCGGGCGCTTGGCCCCAACCGCCTTCAGGATCGGATAGGTGATCGAATGATCGCCACCGACGGCGAGCGTCGAGACGCCGGCTTCGACGATGCCGCGGAAGGTCGCCTCGATGTCCTGGTGGCAGCTTTCCAGCGAATAGCGCGAGCGGAAGGGAACGTCGCCGATATCGGCTACCTTGACCATGCCGAAGGGCGCGGTGCCGAGGACATGGTCCATCGGCCCGATCCGCTCGACCGCCCGCACGGCGCGCGGCCCGAGCCGCGTGCCGGCCCGGTTGGTCACGCCCAGATCCATCGGCAGGCCGATGATCGCGACGTCGAGGCCGCCGAGATCGGGCCTGGCCAGGGCGTCCGGCCGGTAGGGAGCGTTGATGAAGGTCGCGACATCGGCGAAGGGCCATTTGCGCTTGTCGCCCTGGAACTGGTCGGCCGCGACCTTGGCGAAGCGCGGGTCATGGATGTCGCCGCCGCTGGCCCCGGCATAACGGGCCCGCAGCTTTCCGAGCTTGTCCTGATCCATCCGCGTCTCCCTTGCATTGCGGCGCGCCCGCTCCGGGCCACTGGCCCGGCCGGTGCCGTGCTCTTAAAGCAGCCGCCGCTTCCGCCGCCAAGTCTTGAAAAGAACCGCCGGAATCGACCGGTCCGGGTCAGGGTTTAGCCGAAAGTCTCAGTCCGAACAGTTGAATCCCCTCGCGATTCATGCAGCCTTCGGCTAGAACCTCGGCGCATGCACGGCATGTGCCGCCGTCGCGTCCATACAAGTTCGAAAACAATCGAATGCCGTCCCGAGGAGATGCCCCATGAAGCGTCGTCAGTTCATTCAGACCGCGGCGGCCGGCGCCGCCGCGAGCGCCGTCGCCATGCCGGCGGTGGCGCAGTCGAATCCCGAAGTGAAGTGGCGCCTCGCCTCCTCCTTCCCGAAGTCGCTCGACACGATCTACGGCGGTGCCGAGGTCATGGCCAAGATGGTCTCCGAGCTGACCGACGGGAAATTCCAGATCCAGGTCTTCGCCGCGGGCGAGATCGTGCCCGCCCTGCAGGCGCTCGACGCGGTGAGCAACAACACCGTCGAGATGTGCCACACCGTCTCGTATTACTACGTCGGCAAGGATCCGACCTTTGCGATCGCCGCTTCGGTGCCGTTCGGCCTCAATGCGCGCATGCAGAACGCCTGGCTGTTCCAGCACGGCGGCAACGAGCTGTTCAACGAGTTCTACAAGAAGTTCAACGCCTATGGCCTGCCCTGCGGCAACACCGGCGCACAGATGGGCGGCTGGTTCCGCAAGGAGATCAAGACGACCGCCGACCTGCAGGGCCTGAAGATGCGCATCGGCGGCATCGCCGGCTCGGTGCTGCAGAAGCTCGGCGTCGTGCCGCAGCAGCTCGGCGGCGGCGACATCTACCCGGCGCTGGAAAAGGGCACCATCGACGGCGCTGAATGGGTCGGCCCCTACGATGACGAGAAGCTCGGCTTCGCCAAGGTCGCGCCCTACTACTACTATCCGGGCTTCTGGGAAGGCGGGCCGACCGTCCACGCCTTCGTCAATCTGGAGAAGTGGAACGCGCTGCCGAAGGCCTATCAGGCCGCGCTGACCGCAGCCTGCACCTATGCCAATACGCAGATGGCCGCGAAATACGACGTGGTGAACCCGCCGGCTCTGAAGCGCCTCGTGGCCGCCGGCACGCAGCTGCGCCCCTTCCCGCAGGACGTGCTGGAAGCCAGTCTCAAGGCCTCGAACGAACTCTATTCCGAAATCTCGGCCAAGAACCCGGATTTCAAGAAGGCGATCGAGACGATGGCCGCCTTCCGCTCCGATCAATATCTGTGGTGGCAGATCGCCGAACTCACCTTCGACGTCTTCCAGGTGCGCACCCGCGCCCGGTGAGCTTTCGTTCACGCGGGTGAATCGCGCCCCGAATATCAAAGCCCGGCCACGGCCGGGCTTTTCTTTCGACGGTGGGTGTCCGAGCGCCTAACGCGGCAAATGTGTCAGTCAAGGGTTGCAGACATCTGCTAATGGCCGTTGGGATTCGTGCTGTCGTGAGTTGGACGCGGGAGTGGTTTGTGCCCATCAAAGTGCTGGTCACTGGCGGTCGTGGACGACTGGCTCGTGCATTGTCGCGAGTTGGAGGCTCAAACGTCCATGGGCTTTCAAGTACAGAACTCGACATTACCAACGCTGCCGCCATCCAGTTCGCGCTTGAACGATTGCGCCCGGATGTTGTGATCAACGCCGCAGCCCTCAGCAACGTCGAGGCCTCCGACACCGCTCCTGATCGCGCGCGTTCGGTCAATGCGACTGCGCCCGGTCGCATGGCTCAGGCCTGCGATCAGTTGGGGACGCCTTTGATCCATATTTCGACCGACTACGTGTTTGGCGCCGAAACCACCAAACCGTGGCGCGAAGCTGACCCCGTGTCACCCCTCAACAATTACGGTCGCCTCAAAGCAGAGGGCGAACGCAACGTTCTTGCTGCCAGCGATAAGGTTTGCATCGGGCGCGTGGCGTGGCTGTTCGGAGACGGCAAAGACTTCATTGCGAACCTGCTCCGGGGCGACGCCGTCACGGTGAAAGTAGCGCACGACCAGACCGGTTCCCCGACTCCGATTTTCCTGCTCGCTAAGCGGCTATTGACGTTAGCCGACCGCATGAACGCGGGCGAAGCCGTCCCTCCCGTACTCCATCTGGCTGGATCGCCGCCGGTGGCGCGCGCCGATTGGGTCGCCGCAGCATTCGAGGCACTTCAGCGCTCAGGGAAGAAAACCCCAAAACTGATGCGGGTTCCCATGGCAGATTTCGTCGGCACCACCCCCCGCCCTAACTACAGCGCTCTTGATTGCAACCTCGCGACAGAGTTCTTCGGTGAAGAACTCAACTGGCACATCTCGACGGCGCAGCCCGAGACTTTCACCGAACAGACCGTGTCTGCTTAGGGTCGAAAGCGGTCCCCGCTCGGCGCGTCCTCCCCTGCTGCACGATTTCGGCATCGCCGACCCCGCACCGAACGACATCGCAAAAGCGCAATTCGAGCGATAACACAGGCCTGCGACCGATTGAGAAGGACATGCCCATGCAGCGCGATCACGCCTCGGACATCGCGGCTATCACCCGCCATCCGTCCTTCGCGGCGGCCGTCGAAAAGCTCGACGCCGATCATGACCGCACGGTCGCCGATATCATCGCCCTGACCGAAATTCCCTCCCCTCCCTTCAAGGAGGAAAGGCGCGCCGCCGCCTATCTTGAGATGCTGCGCGCCCACGGTCTCGAGGATGTCGAGCAGGACGAGGTCGGAAACGTCATGGGCTTGAGGCGCGGTGCCGGCAATGGAGCGCTGATGGTCGTCGCGGCGCATCTCGACACGGTCTTCCCGGAAGGGACCGACGTCACCGTGCGTCGCGAGGGCACCAGGCTCTATGCGCCAGGTGTCGGCGACGACACCCGCAGCCTGGCCGTGTTGCTCGCCTTCATCCGCGCAATGGATGCCGCCGGCATCCGCACCCGCAACGACATCCTGTTCGTCGGCGATGTCGGAGAGGAAGGGCTCGGAGACCTGCGCGGCGTCCGCCACCTCTTCACCAAGGGGCGATATCACGAGAAGATCGAAGCGTTCATCACCGTCGACAGCCCGCAGGTGGACAAGATCGTCGTCGGCGGCGTCGGTTCGAAACGCTATTCCGTCCGGTTCAAGGGACCGGGCGGGCACAGCTTCGGCGCGTTCGGCCTCGTGAACCCGATGTACGCCATGGCGCAGGCCGTGACGGAGCTCGGCCGCATCCAGGTGCCGGAGTCGCCGCGCACCACCTTCTGCGCCTCGATCGTCGGCGGCGGCACTTCCGTCAACGCCATCCCGG
>JARYGW010000421.1:0-4104 GCA_033792295.1 Allobosea sp.
TCGTCTATCTGATCCCGGTGGCGATGGTGCTGGGGCTCGGCCGGGCGCTGGCGCTGGTCGCGACGCTGATCTACGCCCTGCCGCCCTTCGCGCGGCTGACGGAGCTCGGCCTGCGCGGCATCGACGGCGAACTGGTGCAGGCGGCGCGCGCGCTCGGCCTCGGTCCGCGCCTGACGCTCTGGTTGATCGAATTGCCGTTGGCGCGGCCGACCATCCTGCAGGGGCTCAACCAGGCGATCATGATGGCGCTCGCCATGGTCGTCGTCGCCTCGATGATCGGGGCGAAGGGGTTGGGCGAGATCGTCCTGCTCGGCCTGCAGCGTGCCGATCCGGGCCTCGGCTTCGTCGGCGGCCTGGCGATCGTGCTGCTCGCCATCCTGCTCGACCGCATGGCGCAGGCCGTCTTCGTCGAGCGCCGGCGGCAGGGCTGAGCGGCTCTCAGCCTGGATCATCGCGCGGCCCACAGGACGCGGTAATGATGATCTATTCTATGGGTTTAGCATCGGATTCATCCGATGTTAGAGCATCGACCCCGTCTCCATGAAGCGCTGGTGCCAGGACAGCGCCTCGCCCGGCAGGCAGGGCGATTGCTGGCCGTAGGAACCCTGCCGCGCGCGGCGGAAATAATCGGCCAGCGCCGGGCGGTAGGTCGGATGCGAGCAGTTGGCGATGATGACCTCGGCCCGCTGCTTTGGGCTTAAGCCCCGCAGGTCGGCGAGCCCCTGCTCGGTGACGATCACCTGCACGTCCTGGGTGATGTGATCGACATGGCTCGCCTGCGGCACGATCGCCGAGATCGCGCCGCCCTTGGCGGTCGAGGGCGTCATGAAGACCGAGATATAGGCGTTGCGGGCGAAGTCGCCCGAGCCGCCGATGCCGTTTTGGATGCGCGAGCCCATCACATGGGTCGAATTGACGTTGCCGTAGATATCGGCCTCGATCAGCCCGTTCATCGCGATGCAGCCGAGGCGGCGCACCAGCTCGGGATGATTGCTGATCTCCTGCGGGCGCAGGATCATGTGGTTGCGGTAGCGCGCCATGCCGGCATTGATCTTCTCGGCCGCCTGCGGGCTGACCGAAAAGGCGGTGGCCGAGGCGAGCGTCAGCTTGCCGGCGTCGATCAGGTCGATCATGCCGTCCTGAATGACCTCCGTATAGGAGGTCAGGTTCTCGAACGGCGCGTCGAGCAGTCCCGACAGCACGGCGTTGGTGATGTTGCCGACGCCCGACTGGAGCGGAAGCAGCGAGGCGGGCAGGCGGCCCTTCGCCACCTCGTGGCGCAGGAACGCGATGAGATGGCCGGCGATGGCGCCTGCGGTGGCGTCCGGCGCGGCATAGGGCAGGTTGCGGTCCGGCACCTCGGTCTCGACGATCGCCACGATCTTCTCCGGATCGCAGCGCAGATAGGGCTCGCCGATCCGATCCTGCGGCTTGACCAGCGGGATCGGCACGCGGTGCGGCGGCAGGGCGGTGCCGTAATAGATGTCGTGCACGCCTTCCAGAGCGGCGCTCTGCCAGCGATTGACCTCGAGGATCACCTTGTCCGCGCGGTCGAGCCAGGTCTTGTTGTTGCCGATGGAGGAGGAAGGGATGAGCGCGCCGTCCGCGCGGATGCCCGCGACCTCGATCACGGCCACGTCGAGCGGGCCGAGGAAGCCCTGCCAGGCCATCGGCGCGACCTGCGAGAGATGCATGTCGAAATATTCCATCTTCCCGCTGTTGATCTTCTCGCGGGCGATGGGGTCGGAGTTATAGGGCAGGCGGAACTCGATGCCGTCGGCCTTGGCCAGCGCCCCGTCGAGCTCGGGCCCGGTCGAGGCGCCGGTCCAGATCCTGACGCGGAACGGATCGCCCGCCGCATGCGCGGCCTCGATGCGCGCCGCCAGCGCCAGCGGCACGGCCTTGGGATAGCCCGAGCCGGTGAAGCCGGAGAGGCCGAGCGTCTGGCCGGAGCGGATGAGCCCAGCGGCCTCTGCCGCGCTCATCACTTTCGCGCGCAGCGCGGCATTGGCGATCCTGGTCATGGCGGCCCTCTTCTGTCCGCTGCTCTTACAGGCGCAAGCGTTCTGCCGGTCAAGCAGCCCTTAACCGAAAGTCGGGTGCTCCATCCTGTCGCAGCCTCCGCGACGAGGGCGCCGAATTCCGGGGAAAACCGCGCGGAATTCCCTTGAACAAAAAGGGAACATCGTTGATAGTCGGAGACATCGTCGATAGGGTTCGGCTCCGGTCATCCGGCCGGTTTGTGTTTGAAGTGCGCAGGAAGTGGAGCCTGTCATGGCTGGCAGCGTCAACAAGGTCATTCTGGTCGGCAATCTGGGGCGCGACCCCGAGGTGCGCCGCCTCGGCAGCGGCGAGCCGGTCGTCAATCTGCGCATCGCCACCTCGGAAACCTGGCGCGACAAGCAGTCGGGCGAGCGCAAGGAGCGCACCGAGTGGCATTCGGTGGTGATCTTCAACGAGAACCTGGCGAAGGTCGCCGAGCAATATCTCAAGAAGGGCTCCAAGGTTTACATTGAGGGCCAGCTCCAGACCCGGAAGTGGCAGGACCAGTCCGGTGTCGAGAAGTACACCACCGAGATCGTGCTGCAGCGTTTCCGCGGCGAGCTCACCATCCTCGACAGCCGCCAGGGTGGCGGTGACGAGTACGGCGAGGGCGGCGGCAGCGGCGGCTATATGGACGATCGTTCGGGTGGCGGCGGCTCCTTCGGCCGTTCCAGTGCGATGGGCGGCAGCGGTTCGCGTCAGCCGGCCATGTCGGGCGGCGGTGGCGGCGGCCGTTCCTCGTCGAGCCATCTCGACGACGACATTCCGTTCTAGCAATCCATATGCCGCGAAGCGCGAATTCGCTTCGTCAAAGCGCTGATATGAAGATGAAAATCGCCGCTTCGTGCGGCCATTTTCATGGGAGTGAAGAGGCTCCGCCGCGAAATCGCAGCCATTGGGGCCCGGCCTGCTGCCGCTCTTCCATCCGCTGGAGGCGGCTGGTGTTATGCCGGGATGATGAAACGCATCTCATCGTTTCATTGGAGCCGGCGACGCTTCGCTGGCAGGAATAGGCGCGCCATGAGCTTGCGGAGCCGCCATGCCCAGCTTTCCCTATGAGACCGTCGACGTCTTCACCGACAAGCCCTTCGGCGGCAATCCGCTCGCCGTCTTCACCGATGCACGCGGCCTCACCGATGCGCAGATGCAGGCGCTGGCGGCGGAGATGAACTATAGCGAGACGACCTTCGTGCTGCCGTCGGACGATCCGGCGAACGATGCGCGCGTCCGCATCTTCCACCGCACGGCCGAGATGCCCTTCGCCGGCCATCCCAATGTCGGCACGGCTTGCGTGCTGGCGCGGCATGGCCGCGACCGCAACGGCGTGCTGCGCTTCGAGCAAATGGCGGGTTTGGTCGAGATCGCCGTCGAGCGCGATGCAACGGGAGCCGTGACGGGCGCCGTCATCGCTGCGCCGCAAGCGCTTTCGCTCGGGATCGCATTGCCGGTGGACGGCATTGCCGCCTGCGCCGGCGTACAGCCAGCCGATATCGTCACCGCCGCGCACGAGCCGGTACAGGCGTCGCTCGGCGTCAAATTCGTGCTGGCGCAGATTGCCCCCGAGGCGCTGACACGCGCCGCTCCGGATCTTGCCGCCTTCCGCAGGCTCGAGCGCCAGCATGCCAAGCTGCAGGGGCGGCTTTCGCTCTTCCTCTATGCACGCGACGGCAATCGGATCCGGGCGCGGATGTTCGCGCCGCTCGCCGGCACCTGGGAAGACCCCGCAACCGGGAGTGCCAGCGCGACGCTGGGCGCCCTCCTGCTCTCGCTCGATGGCGGAGACGAGGCGGCCTATACGATCACCCAAGGCGTCGAGATGGGACGAGCGAGCCTGCTGAACGTCACGTCGCGCCGGGCCGAAGACGGCTATCGTTCCCGCGTCGGCGGCGCCTGCGCGCCGATGTTCCGCGGCGAGGTATCACTCTAACCGAGACCGAGTTCGGCCCGCAGCCGCTTCGTCAGCCCGGCGGCGACGAGGCGGTGGCTCTCGCGCAGATAGTCCTGCAAGGCGTCGTCCGGCATGCTTTCGGGCGTCAGCCACTGGATCCATTTCATGCCGCG
>JARYGW010000422.1:0-3826 GCA_033792295.1 Allobosea sp.
ATGTCGCGACCGGCAGGAAGAAGCGCTGGTCCTCGCCGACCAGGAGCCGGGCGATGTGCGGGCCGACGAGTCCGATGAAACCGATGCCGCCGACAAAGGAGACGGAGACGGCCGCGAGCAGCGATGTCGCGATCAGGATTTCGAGGCGCAGGCGGTCGACCCGGATGCCGAGGCTCTCGGCCCGCTCGTCGCCGAGCCGCAGCGCGGTCAGCGCCCAGCCGCGCATCAGGAAGAAAGGCAGAGCGAGCGCGATCAGCAGGGCTGCGATGCCGACCTTGGTCCAGGTCGCGCGAGCGAGGCTGCCCAGCGTCCAGAACACGATCTGGGTGAGCTGCACCTCGTTGGAGCGATATTGCAGCAGCGCGGTGACGGCGTTGCAGGTGAAGAGCAGGGCGATGCCGACCAGGATCATGGTCTCGGCGCTGACGCCGCGCAGCTTGGTCATGAAGAACAGGATCAGTGAGGCGCCGAGCGCGAAAACGAAGGCATTGGCCGTGACGATGAAGGGGCCGGCGCCGGGCAGGACGCTCCAGCCGGTGACGATGGCGACCGAAGCGCCGACGGTGGCCGCCGCGGAGACCCCGAGCGTGAACGGGTCGGCCAGCGGGTTCGACAGGATGGTCTGCATGCCCGCCCCGGCCAGGCCGAGCATCGCGCCGACGGCGAGGGCCATCAGCGCGATTGGCAGGCGCAGGTCCCAGACGATGACAGAGAGGCGCGGCGAGGCCGATTGTGGGTCGAGCAGCGTCCGCAGCACGTCGCCGAGCGGCAGGTTGCCGGGGCCGATCGAGACGTCGAGCGCCAGCGCGAGGACGAGTGCCAGCGACCCGAATAAAACGAGCTGAAGGCGGCGCGTGTTGCGCTTGCGATAATCCGCGGCGGCATGGGTCGCCGCGGGCATGACAGCGGCCATCCCCGCTTACCTCTTCCCTTGCCTCTTCACTGAAGCTTGGCCCAGAACACGCCAGAATAGGCGATCGGCAGGAATTTCTCGTGAAATTCCTTGAAGACGGCTTCCGGGTCGATGTCCTTGAACAGATCCGGATAGAGCTCCTTGGCCATGGCGAGCTCGGCGACGAAGTAATAGGGCGCGTCGTAGAACTGATGATAGAAGGCCATCACCTTCTTGCCCTGCACGGCCTTGAGCTGCTGGAAGCCAGGCCGGTTCATCAGCGCCGACATCTCCTTCTGCACCTTCTCGGGCGTCGCGTCATAGCCGAGGCTGACGGCGTTGCTGCCCGGATTGCTGCCGTACCAGTTGGCACCAGTGAGGAAATAGACGTCGGGGTTGTCGGAGAGCACCTTTTCCTGTGCGGCTTCCGCCTGGAAAGCGGAAAAGAACTGGCTGCCCCAGTTGCGCCCGCCGGCCTCCTCGACGAAACGGCCGAAATTGAAGGGGCCGAAAGTGGCGCAGCAGGGCAGCAGGCCAGCGGCGCGCTCGACGAAGACCAGCGGCTTCTTCTTATCCGGAATGGCGCCGACGCGAGCGTAGATGCGCCGGGTCTGCTGCAGATAGTAGTCGGCGAAGGCATTCGCCTCCTTCTCGCGTCCGAGCACGCGGCCGAGCAACTGGACGCTCGGCAGCACGTTCTGGGTCGGGTCCTGACGGAAATCGACGAAGATCGTGGCGATGCCGGCCTTCTCCAACTTGCCGAGCAGCCCGGTCTCCTGCGCCTTGAAGTAGTTGGAGAGGTCGAGGATGTAGACCTCGGTGCCGAGAGAGGCGATCTTCTCGATGCTGACATCGGCGGCATAGGGGTTGCCCATGTCGGCCACGTCCTTGGCCTTCGGGAACTTCGCCAGATATTTCTGCCAGGCGCCCGGATCATTGGCGATCAGGTCGTTGCCCCAGCCGACGACACGCTTGAACGGATCGTCGCGGTCCAGCATCGCCAGCGTATAGAGCTGGCGGCCTTCGCTGAGGACGATCTTCTGCGGGTCGCGCGTGACCTTGACGACGCGACCAGCTAGATCGGTGACCTCGATGGTCTCGGCCCAAGTTGCCGATGTGCCGAGCATCGTCATGCCGAGCACAACTGCGGAAGTCAGGCGGCGAAGCCAGCGGGAAACGGCCATGGCGGAGATCCATCGGTGTAGACAGCCCCGCGCTAACACAGGCCATCACAACTCCGCAAAGCAATTTTCCTTTTTATAATTGATCTAAATATAGTCTAGTGGAGTTCTTCCGTGTTCAGTTCAGAGGGATTCAAATATATCTGCCGTTAAATCAAGTGGGGGCGTGCTGTAGCCGTGGTGCACTTCTTGTGATGCGCGTTGACGCGTTTTCGCGAGATTGTGGCGCTGCCATAGTCATGTGGGTGGATGCCGCCGGTCCGAGGGATCGGCTTATCGCGGCAGCGTTGTCCCGACGCCGCGCTCGCGAGCGCGGCGGATGACGAGATGTGCGAGCGCAAGATCGGCGAGGGCGAAGCCGCGGAAGCAGAAGAAGGAGCGCTTGCCGGGGGCCGTCGGATGGGTGGTGCCGGCGAGCTCGATGAGATCGTGGCCGAAGCGGACGGTATTCACCGGGTTGCCGTCGACGTCATAGGGCGCTTTTGACTGCTCGAGGCTGTCGGTCGTCAGCACATCGAAGGCGGGCAGGCTCTCGGGTATCCAGCTGCGGCCGATATCGACGGCGGCGGCGAAAGCGCAAGGCTTCATCAAGCGAGCGTCAAGGAAAGGTTTCAAGCCAGGAGCGCCCGGCACCATCGAGATGACGATGTCGCTGCGGGCCAAGAGCTGGCCGGCATCGGTGACGATCTCCGTCGCGATGCCGCGTTCTGCTGCTGCTCGTGCGAGCCGCTCCGCCGAGGAACGGCTACGGCTCAGCGCCAGGACCGTCGTCAGCCCCGGGTAGAGATCAAGGAAGGCGGCGAGATGGGCATGCGCCTGAAGGCCGCAGCCGATGAAGCCGATTATCCGGGGGGAGGGAGGAGCCATGCGCGATGCCGCGGCGGCAGAGAGTGCTGCCGTGCGGATCAGCGTGATCTCGTCGCCGTCCAGCACCGCCAGCGGCTCGCCGCTGGCATAGTCGCTGACGCAGAGCAGGGCGCTGACGCTAGGGCCGGCGCTGCCTTGACCGGCTGGCGCCGTCGAGACCCATTTCAGCGTGGCGATGCCGTCGGCTTGCGAGGCGGCCGCCATCGCCTGAAAGCCGTGCCCGGGGCCGAGGGCGAGCACGCTCTTGGGCAGGCTCTGGTTGAGGCCAGCGGCGTGGTCGCGGAAAGCCTGAAGGACTGCCTCGCGCACCTCGCCGGGGGCGATGGCAAGTGCCTTCACCTCGTGGCGTGAGAGATAGAGCAGGCGCTCGCTCATGGGGAGGCTCCGAAGACTTCGAGGCAGGATCGCGGTATGGTTCATGCCTGCCGATCAGCGCAACGGCAAGCTTTGCCGTCCCGGAGCGAAAGCGCCGAACATCCGGGGCGGTCTTGCGGGCCGCCGCCCTTTGAAAACCTGGAAGGCATAGCCGCGTTTCAAGCGAAGCCGTCCGTTCCCGCCCCGCAAACCAGCGCGCAGACCCGGGTTCCCGCAGCGAGATTCACGCGCCCCGCCTGCAGCACCGCGGCTGCGGCAGCTCCCGACAGGT
Source organism: Allobosea sp. (assembly GCA_033792295.1). Taxonomy (GTDB): domain Bacteria; phylum Pseudomonadota; class Alphaproteobacteria; order Rhizobiales; family Beijerinckiaceae; genus Allobosea. The sequence goes on from JARYGW010000422.1 coordinate 3,587, forward strand.
CGGCGGCGACGCCGAACTCGAACCAGAGCGAGCGGGCGGCGCTTTCCATTTCCTCGTCGCTGACGAGAACGATCTCGTCGACATGGCGCTGGACGGTCTCGAAAATCGCCTGGTCGGTCAGTCGGCAGGACATCGTGGCGACGCGGGTGGAAAGCTTCTCCAGGGCGACGAGCCTGCCCGCCTCCAGGCAGGCATGCAGCGTCGGCGAGCCGACCGGTTCGATGCCGATGATCCGGGTCG
>JARYGW010000422.1:3836-4083 GCA_033792295.1 Allobosea sp.
GAAAGCCCGCTGATCAAACCGCCGCCGCCAATCGCGACGAGGATCACGTCGATCTCGGGCATGTCGTCGAGGATATCGAGGCCGAGCGTGCCTTGCCCCGCGACCACGACCGGGTCGCTGAAGGGATGGGCATAGGTCGCGCCGGTCCGCTCGGCATGAGCGAGGGCGGCGGCATTGGCATCGTCCCAGATGTCGCCGACGATCTCGACCGCCGCGCCCCACTGCTTCAGCTTCGCGACCTTGTCCG
>JARYGW010000423.1:0-4075 GCA_033792295.1 Allobosea sp.
TGGGCGACGCCGGCATGACCGGCGGCATCGGCGGATGCCGCCGCCGCTTCCGGCGAGAGCACGAGGCCTGCGAGCTGGATGAGCGCCGAAGCGGTCTCGCCGGCATAGCCTTCCAAGTCTCGCAGCGACGGCATCGGATCGTCATAGAGATCGAAGGTCCGGGCATCGATCAATCCCGTCAGCGGCGCGATCGGCAGGCGGTAACGCTTCACGGTGTCGAGCAGCGCTGCAGCGACGGGATGCGCCTGCACCTCGCCATTCGGCTGCCCCTCGAGCAAGTCGCGCCACCATTGCAGCCTGACCTCGCCCGGCAGCGGCTCGCTGACCAGCGCCCTTACCCGCGCGATCTCCAGGCTGAAAGCATAGAGCGCGAACAGCCCGTGGCGGCGCGCCTCCGGAGCGTAGAGCGTGGCGATATAGCGATCCTGATCCTGCTCCCGGACGAGCGTGGCGCAATGGGCATAAGCCTCCGGCAGGCGCGCAGGCACCGTGTCGTCGCGCTGATCTGTCTGAACCTGCGGTGTCGTGCCGCTTCGGCCCGTCATCTCCGGCCTCGCTTTCGGCCTCAGTTTAGGCCAATGCCGCCCTCGCTGCTACGCCGGCGATACATGGCCGCCAAAACGTCGCAGCGAATCCGAACCACGTGCACCGGGTCTGCTCAGGGGATCGCGATCAGCGCCGCCGCCACGCGCCGATCTTCGCCGACGAGGACATTGTAGGTCCGCGCCGCGGCGCCGGTCGCCATGCCTTCCACGGTGATGCCGGCCTGCTTCAGCGGGTCGCGCAAGGCTGGCGGAATGAAGGCGATGTCCGCGCCGGTTCCGATGATCAGGAAGTCGATCGCACCGGCCTCATCAAGGACGGGCTGCAAGCTTTCGAGCGTCACCTCGGAGAACTGCGCCACCGGCCAGATCCGGATACCGCCCGGTGTCGCGATGATCGAGCCTTTGTGGCTCATTTCGGCGAAACGGAAACCACCGGCGCCGATCGCATCGAGTGGCCAGCGGCCGGGAACGAAACCGTCGAAGCGGGCCATCCGGCGAAGCTCGCCTCAACCCGCCTTGGGCTTGGCGCCGGCGAGCGCCTTCTCGCGGGCTTCCTCGCGCTGGCCCTGGCCGCGAACGTCCATGTAGAGCAGCACCGGCGTCGAGATGAACATCGCCGAATAGGTGCAGACCACGACGCCGAACAGCATGACGAGCGCAAAGCCCTCGATCGCCGAGCCACCGAAGATGACCAGCGCCAACAGCGACAGGAAGGTCGTCGTCGCCGTCATCGCCGTGCGGGACAGGGTCGAGTTGACCGAAAGGTCGAGCAGCTCGGGGATCGGCATGGTCTTGTAGCGGCGCAGCAATTCGCGCGTGCGGTCGAACACCACGACCGTCTCGTTCAGCGAATAGCCGACGATGGTCAGGATCGCCGCGATCGAGGTCAGGTTGAACTCGAGCCGCGAGATCAGGAAGAAGCCCATCGTCAGCACGATATCGTGTAGCGTGCCGAGGATCGCGCCGATGGCGAGCGGCATCTCGAAGCGGAACCAGAGATAGACCAGCACGCCCGTGATCGCGAGCACGACGCCGAGCGCACCGGCCTGCACCAATTCGCCCGAGACACGCGGGCCGACAGTCTCGATGCGGCGGAACTCATAGGTCGAAGCGAAGGCCTCGCGCGCCTTGGTCACGACGCCCTGCTGCGCCGCCTCGCCGCCAGGCTGGATCGGAAAGCGCATCGAAAGCTCGGTACCGTCGCCGAATTCCTGCACCTCCGCCTCGCCGAAACCGAGCGCGTTGGCCGTCTGGCGCACCTGCGCGATCTCGATCTTGCCGGCCTTGGCCTGCATCTCGATCAAGGTGCCGCCCTTGAAGTCGATGCCGAAATTCAAGCCGACCGTCAGGAAGAGCACGAGTACGAGGATCGAATAGGCAGCCGAAAGCGGATAGCTGAACCGGCGGAACCAGACGAATTTGAAGCGGGTATTGTCGGGAACGATACGAAGCAGGCGCATGCGCATGGCCAATCTCCTGAAGGGTTGGCAGCGTCAGAACGGAAGGTGCTTGGGCTTGGCCCAGCGATACCAGACGGCGATCAGCATCCGTGTCAGCGTCACCGCGGTGATGACCGTGGTGAGAATGCCGAGGATGAACACCACCGCGAAGCCGCGCACCGGGCCCGAGCCCAACGCGAAGAGCGCCACAGCCGCGATCAGCATGGTGACGTTGGAGTCGATGATGGTCGCAAAAGCGCGCTGGAAGCCCGCTTCGAGCGCCGAGACAAGAGAGCGGCCCTGATGCTCTTCCTCGCGCATGCGTTCGTAGATCAGCACGTTCGAGTCGACGGCCGTGCCGATGGTCAGCACGATGCCGGCGATGCCGGGCAGCGTCATCGTCGCGCCGATCAGCGACATCAGGCCGAAGATCAGGCAGACATGGACGAAGAGCGCGATGCTCGCGATCAGCCCGAAGATGCCGTAGCTCGCGAGCATGTAGATCACGACGAAGACGCCGGCGATCAGGGTCGCCAGCTTGCCGGCATGGATCGAGTCGGCGCCGAGGCCCGGGCCGACGGTGCGTTCCTCGACGATGGTCATCTTCGCGGGCAGTGCGCCGGCGCGCAGCAGGATCGCCAGGTTGTTGACCTGCTGGACGGTAAAATTGCCGGAGATCTGGCCAGAGCCGCCAGTGATGGGCGACTGGATGACCGGCGACGAGATCACCTTGTTGTCGAGCACGATGGCGAGCGGCCGGCCGAGATTCTCGGTGGTGATCTGGCCGAAGCGCTGAGCGCCACGAATGTTGAAGCGGAAATTCACGATCGGCTGGCCGGTGCGTGAATCGAAGGAGGGCTGCGCATCGACGAGATCGGCGCCATCGACGACCGGCTGGCGCAGGACCGGAACCTGCTGGCCGCCGGAATCCTGTGAAGGCAGCATATCGACATCGGTGCTGTTGGCGTCGCCGAGCAGGCGGAATTCCAGCTTGGCGGTATCGCCGAGAATCTCCTTCAGCCGCTGCGAATCCTGCAGGCCGGGCACCTGGACGAGGATGCGGTCGAGCCCCTGGCGCTGGATGTTCGGCTCGGTGGTGCCGAGCGCATCGACGCGCCGGCGCAGCACTTCCATCGCCTGCTCGACGGCGCGGCGAATGCGCTCATTCGAGCCGGCCTCCGTCACGGCGAGCTGGATCAGACCGTCCGGCTGCTCGGTAATGGCGATCGACTGATTTCCTGAAGGTCCGAAGGCGCCGAGCGTGCCGACCGGCTGCGCGAGTTCGCGCAGCTTCGGCAGGACGCGCTCGCGCTCGGCCGCGTCGGCGATCCGCATCTGCACGCCACGCTGGGTGGTCTGGATGCCGCCCTGCAGGCTGACGCGCTCCTCGCGCAGGATGCGGCGCGTATCGTCGCGCAGCTGGGTCACCTGGCTGCGGATCAGATCGGCGCGGTCGATCTCGAGCAGGACGTGCGAGCCGCCCTGAAGGTCGAGGCCCAGCACCACTGCGTGGATCGGCAGCAGGAAGCGCGGAATCCAGGCGGGAGCATTCTCCTCGATAGATTTGCGCGTCTCCGGCGAGAACAGGTTCGGCACGGCGAGCCCGCAGCCGAAGATCAGCACGAGCAGGACGAGAATGACCTTGCGGGCCTGGAGACGAAGCATCTTGCGTGATCAGCCTTGTTGGGGTGGCCGGCCTCGCGATCGAGGCCGGCTCATCGCCTCAGTTCTTGACCGGCTCGGTCTTGGAGCGGACGTCCTGGATCATGCTGCGGACGATGCGCACGCGCACGCCCTCGGCGATCTCGGCTTCGACCTCACCGTCGTCGACCACCTTGGACACCTTCGCGACCAGGCCGCCCGACGTGATAATGGTGTCGCCGCGGCGCACGTTCTTGATCATCTCCTGATGCGTCTTGGCCCTGCGCTGCTGCGGCCGGATAATCAGGAACCACATAATGACGAAGATCAGCAGAAACGGCACCAGCTGAATCAGCATGTCGGCGCCGCCACCGGCTCCCAACGACTGGGCGAAAGCGGGGGTGATCACGAAAACACTCCTCTGGTACGGCGGCGGAATGCCACCGGGCC
>JARYGW010000424.1:0-4056 GCA_033792295.1 Allobosea sp.
AGCCTGGCAAAGGTTGTCCTCGTGGTGCTGGGCTTCATGCGGCTGCAGCGAGAGAGCCGTGCGCTGGCCGGAGCGCTGATCGGCTATGCCGCGCTCATCTGCCTGCTGGCTGGCGTCAGGATTGCGTTGGCCGGGGTATCGTGACGCACTTGAACGGCTGCCACGATTGGGGTCTTATCTCGCGTCCGCCGATCTAGCGACACGCTGCCCCTTTCCAAGCCGGACGTAGGAAGACAACATCGTGGCAATGGATCGGAGCGTGCTGCGCAGTATTTCGCTCTTTGCGGCGATGAGCGACGCGCAGCTCGATCGCATGACCGCACAGGCGAGCGGGCGTCGGATCCCGCAAGGCGAGGCCGTATTCGAGCAGGGAGGCCCCGCGACGGCCTTTTACCTGCTGTTGCACGGGCGACTGAAGGTGACGCAGGTCACACGCGACGGCCAACAGATTATTGTGCGCGTCGTCCATCCGGGAGACCTGTTCGGCTTCACGCGTGCGCTGGGCCGCCACGATTATCCCGGCACGGCAACCGCTGCGGTCGATAGCCTCGTGGTGGCGTGGCCGACAGAATCTTGGGACGATTTCGTCGAAGAGAACCCGCATCTCGCCATGAACGCGATCCGGACCATTGGCCAGCGTCTGGACGAGGCCCATACCCGCATCCGCGAGATGTCGACAGAGGAAGTCGAGCGTCGCGTTGCCCACGCCGTGCTGCGACTGGTCGAGCAGGCGGGCAAACGCGACGAAATCGGTTTGCGCGTTGATTTTCCGATTTCGCGGCGCGACATCGCAGAAATGACCGGCACGACCTTGCATACCGTCTCGCGCATCCTCAGCGCCTGGGAGACGCAAGGACTCGTCGAAGGCGGCCGTCAGAAGCTCGTGGTTTGCGATGTGCAAGCTCTGAAGCGCGTCGCCGAAAACACAGCATGAGTGTCTATCTCTCCTGATAGAATGCCGAGTGAGGCTGTCGCCATACGAGGCAGATCGATGGCGAAATGGCCGGCTTGGTCAAAGATTCGTACGATGAAATCCTTACCGCGCCGTGACTGGGCGCGTTACGCCGCTGCTGACTGCCGAAAGGCGCAAGAGGACGTTTCTCTTGAGGTCCTCTTCGTCCAAGGCCATGGGAGCGAATTCCACGATCAGGTAGGCAATTCGCCGTTTTTCGCGGTCGTGGTGCGCGTCCGGAATCCGCTCTGCGACCTCCTCCCATATCGCATCCCATGCGGCATAGGCCCGAGCGATATCGGCAGGGTCGCCCAAGGACGAAAACGGCATGTCTCCCTCCCAAAGAACATGATGGCGCATGAGATTTGGAGGGCAACGCAAGGCCTTCAAGGGCCTATCCGGGGCGGTCGCGCAGTGCGCCGCGCAGCTCGATGCCACCGGCCGCGCCACCGACGGCCGCGCTCGCGGCGGTGGACGCCAGCCAGCGGTACCGACTGGCATCGCTGGCTAGCGGGATAACAGTCCGATTGAGCCTCGTAGGCGTGACATAATCCGCGGCTCGCTCAGTTTTGACGCATGGCTGGTGTCACCTTCGGGCCAAGACGCGGCCCTGTCAGCACCTGCCAGTAGGCCGCCGCGAAGATGAGGAACCCCAGTGACCAGCCAAGTCCGGCGACGTGCAGCAGCGCGACCGGACCATGGCCAAGCGCCGAGCAGATCCGCGCTACGGTGCCGACGATCACCAGCACGTAGCAAAGCTGGGTTGCGGTTGTGGCGACGAGCGGCCGGCTGGTGTGCCCGAGGCTGGCGCGGGACATCACGGCGAGCGTCATGATGCCGAAGGCGCCAGCGGTCCAGGCGTGAAGGCCAGCAGCCGGGGCCACGATACCAAGGCTCGCTGCGGCCGTCAGTGCGAAGCCCAACGGTACGAAGAGATAGCCGACATGCAGAATAACAAGCAGAGGGTTGCGCCAGGTGCGATCGCCGGCCCAACGGGCCAGCCTGAAGAGGTGTAGGGCGGCTGCAACCGCCAAGGCCACGCCAGTTGCGCGAGCCTCGGGCAGGGCCACCCAAACAGCGAGGACGGTGGCGCTCACCGCCAGCACGATTTTGTCGTAGCGCCCGAACGCAACCGGCATCCGCCCTTGACGACGCTGCGCCAGCCAATTGCGCGTGAAGCTCGGCACGATGCGTCCCGCGACCAACGCGACCAGCAGGAGGACGACGGCGATAGCGAAGCGGCGGGAGAAGTCGGTGCTGCCCGCCAGCCGGGCCTCCAAATGGAAAGCCAGATTGGCCATCAGCAGCAGCCCGATCAGAACGACGACCTTGAGATTGCGCCAGTTGCGTCCCGATACGATCTCGCGCCCCGCAGATCCCGCGAGGAGCAGGAGGAAGAGCGCATCGATCGACATGGCCAAGCGCCAACCAATCACGGCCGATAGCGCGACCGCGATCCGGCCCGCGAGCCAGGCGAGGACGAGGACCAGAAGCGGCTTGCCCTGAACGGGTAGGCGGCCGGTCCAGTTGGGAATAGCCGTCAGCAGGAAGCCGCCGATCGCGGCAGCCTGATAACCGAACAGCATCTCATGGATATGCCAGTCCACGGGAGCAAACGTCGTCGGTATGGCGATACGGCCTGTCACGACCAGCAACCACACCAGGATCGTGAGCCCAGCCTGTAGAGCGGCTAGAAGAAAGAAAGGTCGGAAGCCATAGGACAGCAAAGCGGGTCCCTCGTAGGCGCGCAACCTCGGTATGGGTGCCATCAGATTTGTCCCTTCGGCCGGCTTTTGTCCTGCCGGTCACGAACTCCGGATATGCAAGGCTGACGCGCCTTGGCCGCGGCCGCACCGACGGCATTAATATTGGGCTGCTCGTCAACGATGATCAGCGCCTAAATGCCTATGCCGTAGTGTGGCTTGCGGCACCGCAACAATAGCGGCCTTAGATCGGAGCCAAGTTGCGGAAACGCAAATCCGACAAGATCGGGAGAGGCTATCGCAACCTGGGATCAGAGTTCGCGCAAGGCGAGCGCGCCCGCTTCTGCGCTGTGTGCGATCTCAACGAAGAGAAGCGCCAACTCCTCGAAGACGCTGCGATCGTTCTCGACCTCACTCAATGCATCGAGTTCCGACAGGAACACCAGCAGCGCAGAAATCCGCTCCTTGTGATCTCGTGCGGTTGTGAGTTGCCGACGCCATTCACGCCGACGTTCGAGTTGATCAAAGCGATCAAGCGCGCCGTCCAACGTCTCCCGACAGGTGCAATTGAGCTCCTCAGGTCGCAGAACTCGTCGGAGCCGGCCGATCAGCTCGCTTGCCGATGTCGGTGGAGCGCTGCGCCCGTGTGCGTTGAGCGCTCCACTATTTCGCCCGTCATCCATGACCGGCTCCTTCCGCCTTCAGACGCGGTCGATTGCATTTTCGCCTAGATTTCCGCCGCCAAACGAGCGTGGCCAGGGGCTCCATGCAGGAAGCCGTTGGCGAGCGGCACGTCAGGGTAGACCACTCTAAGTCGGCTCTCGGCTTCCTCTGGATCGAGCCGCTCATCGGCGACGTCGCGGAACAGCCGTGCGACCGCGACCATGTCACAGTCCTGCGGCGAGAGCCTGAGCGAGGCGACCCCGGCCGTGCGCAGCGCCGGAATATCCCTCAGCAGGCTGGCCGAGCTATGCGAGAGGGTCTGCACGCCATTGACCGAGAGGAAGCCGGCACCATCCAGCGTCTCAACCGGCATGCCGTCGGGGTCCTGTTCGCAGACGAAGCGGCAATTGTCCTTGGTCAGCTTGTGGGCGCGGGCGTGGTAGCAGCGCGCCGAGATCGCCAGCGGCACCTTGCCGAAGGCGAAGACCTCGACGGCAAGCTGGGGCAGCGCGGCAGCGATAGCCGTGACGGCAGGTAGGGGCAGCTCCGGCGGCAGGCAGATGCGCGTCGCGCCTCGCCGCGCCAGAAAGGCCGCCGTGCCTTCATTGTAGACGTTGACGAAGGGCCCGACGGCAAAGGCGCGCGCGCCAAGCGAGGCGAGGCAGCTCAGATCGTTGATCTCGACCTCGGCCTCCTCGGCTTGCATCAGTTCGCGCGTCTGGCGGCGCTCGCGCGGCA
>JARYGW010000425.1:0-4056 GCA_033792295.1 Allobosea sp.
GAGAAGCTGCGCTTCGCCATCCGCGAAGGCGGCCGCACCGTCGGCGCAGGCGTCGTCGCTTCGATCATTGCCTGATCGACGTCACGCAAAGCGATTTGGGAAAGGGCGGTGGCGACACCGCCCTTTTTCTTTTTGGCCGTGACCGTTTGCTCATGAGCTGAGCGCAAAGGCGGTTCCATGCGCACGGGCTGCGCGAGGCGCCCATTCCATGCTCTCAATCGTTGCGAGAGAGCGGATCAGCCGCTCCCGTTGCGGAGGAGCCTGTCGATGTCGTTCAACCCGCCCTTTCCGGGCATTCATTCGATCGTCTTCGCGCTGTTCGACGAGCATGAGCGGCTCGACCGGGTGGCGATGCGCAAGCAAGCTGAGATCAGCCTCGACCTCGATGTGCAGGGCATGGCGGCACTTGGGCTCGCGACCGAGGTCTCCAAGCTCGGCTTCAGCGAGCGCTGCGCGGTGATGGAGTGGATGGCGGAGGACGTGGCCGGCAAGAAGCCGCTCGCCTTCACCATCTTCGGCTCCTCGGTGGCGGAGCAGGTCGAGCTCGTGAAGGTCGCGGAAAAGAACGGGGCCGACTGGGTGATTCTCCAGCCGCCGATGGTCGGCAGCTTCGGGGCCGCCGAATATATCCGCTTCTTCGGCCGCATCGCCGACCAGACGTCGCTCCCGGTCGCGATCCAGAATGCGCCGGCCTATATGGGGCGGGGACTCTCGGCCGAGGACATCAGGGAGCTGACACGTCGGCATCCGAACATCAGCCTGATCAAGGGTGAGGGCTCGGTCGTCGAGATCGAGCGATTGATCGCGGTGACGGAAGGCCGGCTGCCGATCCTGAACGGGCGCGGCGGGCTCGAACTCGTCGATAATTTCCGGGCTGGCTGTACCGGCATGATCCTGGCACCCGATACGATCGATTACGCACTGAGAACCTATAACCTCTACAAACTGGGGAACGAGGCCGGGGCGGAGGCGGCGTATCGCGAGGTCCTGCCGGCAATCACCTTCATCATGCAGTCGATCGAGACGCTGATCTGCTACGGCAAGCGCATCTTCGGCGCGCGAGCCGGTATCGCGATCCACGACCGGGGACCGGCGCTGCGGCCGACGGAATTCGGGCTGAAGCTGGTCGAACGCTATGCGCGCGAACTCGGCCCCTACCGCAAATGAGGATGGCGCGCGATTTCGACTTGAATTACGCCGCGCCTTGGGGCACATGACGCGCACCTGCAGGGGTATAGCTCAGTTGGTAGAGCGGCGGTCTCCAAAACCGCAGGTCGCGGGTTCGAGCCCTGCTGCCCCTGCCAGTCGTCCCGCTGGCGACTGACGATGCGCCCGATGCCAGGCAGGTTGGCGAGGCGCCGATGACCCAGAACATCTACGACGACGAAACCTTCTTCGCGGGCTACAGCCGGCTGCCGCGCTCAGTTCGCGGGCTGGACGGCGCGCCGGAATGGCCGGCGTTGCGCGCCATGCTGCCGGATCTCGCCGGCAAGCGCGTGCTTGATCTCGGCTGCGGCTTCGGCGGGTTCTGCCGCTTTGCGGCAGGCGAGGGGGCCGGGAGCGTCGTTGGCGTCGACGTTTCCGAGAAGATGCTGGAGCGGGCGCGCCGCGAAACGCATGATTCCCGCGTCGTTTATGAACGCGCCGATCTCGAAAGCCATTCGCCGTCGGCCGGCGGCTTCGACCTCGCCTACAGCTCGCTCGCCTTCCATTACATCGCCGATCTCGGCGGCTTGCTCGGCCGCGTGCACGCAGCGCTGAAGCCGGGCGGGACGCTGGTCTGCTCGGTCGAGCATCCGATCATGACCGCGCCGGCGCGGCAGGAATGGCTGACCGATGCCGATGGCCGCGCGGCCTGGCCGGTCAACGGCTATCTCGACGAGGGCGAACGCGTCAGCAACTGGCTGGCGGACGGGGTGGTCAAGCGTCACCGCACCATCGCGACCTATCTCGACCTGATGCGGGGAGCGGGTCTCACGCCGAACAGGTTGGTGGAATGGGGGCCGAGCCTCGAACAGGTCGCGGCCGAGCCGAGCTGGGCGAAGGAGCGTGAGCGGCCGTTCTTCCTGCTGATGTCGCTACGGCGCGGTTGAGCGCGCCGGGCCAAAAGGGTCTTGGCTAAAGGCCTCGGGCGATGTAAGAGGCTTGCGATGACGGCGCGCGACCCTCCCGGGTCTCGCGCCGCGAATGTTTCAGGACGGCCGATTCGGCCTTGCGGCGAGCGCCGCGGGCGGCTTCGGAACCCGAGGTGGTTCATGGCGAAATCCAATCCCTTCCAGTTCCTGCAGGACGTGCGCTCCGAGGCGGCCAAGGTCACCTGGCCCTCGCGCCGCGAGACGCTGATCACCACGGGCCTCGTGCTCGCCATGGTGGTCGTCTCGAGCCTGTTCTTCTTCTTCGCTGACGCCATCATCCGCTGGGGCCTCGGCGTCATCCTCGGCGCCCGTTGAACGGAAATACGCAAGTGAGCACCCGCTGGTACATCGTCCACGCCTATTCCAACTTCGAGAACAAGGTCGCACAGTCGATCCGCGATCAGGCGCAGCAGCGCAATCTCGCCGACAAGTTCGAAGAGGTGCTGGTTCCGACCGAGAAGGTCGTCGAGGTTCGCCGCGGCCGGAAGGTCGACACCGAGCGCAAGTTCTTCCCCGGCTATGTGCTGGTGAAGTGCGAGATGACCGACGAGGTCTATCACCTCATCAAGAACACGCCGAAGGTCACCGGCTTCCTGGGGGCCGACAAGGCCAAGCCCATGCCGATCCCCGAGCATGAGGCGATGCGGATCAAGGGCCAGGTCGCCGAAGGCATCGAGCGGCCGAAGCCGACGGTGGTCTTCGAGGTTGGCGAGCAGGTCAAGGTGGCGGATGGCCCCTTCGCCTCGTTCAACGGCGTCGTCGAGGATGTCGATCACGCCCGCGCCCGCCTCAAGGTCGCGGTCTCGATCTTCGGCCGCGCCACGCCGGTCGAGCTGGAATACGGCCAGGTCGAGAAGCTCTGAGGTTTTTCGATCCCGTTCCGGAGCTTCTCTCATCCTGAGGAGTCGCGTCAGCGGCGTCTCGAAGGATGGTGCAGGAGGCTCCGGAACCATCTGGAACATCCTTCGAGATGCGGCCTCCGGCCGCTCCTCGGGATGAGGGCTGTGGTTCTTCATTAACGAATCCACTTCCCTTCGGTGCTGCCTTATGGCATAGGGCGCGCCTCAACCGCGTGGGAGGCGTGCCGGTCGCCAGCCGGATCACAGGCGCCGCACCACGCACTGCAACCACCCCGGCCCCGGCGGAAAGCGTCGGCAGGCGGGGGCGTCGTCGTTCCGAAAGGCAACGGAGCGGACGGCAGGAGCAGCCATCATGGCGAAGAAGATCACGGGCTACGTGAAGCTTCAGGTTCCGGCGGGCGCGGCCAATCCGTCGCCGCCGATCGGTCCCGCGCTCGGTCAGCGCGGCCTCAACATCATGGAATTCTGCAAGGCCTTCAACGCGAAGACCCAGCAGATGGAAAAGGGCATGCCGATCCCGGTGATCATCACCGCGTATCAGGATCGCTCCTTCACCTTCGAGATGAAGCAGCCGCCGGTGTCGTACTTCCTCAAGAAGGCGGCCGGTCTGACCTCGGGTTCCAAGACCCCGGGCCGCGGCGGCGCCGCCGGCAAGGTCTCGGCCGCGCAGATCAAGGAGATCGCCGAGAAGAAGATGGCGGATCTCAACTGCGACACCGTCGAATCGGCTTCGGCCATGATCCGTGGCTCGGCCCGCTCGATGGGCCTGGAAGTCGTGGGCTGAGGGGAGGCTGACAATGGCACATGTCGGAAAGCGCGTCGTCAAGGGTCGTGAAGGCATTGACCGCACCAAGCTCTACTCGCTCGATCAGGCCGTGACCTTCATCAAGGAGCGCGCTAACGCCAAGTTCGACGAGACCATCGAGATCGCGATGAATCTCGGCGTCGATCCGCGTCACGCCGACCAGATGGTCCGCGGCGTCTGCAACCTGCCGAACGGCTCGGGCCGTACGCTGCGCGTCGCCGTCTTCGCCCGCGGCGCCAAGGCCGAAGAGGCCAAG
>JARYGW010000426.1:0-4054 GCA_033792295.1 Allobosea sp.
ATTCCGCGGCAATGCGCAAGCCACAGCCGCCGGGAGCGGCAGCTCCTGCCGCTCCCTCGCAGGGCGCAGCGGCGGAAGGCACGCCCCAGTCGAACGGCTGAACCGAAGCCGCTCAGCCCGGCCCGGAATTGGTGTCCTCGCCGCGCGCCTTGGCCCGCAGCACGAATTGCAGGTTGCGGACATAGACGAAGACGCCGAAGCCCTGCCCGAGGATGAAGACGGGGTCGCGCCGATAGAGCGCGTAGAGCAGCAGCAGCGCCCCGCCTCCGATCGAGAACCACCAGAAGGTCATCGGCACGACTGAGCGCTTGGCCTTCTCGCTCGCCCACCACTGCACCACGAAACGCATGGTGAAGAGCCCCTGCGCCACGACGCCCAGCAGCACCCACCAGTCGATGTTGTTGACGAAGACGTCGTGGAAATAGCCACCGACCTTGTGCTGGAGATCGATCAGCATCACGGCGTCTCCGAAACGATCTGCGGCACGCGCTTGCGCCGGCGGATCAGCCACCACACGCCGGCCAGATCGAGGATGCCGACCCAGAGCCGGTCGAAGAAACCGTAATTCGACACACCGGTGAGCCGCGGCCGGTCGCGCACATCGACATGCGCCACCTTGTAGCCCTCGCGCACCATCAGCGCCGGCATGAAGCGGTGCAGCGCATCGAAATAGGGCAGCGCCAGATAGGCCTCGCGCCGGAAGCATTTCAGCCCGCAACCGGTGTCACGCGTGCCATCCTTGAGCACGCGTACGCGCACGGTGTTGGCGATGCGCGATTGCAGCTTCTTGAACCCGGTATCCTTGCGACCGACGCGCTGGCCCTGCACCAGCCCGGTCTCCAGCCCGGCCTTCTGCAGGGCTTCGACCATCGCCGGCAGGAAGGCGGGGTCGTTCTGCCCATCCCCGTCGAGCGTCGCGACGATGGCGGCCCGGGCATGGCGCACGCCGCTGCGCACCGCCGCGCTCTGCCCGCAGGATTGCGCATGAGTGACGACGCGCAGCCAGGGCTTGGCCGTGCCGAGTTCCGCAAGCGCGGCGGCCGTCCCGTCCGTCGAGCCGTCATTGACATAGACGACTTCGAAGGGGCCGATTGCGGCACAGGCCTTCTCGATATCGGCGACGAGCGGCGCGATGTTGCCCTGCTCGTTGCGCACCGGCACCACGACGCTGAGCAAGGGTTGGGCGGAAGGAACTTCGGTCAAAACGGCTTCATCCGGAAAACGGCTGGCATTGCTCTATAGCATCGGACCTAAAAGTGGAATCCACTTTTCGGAATAATCCGATGCGATACCAATGAGATAGATCATCGTTATCGCGTCCGACAGGACGCGCGATGGTCTAAAGCATGATGTGCCGGTGTGGGAACCACTTTTGCGCAAGGAACCGGTTCAGCCCGGCGCCTTGGCGAAGACCGCGATCGAGAGCCTGTGCCCGCCATTGAGGTTGAAGCCGTTGACCGTCGTCAGCAGCCGCGGCTTCTGTGGCAGCGCCGAGAGCGCGGCATCGAACTCGCCGGCGAAACGGCTTTCGACGAAGGCGACGCGGCATCCGGGCTGGCCCAGGAAGTTCGCCGCCTGCGCCCCGCTCGCGGCCATGGCGAGGTCCGTGCCGGTGAGGAAAACGAGGCTCGGTTCGCGATAGCCCAGCGTGATGACGGCCGGATCCGTACAGCCCGCCATCTTCGCCGCCTCGGCGAGGCGCGGTGACAGCTTGAGCGAGCGCAGGCTCTCGACGGCGAAGGGATACATCGCGGCGGTCAGGAACAGGCTCGCCAGCACGCAGCGCCAGAGCGCTCCCTCGAAATCGAGCCGCCGGAAGGCCGCGACGATCCGAACTCCGATGGCCAGCACCAGTGCGAAGAACGGCAGCGCGAGCCACGGGACCGCGCGATCCAGCGTCCAGTTGCCGAAGAGAACGACCGCCATCAGCGCAAGCGGCACCGTCACGACGAGCGTGGCCGTCGCCACCGCGCCACGCCGATGGCGGTTGATGCCGCCATTGACGACGGCGAGCAGCAGGAGCGCCGTGATCGCCGGGTAGAGGGGCAGCACGTAATGCGGCAGCTTGGTCGGCACGGCTTCGAAGACGATCCAGGACGGCAGGATCCAGGCGATCAGGAACAGGATCTGCGGCTCCTTGCGCCTGACCCAGGCGAAGGGCACAGCCATCGCGGCGAAGGCCGCCGCCGGCCAATAGGTCGCGAAGAAGAAGAGAAGGTAGAGCCCCGGCGGCCCCCAATGCTTCTCCTGCCCCTCGGCGACCTTGCCGAGCATGTCCTGCCCGACGCTCTCCGCGAAGAAGCTGCCGCCGGTCTTGATCATGATGGCGACGAACCAGGGCAGCGCGACGACGAGGCACAGCAACAGTCCCTGCCCGAAGCGCAGCGGCTTCAGCCAGCGGAACGAGCGCTGGCTCGCGCTCAGCACGAGGATGGCGAGGCCCCAGACCATCGGCACGATCGGCCCCTTGATCAGCAGCCCGAGGGCGGTTGCGCCCCAGAACACCAGCCAGTTGCGCCGGCTCGGCACGAAGGCGAGCGAGCGCGTCCAGTCCAGCCAGGTGCGGGCGAGCGCGCCCATGCTGGCAACGGCGCAGGCGGCGAGTACGGCATCGGTCTTGGCGATGCGCGCTTCGACGCCGAGCAGCACGGCCGTCGCCATCAGCGCCCCGCCGAGCAGCGCCAATGGCGGCGAGAGGAAAGCGAGCAGCGCCCAATAGGTCAGCAACACGGTCGCGATCGCGCCGATCAGCGAGGGGATGCGGTAGAGCCAGATCTGCGTGCGCGGCTCGGAAACACCGAGCGCAGCCCCTGCTTTCACCGCCGCCGCCTGCAGCCAGTAGATGCCGACGGGCTTCTTGTGCCGCGCCTCGTCCTGGAAGCGGATGTCGACGAGATCGCCGCTCTCCAGCATCTGCTTGCTGGCCTGGGCGAAACGCGGCTCGTCGCGGTCGACCGGCTGCAGCGTGCTGAAACCAGGCAGGAAGGCACAGAGCGAGAGCAGCAGCAGGAAGGCGCAGGCGCGCGCATGGCTGGCGGAGACGAAGGCGCTGAGCCGGTCGATCGCGGGCGAGAGCGAAAACATCATCCATCCTCGCGACGCCAAGGCCGCGCTTTTGCCGAGAGAGCCGGTCTAGCCGAAGAGCCGCTCCCGATGAAGCGCCTTTCGGGCACGATCAAGGCAGCCCGCGCTGCTCGATGAGGCTTCAGGCGAGGACGGGATGCCTGTGCCGAACCGGAGGAGAGGATCAGCGAAGGGGTCCGCCGAATACAGGACGACGACTGGCTTCGAAATCGCTTTTCTATCGGCTGCTACGCCTATGCCGGCCCGATTTGAAACATCTTGTACCGCGTGGGGCCATCATGTCGTTGAAGAATGATCGAGGATGTTCCGTCTCGAACTATGACGAATGCACCGTTCTGCTCCTGAGCGCATTCTTCTGCGTCACCGGGCAAACTTCGGCGGACGACCATTTGCGCAAGGCCATCGAAGATGCGCTGGTCGATCTGACCAAGGCCCAAAATGCCCCGGCCCCTTCGAACGTCATCCAGTTCTGCCGGCAGCGACCGCATTTACGCTGATCGACGTGCAGGGCAGAAACGCTCCGCAGGCCCAGCGAACGGCCGCGACGGCAGGATAGCGCCCTGCTGCTGCAATTCCGGCCTGCCCCGCTGTCCCGGCTGACGGGTACGTCTCCGGGCGCAAGGAGAGGTTCCGCAATGAAAACGATGGCGAGCCCGGCAGGATTCGAACCTGCGACCTACGGATTAGAAGTCCGTTGCTCTATCCAACTGAGCTACGGGCCCGAACGCTGGGTGTTCCCTCGCCGACGGGCGTCAGTGCGTCCACTGGCCGACGCGGGAGAACTTGAAATTGTCGGAATAGGAGATCGAGCGGCGCTTCGGATCGTTCGGCTGCTCGACGCGATAGGGAATGCCGTTGCGGGTCGCATAGGCCACAGCCTCGGCTTCGGTGTCGAACCAGAGCTTGAGCTGGCTCTTCATGTCGGAGGATGAGGTCCAGCCCATCAGCGGTTCGATCTGGCGCGGGGTCT
>JARYGW010000427.1:0-4052 GCA_033792295.1 Allobosea sp.
AGGCCTGGGTCGATATCGACCTGCGGTCGGAATCGGCCGGGGAACTGGCGACGCTGGATGCCCGTTGGCACGAAATCGTGGCCGCGGCGGCGAAACAGGAGAACGCCACCCGCTCGACCAGCGAAGGCGCCATCACGGTTGAGATCAGGACACTGGGGGACCGTCCCGCTGGCCACACTCCGGTCGATGCCGACATCGTGCAGTATGCGACCGCGGCCCTCCGGGCGCATGGCTTTGCGCCCAAGCACCACGCGTCATCGACCGACGCCAATATTCCGATGAGCCTCGGCATACCGGCGATCAAGATCGGCTCGGGCGGTACGGGCGGGCGGGCGCATTCCCTCGGCGAGTGGATCGATGTCGAGAAAACCGCCAGCCTCTCGGGCATGACAGCCAGCCTGGCGACGATCCTCGCCGTGGCCGGCTTCCTCGGCGAATAGCGCCACGTCCTCCACTCCCGGCAGGCGGGCAACGGGCGGTCCATCCGCCACAACTGCGCCTTGTCGTGCAGACAAGATAGTCGTTGTGGCAGAACCGGAGCGATCATCGCCTCTCGTCCGACAATGCCGGGTTTGACTTGCATCGGCCTTCCGAAAACTGCATTCCATTTCTCAGGTCGACGCTTCCGGGATCCAGCCATGCTTCGCCTCGCCGCTCTCCTGCTCCTGACCTCGCTGCCCGCCGGTGCCATGGCCCAGTCGATCGGGGAAGCGTTGCCCGGCCGGGCTCAGCCACGCGAATCCTACAGCAGGCCGGCGCCGGCGGCGCCGAAGGCCGCGCGCACCTGCCCTGAATACGGGGCCGGATTCGTTCGCCTGGAAGGCTCGACCTTCTGCGTCCGCGCCGGCGGCTCGGTCAGGGCTGAATTCGGCAAGAGTTCGCGCAACGGCTATGGCAGCCGGGCGGACGGCATGGCCTATCTGGAAAGCCGCGGGGACACCGCGCTGGGACCGGTCCGCACCGTTATCGGCGTCCGCGGCGGCATCGACCGCAACCTCGATTCCAGGCCATTCCGCTACTGATCTTTCGCGGAGAATGCCGGCCGCCGCTCAGGCGACCAGCCGCGCCACCTCCTGCCGGAGCACCGGTACGAGCTCGGCCTCGAACCAGGGATTCTGCCGCAGCCAGGCATTGTTGCGCCAGGAAGGATGCGGCAGCGGCAGGACGCGCGGGTAGGTCGGACGGGCCAGCAGTTCGCGCCATTCGGACACCGTTGCGGTGAGGCCGCGGCCCTTCCGATCGCCGAGATGCCAATCCTGCGCGTAACGGCCGATCGCCAGCACGAGCTCGATCCGAGGCATCGCCGCGAAGACGCGCTCATGCCAGGTCTGGGCGCATTCGCGCCGCGGCGGCAGGTCGCCGCCCTTGGCGTCCTGGCCGGGGAAGCAGAAGCCCATCGGCACCACGGCAACCCTGGCCGGATCGTAGAAGACCGTCTCGCCGATGCCGAGCCAGCGCCGCAGGCGGACGCCGGAAGGGTCGGTGAAGGGCCGGCCGCTGGCATGGACGCGCGTGCCCGGCGCCTGGCCCGCGATGCACAGGCGCGCCGTAACCGAGGCCTGGATGACCGGGCGCGGCTGATGCGGCAGCGGCGGCAGGTAGCGCGGCGTATCGCGACAGATACGGCAAGCCCGCAATTCCTGCAGGAGTTCTTCCAGCGTCTCGCCTGCCGTCATCGCCCGGCGTCTTGCTGCACCACACCGTCTTCACGCGCACCGATATCGGCTTCGTTCGACGATGCGCTGGCAAGCTTCCCGCGACCGGGCACCTGCGAAATCAGCCCATCGCAGAACCAGTTCTCGGATTTCTTGGTGAAGTCGTGCGGGTCACCCGGCTCGATGCGCGCGAGCCCGTTTATGCGGCCGCTGGGACGGCTGCGGATGACATAGAGCGCGCCGCTGGTCTCGATGGTGAAGCAATAGGTGCGGCGCTTGTCGGGCGGGCCGTAATAGTAGCAGACGGCGTCCTCCGTCGTGGTCCAGCAGGCATCCGTGTTCGGCAGGTTGCGGTTGTGGCCGAGCGCGCGGCCGTCATGGTGGTGGTACTCGCTGAACGGCAGGTTCGAGCCGGAATAGAGCCCGGTCACAGTGTTACCCTCGAAAGCCTGGCGGATCTGCGGACCGGTGAGGCGCTCGGCCGCGCCTGCAGCGCCTGCGACGAGCAGCCCGAGCGCAAACGCGGCGATCCGGGTGGCGGGGGACTTCATCTGCGGGCCAGCCTCCGACTCATCGGCGCGCCCGGCGCCTGCGAGATCAGGCCATCGCAATACCAGGGCTTGCCATTGTCGGTGTGGTTGCGCGGGTTGCCGAGTTCGACCTTGGCCAGCGCGTTGACCAGGCCATTGCCGCTGTTGCGCAGGACATAGAGATCGCCGCTCATCTCGACGGTGAAGCAATGCACCGTGCGATCCTCGGGCGGGCCGTAATAGTAGCAGACCTGATCGCGCTTGGTGATCCAGCAGGCATCGGTGTTAGGCTGCCAGCCATTGTTGCCGAGCGCGCGTCCGTCGGCGGCGTGATATTCGGTGAAGAAGCCGCCATTGGTGTAGCGGCCGGTCACGGTGTTGCCTTCGAAGGCCCGCTGAATCTGCTCGCCATTGAGGCGTTCGGCGGCATGGGCAGATGTCAGCAGGCCCGACACCATCAGCAAGGCGAAGACGAGATACCGCATTACGCCTTCCAGCTCGGGCGCGCCGAGATCTCGCCATGCCAGCGGCGGATATGGACGAAATCCTCGGGCAACGGGATGCGGGAGGGTTTCATGAAGTCGATGGCGATGCCGGCGGTGATGTCGGCGACGGTCAGCGCATCGCCGCAGACGAAGGGGCTGGCGGCGAGCTGCAGCTCCAGGACCCAGAGATGATCGTCGACCTGATCGCGATTGGCCTCGGCCCATTCCGGAACCTGGGTCTCGAGCTCCGCCATAGAGGGGTGGCTGTGGCGGAAGACGGCGGCGACGCTGCCGAACAGGCCGAGCTCGATCCGGCGATTCCACATCTCGATCAGCGCCTGCTCCTTCGCTTCCCGCCCAAACAGTGGCGGATGCGGGTGCAGGCCCTCGACATAGCGGCAGATCGCCATGGTTTCGGCCAGGGCCGTGCCGTCGTCGAGCTGGAGGACGGGCAAGCGCTGCGACGGGTTGAGCCGGGTGAAGGCCTCGCTCCTGTGTTCCTTCTTCGCGATGTCGACCGGCACGAGCTCAGGCAGTGGCACGCCCTTCTCGGCAAAGAAGATGCGGACCCGGCGCGGATTCGGGGCGCGCCCGCCATCGTAGAGCTTCATCAGACCATCTCCGTATCCGGCGGCACCGGATCACGGCCAGCACCGGACGGTCAACCATATCGTCGTGCTTCTTGACACGAGGATGGCGCGGAAAACGGACATCGTCCGTCACCGCGGATGGCTGCGGCGCCAAGCCTCCGGCCGCTCGAAGCGCAGGGACCAGATGCCACGCCCCGCCGCGCGAGCCTCGGCCTCCTCGCTCCGATAGGCGCCATAGGATACCGCCTGCCCGGTTCGCACCATGGTCGCGTTGATGTCCTCGTCGCCCTGCCGGCAGCGGGCAAGGCCGCGGCCATAGCGATCGGCCTTGCCGATCTCGCAGGTCGTCAGCCCGCGCATGAGCAAGGCCTGCAAGGCGCGCCGCGCCTCCCGGCCGCAGGCGATGTTGCGCCCGGCCGCATCGGTGCAGCTTTGACGGTATTCCGGTGCGTCCAGGCCTTCGAGCCGCAGCTCCTCGCCGACCAGGCGGATGGAATCACCGTCGATCGCCTGCGCCGGCCCGGTCAGCAGGCGCGCCGGGCCGAGGCGATATTGCAGGATCGCTCCCGCCAGCGCGAGAAAGCCGAGGATGCCGAGCGCGACGACGAGATCGGTCAGCCGGCCGACACGGCGCCAGCCGAACAAACCAAAGCGGGAACGACCGAATCCGAGACGAGCCATCAGGAAGAGCTTAACGATTTGGTGTCCATGATGGCGAGCCGACCGTGCAGCCTGCGCGGCCGAACGAGGATGCGTACGCTCTATCATGGCGGACGTGACGGCCGAACAGGT
>JARYGW010000428.1:0-4038 GCA_033792295.1 Allobosea sp.
AGGCTGCGGCGGTGCGCCAGGTCGTCAGGCGATTGCCGTCCATGACGGCAAGCGGCCGGCCGGTCTCGCCGTCCATCAGCAGATAGGCGCCCATGACGCCAGGCAGATTGCGCTTGCCGTTGCCGAAGAAGACCGAGACGATCTTGGTGCCGATATAGGGCTTCTCCGCCGCCGGTCCGCTCCAGGCCGACATGGTCAGCAGGATGGCGTCGGTCTCGCCCGGCCGCTCGATGGCATATTGGCCGCGCTTGGGAGCAATGACTTCGCCGCGGAACGCCTCGTCGAGGATGTCGATCAGTCCGGGGTAACTCAGGGCCGCGTCGATCTCGGCCGCCTCGAAAAGGCGCATCAATTCCGTCCGTCGGTCAAAGCAGGGAGGGCGGAGTCCGGCACGGCAGAGCGCAGCGCCTGCGTCTCCGAGCGCAAGGCTTCGACCTCGCGGCGATTGCGTCGCGCCGCCTTGCGGTGCTTGCCCTGCGCAAACCAGGAGGCCAATCCCCCGACAAGCACGCCGAGGAAGATCGCCGCCAGCACAACGAGGAAAAGCGGAACTTCATAGGAGAGCGTCGGCAGATCCCGGCTGAACGGGTCGAGCGAGATCCTGACCGGCGCCCGGTTGGCGATCGAGAACAGCACGATCAACAGCGCGATCGGCACCAGAACCAGCGCCTTGAAGAAGGCCTTCATCGCAATCTCCGTGCCGGCACCGTCAAAAGCCACCGGCTCTCAGGGCTCAAACCTTGCCGTTCAGGCGCAGGCGCAGCTCCTTGCCCGTCTTGAAGACGGGCACGAACTTCTCCTCGACCTCGACCGCATCGCCGGTGCGCGGGTTGCGGCCGATCCGAGCCGAGCGCGCCTTGCGGGAAAAGGCGCCGAAACCACGCAGCTCCACCCGGTCCCCTCGCGCCAGCGCTTTCACGATCTCGTCCAAGATGGCCGAGACGATGTTCTCGATGTCGCGCTGATAGAGGTGAGTGTTCTGCTCGGCGATCCGCTGAACAAGTTCTGATTTAATCATCGGTGGAGTATAACCATTTGTATCAACATCACTTTTCAGCGGCAGGCTGCCAGAGCGCCAGAGGCTCGTCAAGCCGCAAGCCGACGGGCTGATCCGCCGCGCGCGCAATCGTCGCCGCAAGCCCATCCAGGCCGGCGAGACGCGCGCCGATCTCGGCCAGGCTCCACAGCCCGAAGTTCGAGGAGCTGCTGCGCGGACGCCAGTCGCGAACCTTCAGGTCCTTGGCAACTTTCTTCTCCTTTTCCAGCCAGGCAATGCCTTCGCGCTCACCGCCCAGCTCATCGATCAGCTTCAGGGCCAGAGCCTGCCGCCCGGAGAAGACACGCCCGTCGGAAGCCGTGCCGAGCTGCGCATCGTCGAGATGGCGCCGGTCATGCACCATCTGCTTGAACCAGCGATAATTGTCGTCGACCACGCTCTGCAGCGCAGCGCGCGCCTCCGGCGAGGTCGGCTCGAAACCGTTCGGCGCCGCCTTCAACGGACTCGACTTGATCTCCTCGACCTTGACGCCGACCGTGCCGAGAAGCTGGCTGACATTGGGATACTGGAAGAGCACACCGATCGAACCGACGAGCGAAGTCTCGCGCGCGACGATATGATCCGTGCTCATCGCCGCGATGTAGCCGCCGGACGCCGCAAGACCGCCGACCACCGTAACGATCGGCTTCTTCGCTGCGAGCTCGCGCAGCGCGATATGCAGCGCCTCGGCGCCAGAGGTGGTGCCGCCGGGGCTGTTGATGTCGAGCACGACGGCGGACACCGCCTTGCTGTCGCCCACCGACTTGATCAGATCGAGGGTGCGGCGATCGCCCGAGATGAAGCCGGAAATGGAAACACGGGCAATGTGGGGGCTGGACAGGGACACAGCGCCCTCGCCCCGCCAGGCCAGGCCGCCGACCACGGCCGCCACGATCACCCCAAGGGCCGCCAGCACGCGCCAGAGCGTCAGCTTGCGCCGCAGGTTGCGGCGGTCGGCAAGCAGGTCGGCATCGGATGCCATCGGGAAACTCCTGTCGGCTAGAGCTGGATACGATCAGCTTGGACCAACCCGATCGGTGAATCCGTCTCTAACGTATTGATAGAGAACGCGTGACCCGATCAGATTGCACCGCAGTCCGATCGGCGCGTGCTCTGAGGCCCGTGATGTAGCCCCGTCCCGCCGGACGGGCAAGGCGGCAGAGGTCTGATTACGCGGCGACCCTGGCGCGCGACCGGTCGAGCGCGACCAGGGCGAGGCCGCTCGCGACCGAGCGGAAGGCGTCTCCGATATGGACCTTCTCCGCACCGAAGCGCCGGTCGAAGAGCGACCGCACGGCCGGCACATGCGAGGTGCCGCCGGTCATGAAGACCGCCTCGATCCGCCCGCCATCGATGCCGGCCTCCGCGAGAGCCCGGTCGAGCGCGGCCTCGATCGCGCCGACATCCTCGGCGATCCAGCGCTCGAACTCGCTGCGCCGGATCGGCGTCTCGATGGAGACACCCATCTGGACGAAGCGCAGCATGGTCTCGTCCTGCTCCGAAAGCGCGATCTTTGCCGCCGATACGGCACGATAGAGCTCGTAGCCGAGGTCGTATTCGATCACCGTCAGCAGATCCTCTAACTTGCCCGGTTCGACGGCTTCGCGGATCAGCGCATGCAGTTCGGCCATGGTCTCGCGGCTCTTCATCAGGGAGAGCTTGTGCCATTGCGCGAAGGCGGCGTGGTAATGCGCCGGAACCGGCAGGAGCTTGCCGAAAGAGCGGTATTCCGTGCCCTTACCGAGCGCCGGCGAGACGGCGTGCTCGATGATGCGGTAGTCAAAGGTGTCGCCGGCGACGCCGACACCCGCATGAGAGAGGGGGATCGCCTCCAGCCCACCACGCTGGTGAGGCTCGAAGCGCATCACCGAGAAGTCGCTGGTGCCGCCGCCGAAATCCGCGACCAGCATCGTCTGCGGCGTCTTCAGGTCGCGAGCGTACCAATAGGCGGCGCCGAGCGGCTCATAGGCGAAGCCCACCTGGCTCATGCCCGCCCTGGCATAGGAAGCGCCGAGACGCCCCAGCGCCAGCTCCTCGTCCGGACGCTCACCGGCAAAGACGACCGGCCGGCCCGAGATCAGCGGCAGTGTCGCGGCGTCGGCCAAGCCATCCGTCAGATCGCGGAGGAAGACGCCAATCAAATCCTCCAGCCCGAAGAGCTTGCCGAAAAGCCGCGTCTCCTGGAAGGCACGGCTGGAGAGATGCGTCTTGAGCGATTGCAGGAAGCGATGCTCGCTGGTCATGCCCAGCGCCATGTCAAGGGCATCGGGGCCGCTGACATGGGTGATGCGAGTCTGCGGCGGGCGCCCCTCGCGCCAGAACATCAACGCCGAGCGATAGGCATCGACGGCGCCCTGCTTCGTCGCGAAGGAACGCGTCACGACCGAGCCGTCGGCCCCCGCCAGCGCAACGACGCTGTTGGTGGTGCCGAAGTCGATGCCGATGGCGGCGGGGATCATGACGGGCTCCTTTGCGGAAAGACGGACCAGCCCTCGTCCCGAAAAGCGGGCGGGCGCCTGCTTCTCGGGACGAGGGCTGCCAAAACAACCGAAACAAAAGCCCGCGCGGATCGCTCCGCGCGGGCCCTCTTGAATGTCCGGCCGCCTTCGCGGCCCAAACCTTACTTCTTGTCGCCGGCCTTCTT
Organism: Allobosea sp.; assembly: GCA_033792295.1. Taxonomy (GTDB): domain Bacteria; phylum Pseudomonadota; class Alphaproteobacteria; order Rhizobiales; family Beijerinckiaceae; genus Allobosea. Next base: position 3,681 of record JARYGW010000428.1, read on the forward strand.
GAGGGCGGCGCCCAGGATGTCGCCGAGCGAGGCGCCGGAGTCCTGCGAGCCGAACTGGGCGATGGCCTCCTTCTCCTCGGCCATTTCCAGAGCCTTGATCGAGACCTGGATCTTGCGGGCCTTCTTGTCGAAGAGCACGACGCGGGCATCGACCTTCTCGCCGGCAGCGAAGCGCTCGGGGCGCTGCTCCTGGCGGTCACGGGCGAGCTCGGCACGCTTGATGAAGGTCATCATGTCGGTGCCAACGATCTTGACGTCGAGACCCGACTCCTTGACCTCGACCACCTCGCAGGTGACGACCTGACCCTTCTTGAACTCGCCGGCATCCACGAAGGGATCGCCGCCGAGCTGCTTCAGG
>JARYGW010000429.1:0-4018 GCA_033792295.1 Allobosea sp.
TGTTCAAGCGCCAGCCGGACCCCGACCGCCTCGATGTGGTCCATGCCGGCCAGCGCTATCCCGTCCTGGTGAAGCGCCGCGCCAATGCGCGGCGGATGACCCTGCGCGTCTCGCAGGCCACCGGCGAGATCACGCTGACCTTGCCGGAGCGGGTCGATTTCGCCGCAGGCCGGATTTTCGCCGAGAATCATGGCGGTTGGATCGCGGCGCGACTCGCCAAGCGCCCGCTCGCCGTTCCGTTCGAGCCGGGGCAGACGATTCCGCTGCGCGGCGTGCCGCACCGCATCGTCCACTGGTCGAAGGCGCGCGGGCTGACGCAGGCTACGACGGACAAGGACGGTGCGCCGATCATCGCCGTGGCAGGCGAGAGCGCCCATGTCCCGCGCCGGGTGAAGGACTTTCTGAGAAGGCTCGCGCTGGAGGATCTGGAGCAGGCTGTGCGCCGCCACACCGCCAATCTCGGCATTCCGGCCCGCAAGATCACGATCCGCGACACCACGAGCCGATGGGGCTCCTGCTCCTCGCAGGGTCATCTCAATTTCTCCTGGCGGTTGATTCTCGCTCCGGCCTTCGTGCTCGACTATCTCGCCGCCCACGAGGTCGCTCATCTCAAGGAGATGAATCACTCGCATCGCTTCTGGGTGCTGACGCACAAGCTCTGCCCGCGCACTGAGGAGGCGGAGGCTTGGCTCAAGCGCCACGGGGCGGGGCTGCACGGCTTCGGTTGAGGGGCTGGCAGGCAGGTCAAGTCGGCCACATTTCCGCCGTTAACCACTTTCTGAAATTTCCACCCGCACACTGAGGGCCGATTCGCCTTCAGTGTGAGTATGCCTATGGGTCAGGTCATCGCGTTCCGTCGCCCGCCACAGCCAGCCCCGGCCAGGCAACCCGTTTTGGGCTTGTTGTCGGCGGTCGATTTCGCTCTGCGCGATCTGGCCGAGATCATGCCGCACATCACGCTCGACACCGCTCGCGAGCAGGCCGAGGCCTGCCGCGCCATGCTGGCGGAAGCCTTCAACGCCGAGATCGACGCCGAGCTCGATCACTAGAGCATCGTATTTGTCCGAAAAGCAGCGTGTGCTCTTCAGGCAAATGCGATGCGGCGGCAAAGAGATGGATAGCCGCGCATGGCGCCCCGGCCTCTGTGAGGCTTGCGGGGCTTTGAGAATTGTCGAACCTCTCTCCTTGAGACACCCGGCCTGAATCGGAGGCTGGGCGAGGGAGGTTCCGAATGTTCCTGACCAACAGCGATATGGTCGACCTCGTCGATCTGCGGCATCGGCTGCATCGCCGGCCCGAAATCTCGGGCGAGGAACGCGAGACCGCCGCCACTATCGTCGATTTCCTGCAGCCGACGCAGCCGGATCGCATCGTCACCGGCCTCGGCGGCCATGGCGTCGCGGCGATCTACGAAGGCGCCGAGCCCGGCCCGACGGTAATGGTCCGCGCAGAGCTCGACGCGCTGCCGATCGAGGAGCTCTCCGACAGCGATTACCGCTCCGAAATTCCAGGCAAGGGCCATCTCTGTGGCCATGACGGCCATATGACCATCCTTGCTTCGTTGGGGCGTGGGCTGCATCGCAATCCGCCGAAGCGCGGCCGCGCCATCCTGCTTTTTCAGCCGGCCGAAGAGACCGGCGCCGGTGCCGCCGCCGTCATCGCCGACCCGAAATTCGCAGAGATCGCCCCCGACTACGCCATTTCATTGCACAACCGTCCTGGCGTGCCGGTCGGGCAGGCCCGCATCTCCGAAGGCGCCGCCAATTGCGCCTCGCGCGGCATCAAGATCGTCCTCACCGGCGAGACTTCGCATGCCTCGACGCCGGAGCATGGCCGCTCGCCCGCGCCGGCCATCGCGGCACTGATCCCCGCCCTCACCGCCCTGGGTCCCGGCGGTCCGCTCGATGCGCAATTCCGGCTGGTTACCGTCACCCACGTCGCGATCGGCGAGGAGGCTTTCGGTATCGCGCCGGGCCGTGGCGAGCTCTGGGCGACGCTGCGCACCGTCAATGACGCGCAGATGGGGGCGCTCTGTGAGGCGGCGGAAATGCTGGCGCGCGAGGCTGCCATTGAGGATCGGCTTTCCCTCGAGATCAGCTATCACGACATCTTCCACCATTGCGAGAACGAGCCGGAGGTCGTGGCGATGCTGCGCCGGGCGATGGACGAGGAAAACGTCCCGCATGGCGAGACGCCGCCTTCGCGCGGCTCGGAGGATTTCGGCCTGTTCGGACGCAAGGCCAAGTCGGCGATGTTCCTGCTCGGCTCCGGCGCCACCGCCCATCTGCACAACCCCGATTTCGACTTCCCCGACGACGCCATCGCCACCGGCGCCCGCGTCTTCATGCGGACGCTGCGCAATCTCCTCGGCGAAGCCCGGCCTGCCTGAGGAGCGAGCGATGACCGCACATTGGACGGAGGCTGCCGGGCGTGCAGCCGAGATCGCGGGAGGATGGCAGCGCGAGGCTGGGCCGGGCGGCGCGGTCGTCCTGTTTGACCGGGATGGTGTCCGCGAGGCTTTCGCCGGTGGGCTCGCCAGCATCGAGCACGGCCTGCCCTTCACGCCGCAGACAGCGAACCGTTTCGCTTCGATCAGCAAGCATGTGCTCGCCGTGGCGCTGCTGCGCGAAGGCGTCCCGCTCGATACCTCGCTTGGGCGCTGGCTGCCCGAGCTGCCGGCGCCGCTGGCCGAGGTTCCGCTCGTTCGTGCTCTCGACATGACCGGTGGCCTGCCCGACATGATGGAGGCCTTCTGGCAGCAGGGCGTGCCCTTCACCGCGACCCTGAGCGCGGACGAAATCCATGCGCTCGCTTGCCGCTTTCCCGCGCTGAGCGCGCCGGCCGGTATGGAGATGGCCTATTCCAACACCGGCTGGCGCCTCGCCCAGCGCGTGCTCGAAAAGGTCACGGGCAAGCCCTATGGCGAGACCGTCGCGGCGCTGTCCGGTGAGCTCGGCCTGACTTTCCGCCTGCCCTATGACGGCGCCGAGATCGTGCCCGGCCTCGCCACCGGCTATTGGCGGGACGGCGAAATCTGGCGCCGCGGCCATTACGGCTTCCATTTCTCGGCCTCCGGCGGCATTGCCGGCTCGGCCGCCGGTCTCGCCGGCTGGTTCTCAGGCCTGCTGGCCGGGCGCGGACCGCTCGCCGGCATGCTGGAGCGGCTGACCGCGCCGCGCCATTTCGCGGATGGCAGCGAGAGCGTCTACCGGCTCGGGCTGGTCTGCAGTCGCCTCGGCCGCTTCGATGTCGTCGGCCATGGCGGCTCGCTCACTGGCTATCGCAATCATGTCCTCACCGCGCCCGGGCTCGGTGTCGGCGTCGTCGTCCTGACCAACCGAGAGGAGGAGGCGCTCTGGCCGGCGCTGACAGTGCTCGCCGCCCTGCTGGGTGAGAAGCTGCCGGTTGCGACGGAAGCGCCGACGGGGCTGTTTGCCAGCGAGGAAGGGCCGTTCTGGGCGGAACTCGCCTCGGATTCGATCAGCTTCATGGGCGGCTATGAACGGCTCGTCTCCGATGGTGAAAATGGCCTGCGCAGCCTGCCGGCCTATCTCGACATCCGCCTGCGGCGCGACGGGACGGATCGCCTGACCGGGCAGATCGGCGGCGTCCAGCGCTCTCTGCGGCGCGTGCCGGCCGATACGCCGCTCGACAACCGATTGATCGGCCGCTGGCGCGATCCGCATTTCGGCACCGAGATCGCGATCCGGCCGGACGGCACGGGGCTCTGGCCATGGCCTCTGGACGGCGCGGTGACACGCCTGACCCCGCTGCCAAACGGCCGGGCGGTGGCCGACCTGACGCACGGCCCCTGGCGGGCCCGGCCCTGTCTCTGGCTCGACGTTGCAGGTCGCTTGCGCGTCGCTGGCCACCGGGCAAGGATCTTGCAGATGGAGCGTGTCGGCTAGAGCATTTTCGAGCGAAGTGGACACCGGTTCGCGTGAAGAAAATGCAACAAAGCAAGGACCTGAAGCCGTTCCGAGATTCAGGAAATTGCGGAACGGTTTCCGGCGCTCCT
>JARYGW010000042.1:0-20512 GCA_033792295.1 Allobosea sp.
CGATTATCAAATTACGTGCCCGCGTAACATGTTGAAAATGCTGAACTGCGGTTCCGGGAATTAAATGGAAAGTGACACTGGCTCGACATCCAGAGAAGTCGCTGGGACCGCAGCAGGACCCGGTACGAAATCGCGTCGTAGTCGTTGATGTTGGATATGATGATTAGGGCGAGGTCGACATGACTTGAGATGATCTCGTTCTCGAGTTCGGTGCGCGACATCTCATGAAGTTCGACGTTCACTTCTGGAAAGTGGCGCCGGAACCGTGCCAGGGTCGGCAGTATGAAATAGCCCAGACCCGTATAGGTGACGCCCAATCGGACGGTGCCGCTGATACGAGCATCGTCCTTCTTGATCGAGAGAATGGCGTCCGCGACGCTCATCTGGACGTTCCTGGCCTGGCTCAGGAATTTCAGGCCTTCATGCGTGAGCGTGATCCCGCCGACGCGACGGCGGATCAGGGCGACGCCAAGATCGGCCTCGAGTTCCTTGATGGCGGCGGTGATGGCGGGCTGGGAAATCCCGAGCTCGATCGCGGCGGCCGATATCTGCTGGGCATCGGCTGCGGCGATGAAGTATCGGATCTGCTTCAGTGATATCGACATAGAAATTTCAAATATCTACAATTCGAAATTCATATTTGTAATATATGAGTTAGCTGTCAAGTTTCCCCGGTCTGCATCTGCAGGCGCAACGAAGAATGAGTGCTCGGCCGTCGGCCGCGCGGGGAGGTCGGGAACTTCGATGGCCGGTGACAAGTCGATCAATACGGTTTCGCTGGGAATGGGGCTCGAGATCTTCGGGGAAGACGAAGGTCGCGAACGACGCGCCCGCCCGGCTTTGACCTACCGCGAAGCCGCACGGGAAATTCCGGTGTTCTCGGAGACCGACGTGCTCGTGGTGGGCGGCGGTCCGGCAGGAACGTCCGCGGCGGTGGCGGCAGCACGGCTCGGCGCCGATGTGACGCTTGTCGAGCGCTACAACCACCTCGGCGGACTGTCGACCGGCGGCCTCGTGCTCTGGATCGACCGCATGACCGACTGGAATGGCACACAGGTGATCGCGGGCTTCGCTCGCGAACTTTTCGACCGTCTTCCGAAGGATGCCGTGATGGGCCCGCCGCGCGCGGAATGGGGCTCGCGCGATGCCGCGACTGCCGACTACTGGTCATACCGGTCGGCCGCGTTCCAGAACATCGTCACTTGGTCGCCGACCATAGATCCGGAAGCGTTGAAGACGCTGTCGATGCGCCTGATGGTCGAGAACAAAATCCGGCTTGTTCTCCACGCCTGGGCGGTCCAGCCGATCGTCGAGGACGGCGTCGTCCGCGGCGCAATCTTCGAGAGCAAGGAAGGTCGTCACGCCATTCTGGCCAAGGTCGTGATCGACACCACCGGTGATGCGGACCTGCTGGCGCGGGCCGGTGTCGGCGCGGATTCCGATATCGATACCACGGACATTCATCACTGCATCAACACCGCCTTCATGCTGGGCGGCGTCGACATGGAGCGCTGGACGGAGTTCCGACGGACGAATAAGGCAGGCTTCTCCGATTTCATGAAGCGCGGCCGTGAGAAACTCAAATATTTCGAGAAGCCATTCTTCTCCTGGCGGCCGGACATCGGCCTGTTCATGGGGCCGCGCCTGTCAGGCTACAGCGCGGTGAACGTCGAGGATCTCACTGAAGTCGAGATCAAGTCGCGCCAGCTGGCTGTCGCTCATCTGGAGAGCTATCGCGCCGAGGCTCCGGGCTTTGAGAACGCCTACCTCCTCCTCGGCGCGCCGCAGGTCGGCGTGCGCCACAGCCGGCGCTTCGCCGCCGACCGCATGGTGACGCGGGCGCAATGGGACGAGGCCAAGGTCTGGGACGACGAGATCGGCGTCTCGACCTCTTTGGCCCCGAAATGGGCCAATGTCTCGGTACCTTATGGCTCGCTCCTGCCAACGGGCCTCGATGGCGCGTTGGGGGCTGGACGGCATGTCGCCTGCGATGCGAGCTCGCACACCTTCCTGCGCGAAATTCCGCAATGCTGGATGACGGGGCAGGCGGCAGGCGTCGCCGGCGCGCTAGCGGCCAACGCGGGCGTCGCTCCGCGCGAGCTTGATGTACGCCTGCTGCAGCGCGAACTGCTCAAGCAGGGCGCGTATCTCTCGGGCTCGGTCGTCGAGGCGGCTAACAACAAGGCGGAGACCGCCGCCGCGTAGAACGGCTTCCGGTGGCGCAGGGGCGGTCAACGCTCGGCGCCACCAAAAATAAAAAACAAAACAACACCCCTGGAGGATCCTATGAAATTCTGGACGTCGTCGACGGCTGTACTACTCGCTGGCCTGCTGGCTTCAGCGCCCGTGGCTTCCGCTCACGCGCAAGAGAAGAATCCACTCAGGATCGGCTTGCTCCTGAGCCTGAGTGGCCCTGCTGCGGCCTTCGGCATCCCGGAGCGCGACGCCGTCCAGGTTCTCGTTGAGGACATCAACAAGAATGGCGGCGTCAACGGCCGCAAGATCGATCTGGCGGTCTATGATGACACCACCAATCCCACGGAGGCGGCACGCGGCGCGACGAAGTTGATCCGCCAGGATAAGGTGGTCGCGATCATCGGCGCGAGCACTGGCAGCGGCTCGCTGGCGGCCAGCCCGATCGCGGCCCGCGAAAAGGTGCCGATCCTCATGCCGAACGCGACCATCTCGGTGACGGCGCGCGAAAACGCCCAGTTTCCCTACGCCTTCCGCTCCATGTCCAACGATCTGGTAACGACCAAGAAGCAGTTCGATTCGGCGATCGCGCAGGGCGCAAAGAAGGTCGCCATCTTCCATCAGGAGGATGCATACGGAAAAGACTCCTACGACTACGTGCAGAAGCTGGCCGAAGCCGCGAAGGTCGAGGTAGTTGGTGTCGCATCGGCACCTCTGAAATCGATCGAGATCGCCGCGCAGGCCACCAAGTTGCGCAACGCCAACCCCGATGTCGTGTTGATGCACGTCACGGCACCAGCCCTTGGCGCCGCATTCGTCCGCGCCAGCCAGCAGGTCGGCCTCAGTGCTCCGATCTGGGGTGGAATGGGGCTGGGCCAGAAGGCCTTCGTCGACGGTACCGGCGCTGCCGGAAACGGCGTCAGGCTGGTGGTCGTCGGTAACTGGGACGATCCGTCTCCGCGTCAGGCCAAGCTCGGCGAAATGCTCCGCGCGGCCGGAAAGTCGCCTGTGGGCTTTGCCGAACTGCTGACCTCGAATGGACTCATCGCTATCGTGGAAGCCGCGAAGCTGGTCGAGGGCGAGATCACCGGCCCGAAGCTGCGGGACCGGCTCGAGACGCTGTGCAAGGTCACCACGTATTCGGAAGGCGAGCTCTGCTATTCCAATGAAGACCATGACGGCTGGAGCTCAAACGCTCTGACAGTCGTCGAAATCCGCGACGGCGCCTTCAAGCGCCTCGAAGGTTACTGAGCCTGCCTGCTGTCGTCCCTCACGCCTGGACGCCTTGCCCGGCGCTTTCCAGGTCTGCCGGACACGCAGGCCCATCGAGACGGAAATGCGCCGAAGGGCGCGCCATGGGAACTCCCTCCGCCCCCCGGCAGAAGATTGCCATAGCGCCCGTTCGCTTAAGGTGAAAACAACTGATGCATGAGTTGCTCGAACTGACGATGCGAGGCGTCCTGCTCGGCGTTACCTATGGGCTGCTCGCGTTTCCGATCAGCCTGCTGTTCATCGCGACCGACACAGTCGACCTCGCTGTCGGAGGCTATGCGGTTCTCGCCGGCGCGATCGCGATGTTCGGCGGCGAAGCTTACGGGCCCGCAGTGGGCATTGCGCTCGGCCTGCTGGCGGCTATCGCCGCCTCCAGCATCGTGGGTTGCATCTCGCTGGCGCTGAGCCGCCGCCCGAAGAACGATCCGCTGGCGCTCGTATTGGCCAGTTTCGGCTTCGCGCTGTTCATCGATTCGTTTGTCTTGACCTCTTTTGGCAAGGACCCCTTCATCCGGCAGCCGTTCGCCGAATTCTGGACGATCTTCGGCATGCGCATAAGTCCTCAGGCCGGAATCAACGTTGCGATCGGCTTGGTCCTGGTCCTGCTGCTCTACATCCTGCTTTACCGGACGGCCTGGGGAAGGGACATGCGCGCCAGCGCGACCAACGAGGTCGCGGCCAAGCTTGCCGGCATACCTGTGCGCAGGCTCCAGTTCGGCACCTTCATGTTGGCCGGAGCGCTGGCCGGGCTGGCAGGGATTCTCGTGCTTTATACGGCAGGGATGGACTTTGCCTCCGGCATGCACCTGACGCTGGCGGGTTTCGGTGCGGCGATCGTCTTCGGTCTCAACGGGCCGCTCAGAGGACTGCTCGGTGGCCTGGCCATCGGTATCGTCGAAACCATCAGCGCGGGATACGCCTCCGGCGCTATCGCCACCCTAGTGCCACTCGCGTTCATCTTCGGCGTTCTGACCTTCAGCGCGAGCGGGCGCCAGGTAGCGACGGGGAGCCGAGCATGACCTTGCTTCAGCGACAGCGCCCGACGCTTCTTCTCGTCACGAGCGTTCTTCTCGTCACGCTTACGATCCACAATCGCGTCGTCTGGCTCGATACCTCGGTGGTAATCGCGATCTACTCGCTACTCGCACTCTCCGTCGGCATCAGCTACGGCTATGGCGGTATTCTCTCGGTCGCCCAGGCCGCCTTCGCCTCGATTGGCGCCTATGCGACAGCCATCGTGACCGTGCGCTACGGTTTGCCGTCGCTGTTGGGGCTGGGGCTCGCGCTGATTCTCCCTGCCATGGTCGCGTACCCGCTGGCGCGGCTGATGTCGCGGATGAGCCCGCTGGCCCTGGCTATCGCCACGCTGGTCTTCGGACAGGCGGTCGATATCGGCCTGCGCGAAGGTGGCGACTTCACGGGCGGATATATCGGCTTGTCCGGCGTTCCGCCCGTGCCCTTCGCCGAGAGCCCTCTCGCCTTCCATGCTCTGTCCTGGTTCGCCGTCGTGGTCGTATCGGTGCTTCTCTGTAATCTCACGGATTCAGGCTTCGGCCGTGCCGTCAGCACAGTGCGCGCCGACACGTTCCGGGCAGTCGCCGACGGTGTCGACGTTGCGCGCGTGCGCAGCACCGTGTTGGCGTTGTCGGCCTCTGTCGCCGGGCTGGGAGGATGGCTCTACGCGCACCACATCAGCTATATCGGCCCGGACTCGCTCGGGCCGTCGGTGTCGCTCTCGGTCATGCTGATGGCCGTCGTGGGCGGTGCCCGGTCGGTTCTCGGTCCGATCCTCGGCGCTGCACTCCTGACGCTCATCTTCAAATTCGTGCCGAGCCAGGAGGTTCAGGGCATGTTCTACGGCGGCGCGCTGATTGCCGTCCTCGTCCTCTCGCCAGGCGGCATGCTCGATCTCAATCGGACGCTGCGCGCGAACCTGCCGCGGCTTCTCTCGCGCCGCAACGCTGTCGCCGCAGCGCCCGCTGCCGAGTGTATGGCGGAAAGGAGCGCGCTATGAGCCTCGACGTCGACAATGTCGCCGTGCGCTTCGGCGGCGTCACGGCTCTGCAGGAGGCGACGCTGAGCCTCTCTCGCGGAGAGATCCTGGCGGTGATCGGACCGAACGGATCAGGCAAGAGCACTCTATTCAACGCGATAACCGGCTTCGTCGAACTCGCCGAAGGCGATGTGAGCGTCGACGGCAAAAGCCTCAAAGGCATCGATGCGCACAAGCGCATCGCCGGGGGCATCTCCCGGACGTTCCAGACGCCGCGGATCGACCCGAGCGCGACAGTCGAGGATGCGACGCTCGCTGGCTTCCATCCACGTGCCGTGACGGGTGTCTGGAGCGCGCTGTTCCGCCCTCCTTTCATGCGGCGGAGCGAGCGCGAACTGCGCCAGCGTTGCCGGCAGTTGCTGGCCGACCTCAACCTGTCCTCGGTCGCCGAGCAGGCACTCAACGCGCTTCCGATGGGCCTGGTTCGCATGGTCGACATTGCGAGGGCCATGGCGGCCGAGCCCAATTTTCTGCTCCTGGACGAACCCGCTGCCGGCCTCTCGCGCGCCGAGCAAAAAATCTTCGTGGACCAAGTTCGTCGTCTGGCGCAGCAGGGCGTAGGCATCCTCCTGGTCGAGCACAATTTCCGTCTCGTGAAGACGTTGGCCGACCGTGTCGTCGTGCTGGATCGCGGCAAGGTCCTGCTGCGTGGGACCGCCGACGAAGTTAGTTCCCGTCCGGAATTCGTCCAAGCCTATCTCGGCACAAGAGCGTCTTAGAATGGCCAGCATGAGCATCCCCCACGCCAGGGACGGGAGCCCGCCAGTCCGCCGCGCCAATCGATCGGGCAAGGATATCCTCGTTTGCAAAGACATTTCGGCCCGCTACGGGCGCATCGAAGTCTGCCGTTCGATCGATCTGCGCGTGGCGACCGGCGAAGCGGTCGCAATCCTCGGGCCAAACGGAGCCGGCAAGAGCAGCCTGCTCGGTTCGATCGCGGGGCTGGTCCAGGGCGACGGTGTCGTCGAACTCGATGGCCGGGATCTCTCGAAACTGCCTGCCCATAGCCGAGCCCAGTGCGGCCTCGCGCTGGTTCCGGAGATCCGCGGCAATATTTGTTCGGCGCTGACGGTCGAGGAAAACCTCGCCCTCGGACTGCGGATGATCCGGTCGAACCGTAAGGCGGCGCTGGAACGCATCTTCGATATGTTCCCGATCCTGCGCGAGCGCATGCAGGCCGCTGCCGGCATGCTCAGCGGCGGCGAACAGCAAATGTTGGCTGTGGGCATGGCGGTGGCGCGGCGACCGCGCGTTCTCCTACTCGACGAGCCGACTCAGGGACTCGCTCCCTCGGTCCACGAGCTGCTGCGCGACACGATCAGGCAACTGCGAGCAGACGGTCTGGCCATCATCGTCGCCGAGCAGAACGTTCCGTTTGCGGCGAGCGCGGTCGATCGTTTCGTGATGCTCTTCGACGGCCAGATCGCCGCGAGCGGTGAACCCGACGAGCTCCGCAAGCATGACGAGATCCTGTCGAGCTTCCTGGGCGCCTGACGACACTACGCATCGCCACCGCGTTTTGGCTTCTCGTCAAGGCACGGAAACGCTCGGGCTGACTGTTCCACCCCACGTCCTTCACGCGAGCCGGAGCCCGCCTCGCCCGAGAATGCTCCAGCCGGCTCGCGCCACACACACCGACCACCCCCCTGTCCGCGATCGAGATCGCTCTCGATTGCGCCGTTCGAGAGAGAAATTGCGATGAAGAGCTATCGGCTCACGCGTTATGGCGGCCGCCTGGAGTGCCAGGAGATCGCGCCGCCGGTTCCGCATGGAACCGAGGTTGTACTCGCGGTGCAGGCAGCCGGCGTCTGCCATACCGATATTCATGTCTGTGACGGCGGCTACGATCTCGGTGGCGGCAAGTTCCTCAAGATGAGTGACCGCGGCGCCAAGTTGCCGCACACGCCCGGCCACGAAACCGTTGGCAAACTCGTCGACGCCGGGGCCGAGGCCACGGGTCTGGAGATCGGCAAGTCCTATTTAGTGTATCCTTGGATCGGCTGCGGCAGGTGTTCCGCCTGCGCGGTGGGGCGGGAGCACGTCTGTACCGGGGCGACGCGCTTCTTGGGCGTGTTCTCCGATGGCGGCTACAGCACCCATATCGTGGTGCCACACCCTCGCTATCTTCTCGACATCGGGAGGATGGACCCGGCCCAGGCGGCGCCGCTGGCTTGCGCGGGACTGACGGCCTATTCGGCCGTGAAGAAGCTTGGCTCACTGATCGAGACCTCGCCGATCCTGATCATCGGCGGCGGCGGCCTAGGGCTGATGTGCCTCAGCATTCTAAAAGCTCTGGGCGCGAGGGGGGCTGTGGTAGCCGATATCGACGCCGCAAAGCGCAACGCCGCGATCGTGGCGGGGGCTCTCGCGGCGGTCGATCCTCGTGATCCCGGCTGTGTCGCGCAGGTGGCGTCCCTGACCGGCGGACCGCCGCTAGCCGTGATCGATCTCGTCGGCGCGCCCGATTCGGTCCAGCTTGCGGTCAGCGCCGTTGCAAAGGGCGGGACATGCATCGTCATCGGCTTGGTGGGAGGCGAGTTCGCGCTCTCCATCCCGCTGCTTCCCTTGCGCGCGATCACACTGATGGGTTCGTTCGTCGGCAGCCTCGCCGAGCTCCAGGAACTGCTCGCGCTTGCCCGCTCCGGTCAGTTGCCGCGGATTCCGACCGATCAGAGAAGCCTCGAGGAAGCTGATCAATTGCTCGAGGATCTGAGACACGGGCGCGTCATCGGTCGAGGCGTCCTGACCACCGCGTGAGCGGCGGGGCGCTGCACTTGGGCGCCGTTGAGCGCTTTCTGCTGGTTGTGCATCGCCAAGATCGTCGGTAGTTCGTGACCGCCGGCAGCATCCGCGACGCCGAGCCGGTCAACCAGTAGAGCTCGTTGGGGATGTTGACGGATTGTCGAGAATGAAATTCAAGGACTCCATCATGGAGGCGTCTCGTCCGCGGTAGCCTACAAATACCACATTCCAACGCGGCCGACCGCAAGCTCGATACCGAGCCGGGGATGACGGTCGGCGTGTCCCAGATGCGACCGCGCTCGCGCGGCAGCATCCACATCGCCTCGCCAAGGCCTCAGGACGCGCCGGCGATCCGCCCCAACTTCCTGTCCGATCGCGTCGACCAGGAGGAACTGATCGGAGGTGGCGTTGCCCACTGTTAGCCCTCGTTCATAACTGAACTCTATTCTCGATGTGGCCCGTCCTGGACTAGGTTGCAAACTCGTTCGGGGTAGGGCCACCGAGGCTCGTGTGCGGCCGGTGGGCATTGTACAACAAGGCTTGAGAACGCCCACGGGACCGAGTTCCGCGAAGTTCTCTATCGGTATCATCCGTGGTTTGGCCATCAGGTCGGCATTCATGGCGCCGTGGCGAAGTGCGACGGCATGTATTTCCGCTGCGCGGTAGCCGGCGGCCAGGGGGACCGCTGGCTCGAGGTTCCGGCCTGGATGTTCGAGCGAGCGTCATGTCCTGGCGATCTTGAGCTGACCGCTGCCCCATTCGTCGGCCTGGAGGCATTGGCGGAGCTGTCGGGGCTGCTCGATCGGGCGTTGAAGACGTTTGCGGCATCATCGAATGCCCCGCTTTCTGGCGCATCCCGGTCCTCTCACGACCAGATTCGGGGAGAGGCCCATGCGAGCGACGACGGCGACGGCGGTGAACAGCGGCAGGCACAAGCGGCCGCGCGGGCGTCAGCAGATGGATTTGTTCGACAGCGCCAGGCCGCAGGCCGGCGGCGCGCCGCTCTGGCCGGAGCTGCCGGAGCGAGCACGATCGGCGCTGACGGAGCTGATGGCGCGGTTGATCCTCGCCCACGCCGCCACGGCCGTTCCGCTTCCAGCAAAGGAGGCCGGCGATGATCTCTGAGAAGGTTCGGCCTCATCACCTGGAGCGCAAGGCGATCCTCTATGTGCGCCAGTCCTCCGCCCACCAGGTGCTGCACAACCGCGAAAGCGGCGCGCTGCAATATGCCATGCGGGACCGCCTGACTGCGCTGGGATGGTCGCAGATTGAGGTCATCGACGACGATCTCGGCCGCTCCGCGGCGGGATCCGTCCAGCGGATGGGCTTCGAGCGGATGGTGGCGGAGGTCTGCCTCGGCAAGGTCGGCGCGGTTTGCGCCCGAGAGGTCTCGCGTTTTGCCCGCAACAGCCGCGATTGGCAGCAGCTGATCGAGATGTGCCGGGTTGTCGACACGGTGCTCATCGATCAAGAGACCGTTTATGCGCCGCGTCATGGCGACGATCGCCTGTTGCTGGGGCTCAAGGGCAGCCTCAATGAGTACGAGCTCGATCTCCTGCGTCAGCGCTCTCTCGCGGCCCGCTACGCCAAGGCGCGCCGGGGCGAACTGATCGTCTCCGCGCCGATCGGCTTCGTGAAGGCGGATGACCGATATGAGAAGGACCCGGATCGGCGTGTTCAGGAGGCGATCACGCTCGTCTTCGACAAGGTCCAGGAGCTCGGCAGCGCGCGTCAGGCGCTGTGCTGGCTGCACGAACATGATCTCGACCTGCCCGTGAAGCAGCGCAACGGCGTCACGATCTGGCGCCGGCCGAACTATGCTTCCATCCACCGGGTCATCGTGAACCCGGTCTACGGCGGCGCCTATGCCTATGGTAAGACCAGCGCCGCGGCAGCCTATGCCGCCGACGTCATCAGGGTGAAGACCCGCCGCAGGGCACGGGATGAGTGGCTCGCCCTGAAGCCCGGTGCCCATGACGGCTATGTGAGCTGGGAGAGGTTCGAAGCGATCCGCGCGATGGTGGCAGGCAATGTTCCGACCGGCAGGCATCACGGCGCGCCCAAGCATGGCGAGGCGCTGCTCGCCGGCCTGATCCGTTGCCGGCGCTGCGGCCGCAAGCTGACGCTTCGCTACACCGGGGCCAGGCACGGCATCCCGCGCTACAGCTGCTCGCGTGCCTGGATGGACCATGGTGGCCCGTCCTGCATCGCCTTCGGCGGCCTGCGCGTCGACGATGCGATCGAGGAGGCGCTCCTTGGCGTGGTCGGCCCTGGCGCCGTCGCCGCGGCGCAGGAGGCCGCGTCACAGGCGTCTGGGCAGCGGGATCAGGTTCGCGATATCCTTGGCCGAGACCTGGAAGCGGCGCGCTATGCCGCCGACCGTGCCTTCCGGCAATACGATGCCGCGGACCCGGCCAACCGGCTCGTAGCCGGTGAACTCGAAGCGCGCTGGAACAGGGCGCTCGCCAAGGTTGGCGAGATCGAGTGCAGGGTCGCCGCACACGACACGGCCCGGCCCGCGGCAAGCGTCGATCCCGCCATGCTCGGCCTGCTCGCGTCGAACCTGCAAACCGTATGGTCGGCGCCGACCACCGACGCTCGGCTGAAGAAGCGGGTCGTGCGCATCCTGATCAACGAAGTGGTGGCCGATATCGACGATGCCACCTCCGAGATCGTTCTCATCGTGCATTGGGCCGGCGGCGCCCATAGCGAGATGCGCCTGCCGAAGCGCCGGCGCGGACAGCGCAACAGCACATCGACCGATATCGTCGCAGCCGTGCGCGAACTGGTGTTGATCGCGAGCGACGACTTGATCGCCGGCTTTCTCAATCGCAACGCCCTGAAGACCGGCAATGGCAATCGCTGGACGCGCGAACGAGTCGCCTCCATGCGGTCGAACTACCGCATCCCTGTGTTCAGGCCCGCGGCCGATGGCGTCGAGCCCTGGCTCAACCTCACCGACGCCGCCAGGCTCCTCAAGGTCTCGACCAGGACGCTCAGGCTCGCAGCTGAAGCCGGCGAGATCGAAGCCACCCATCCCCTGCCGGACGGCCCCTGGGTCTTCGCACGCAGCGCTCTGGCCACAGATGCCGCCCAATCCATCACAGCACGGGCCCGGCAGAACCCCAAATACCCCGCAGGATCGCTGCCGGCACAGCAAAACCTCTTCACTTCAATCACATAGCCAGATGGGTGTTCTGATGCGCGGTTGTAATCCATCTTCCATTCTTCGATCAGCCGGCGTGCGGTCGGCAGGTTGCGGAACATGTGCTCATTGAGGCACTCGTCACGGAAGCGACCATTCAGGCTCTCGACGAAGCCCTTTTGCATCGGCTTGCCGGCGCGATGTAGTGCCACTTGACCTGGCGATCTTCCTGCCACTGCAGGATCGCCCGCGATGTCAGCTCGGTGCCGTAGCACATTGGGAAGAGGCTCAACCGTTGGCTGGCGGCGCGCGACGGTGTCCTGGTCTAGGGCTGGTCAAGCTTGACCGAAAGTCACTCTCCCAAACGGTCGTTTATGCGAGAGCCGCAGCCCGATCGTAACCATGGCTGAGTTACCCAGCGTAGAGTGTCGCAGAACTCGATTGCAAAACCTCCTTCTCATGAGACCATCCTTGAGATGAGTTTTGCGAGGGAGGCAGCATGCAGATCGGGTACGCGCGCGTTTCGGGATCGTCTCAAGATCATGCCTTGCAGCTCGACGCATTGAACGCCGCCGGCTGCGAGCGGATATTTATCGAGACGGCGAGTGGCCTAAAGGCGGACCGCCCCGAATTGCAGAAGCTCCTCGATCATGTTCGGCCTGGCGACCTGATCAATATCTACTCGTTGTCGCGCCTGGCCCGATCGATCCGCCACCTGCTCGAATTGGCTGAAGACCTGCGAGCGCGGAACGTCGGCCTTAAGTCTCTCACCGAAGGTTTCGACACGTCCAGTCCGGCAGGAAGGTTTATGTTCAATGTGCTCGGATCGTTGAGTCAGATGGAGGTCGAGCTTCTCAGAGAGCGGACGCACGCCGGTCTTCGAGCCGCGCGCGCAAGAGGTCGCGTCGGCGGCCGACCGAAGGTGCTCGACGCGGTCAAGCTCAGGGTTGTGAAAACGCTGATTGCCGAGGGCACCATGACCATGGCCGAGATCGCCGATCACGTTCAAGTCGCGCCCAGCACGATCTACCGGTCGGTGAGGGGAGGTCGAAGCGCTTTGTTCTGACGATCCGAGAGGTGGTCGTCCTGCTTCAGGCGCGGACGAGAGTCAGTCGAATTCGACCCCTCGATGCGTTGCCGCCCATTGCTGTCATTCGCCCGGTTAGGAAGGCCGCCTGCGGCGGCGGGGCATCCATCTCCATCTCGAGCCGACGACGTCATTCATCTCAATCTCGCCGCGAGGTCTTCGAGGTCGAGGCGCGAAGCCTCGGCTGAGAAGCCGAAGTGGCACGCGGATCCCGCTTGCGGGAGCGGCGTCATATCAAGCCAGGATTAGAGCCTAGCGCATTCATCCTGACGAGGGGCGCGGGCGCGCCCCGTCGTGCCGCTTCCGCCAGCTTCGCGCTTTCGCCCTGCGGGCTCCAGCACTCGATGCCGTCGCGGCGAAACCCACCAACGAAGTAAATTGAGATCTAGGGCTCGATGCGTGTACGAATAAATCTGTCATCGCTTGTTATATAAGAGGGCGAGTGACAGATTTAATTACGGATATTATCTATGGATATTACGGTATACGAAGGCTCTCCCGGTAGCAGGAAGACGTTGACCCTGCTCGATGCGATCGTTTCCACTCCCGGTCGGAACATCATCGCGTTTCCGCGCACTGAACTGATCGACGAGCAGGCCGCCTATTGCGCGAGTAAGGCCATTGAGCTCGGCGCACGTCCGTCGATCGTCGCCCGCCACTCGAAGCAGGACAGCAAGCGCGGACAGATCGTTCGCCAGATCGAGGACACCCTGCGGAGCAAAGCCGCCGAGGACCATGTGCTGCTGATGATCACGCACGCGTCTCTGCTCGAGCTCGATCCCGCGTTGCTCGCGGGCTGGCACGTCGCGGTGGACGAGAATTTGGACGCGGCTGTCGTATCTGGGACATTCGCGGCCACTGCTACGTGGAGCGTCCTGGCTCGTCATTTTCGTCTTGAGCCAGTTCCTAGTGCTCGGGTCTGGCAGGTCATCCCGCGCGATGATGTGGCCGCGTTGACCCGGCGCGAAATCGCGGCCGAAGGGGAGGGCGACCTTCAGCGGTTCCTTACATATGCGCGCAACTCGCGCCGCGCCGTGTTCGTCGATATCGGCGACTGGAAGGATGCCAAGTCCGGCCGCAAAGTCGGATGGTGGTCGATCTGGACGCCGCTGGTCCTGGATCAGTGTGAATCGGTGACGTTCACGGCGGCTGGGTTCTTCGAGAGCCTGCCTTACCGGGCGACGCAATGGCTCGCCTCCGAGGCGCTTGAGCCCAATCGGATTGACCTCGGGACTGGTATCTCGCGTGCGCACGCACGTGTACGTGTTCACTACTACACGCGGCACGCCGGTTCGACCGAATGGTGGAAGACCCACGAGGGCAGCAAATGTCTGGTGAGGATCTCGGAGCATCAGGCGCGGATCGGTAGCGTGGGCTATTGGTCGTGCAACCCCGAGATCAGGACCTTCTTCTGCCACCGTTTCGATGGGGTCCACTGCAAGCCGCGTCAGGCCGGTACGAACAGCCTGATCGAGCATCGCTCGTGCCTGTACATCTATTCGGCAAAGGCGCAGTCCGGCGATGGACCGATCATGGATTTGCTTGGTCTCGATCGGCTTGACGTTCGGAGGGCGCGGGAGTTCGAGGATGTGCGCCAATTCGCGTTGCGCGGAGCCCTTCGTCGCCCGGACTTCGACGGCGACTACGACGTGTACTTGTACGATCAAGCTCAGGCCGAAGATCTGACCGGCTACCTGCGCCAGATCGGCATCGTTGATGTCGAACTCGTGCCGGTCGAGGGTTTGGGGATTATGGAGGAGGAGCGGCCGAGCGCGGTTTCGTTCGACAAGAGGGTGCCGCTGACCGACAGCGAGAAGCGGGATCGGAACACTGAAAATCAGCGCAGGAGGAGGGCCGACATCAAGGCGCTGGAGGAGGCGCAGGGGATCGTGCGGCGGAGGAGGGGGAGGCCGTAGCGGCTTCTTGGGTTACATGCTGCTCTCGAACTAGCGCGTGCAACGGGCTCGCCATCGGGAGGGGCGGCAGCATCCTGAAATCAGCTATCAACTGAGCGGATTGGTCCTTTGCTGACTTTCAGAATGACCGCATTGCGGCAACTCAAGTTTGCGCAGCAGTGGTGCGTTCGAAGCCTGCCCGTAGCCAGCTTTGGACATGCGCTAGTTTGCTATGCGATGACGCCAAACTGGAGTGCGCCCCAGCGGCTCGGCCAGTATCCGCACGAGCTCTCAGGCGGGCTGCGCCAGCGGGTCATGATCGCGATGGCGCTGATGTGCGGGCCCGACCTGATCGTCGCCGACGAACCGACCACGGCGCTCGACGTCACGGTGCAGGCCGAGCTCCTGCATCTGCTGATGGAGCTGCAGAAGGAGTTCGGCATGGGGCTGGTGCTGATCACGCATGATCTCGGCATCGTCTCGCGCATCGCCGACCGCATCTGCGTGATGTATGCCGGCCAGGTCGTCGAAAGCGGGACGCCCGCGCAGATCTTCGGCAGCTCCCGACACCCCCAAAACGACGGGCCTGATGCGTTGCCTGCCCAGCAATGCGCGCAGCGGCGAGGCCCATCTGGCGACGATCCGCGGCACGGTGCCGTCGCTCCTCGGCGAGCTGCGCGGCTGCCGCTTCCGCGAGCGCTGCGACCTCGCGCGCCCCGCCTGCGACGACGATATCGCCTTGCTTGAGCACCCGGGCGGGCATCTCGCGCGCTGCATCGTGACCGCTGAGGAGACCAGCCATGCCTCCGGTGCCTGACAACACGACCGATGGACCGGTCTTCGAGCTGCGCGACGTCCGCAAGACTTATCATGTCCGGGACGGCGCCTGGCGACGGCGCCCGCTTCATGCCGTCGAAGGGGTCAGCCTGACCGTGAACCGCAGGGAGGTCCTCGGCATCGTCGGCGAATCGGGCTCCGGCAAGACGACCCTCGCCAAGCTCATGCTGGGGCTGACTCAGCCGACTAGCGGGGACGCGCTGCTGCACGGCCGCTCGATGGAGACGATCGACCGCCGGCAGGTTTCGCGGGAGGTGCAGTTCGTCTTCCAGGATCCGTACTCCTCGCTGAACCCGTCGCGCTCGATCGAGGATGCCGTCGCCCATCCGTTGCGCCTGCACGGCATGGGCAGCCGGCTTGAGCAGTTGAAGCGCGCGCACGATCTCCTCGACCTCGTCGGGCTGCCGAAGCGTACGCATGCAGCCTTTCCGGGCCAGCTCTCGGGCGGGCAGCGCCAGCGCGTCGTCATCGCGCGAGCATTGTCCCTGCGGCCCGGCGCCCTGATCTGCGACGAGCCGACATCGGCGCTCGACGTATCGGTGCAGGCGCAGATCCTCAATCTGCTCCACGACCTGCGCAAGGAGCTGAAACTGACCTACGTCTTCATCAGCCATAACCTCGAGGTGATGGAGCACATCGCGGAGAACATCGCTGTGGTCTACCGCGGAAAGATCGTCGAATACGGACCCAAGGCCGAGATATTCGACAACGCGCAGGAACCTTATACGCGGCGGCTGCTGGCCTCGGCGATGACGGTCGCACCGGGCGCCGGCATTCCCCGGCTGGAAGCCCTGCCTAAGGCACGATAGACGAAGAACAGAGCTGGCTCGGGGAAAATGGACAGGTCGGGTAAGTGGAGTTTCTGCCTGAACGCGGCATGATGGCCGCGACAGGAGAAACCATGACGAAACGACCGCGGCGGAACCACACGTCGGCCTTCAAGGCGAAGGTGGCCCTTGCAGCCGTGAAGGGCGGGAAGACGATCGTCGAGCTGGCGCAGCAGTTCGAAGTGCATGCGAACCAGATCACGCCGTAGCGCAATCAGCGGAAGTCAACCGGCGTCGCGCGACCGACAGACGTCCATCACGCTGGCGACGGCATGGCTGTCGCTGCCGTCTTGCCCTTGAAGTCGGTGATGACCTCGCCGATCAGCGCCCGTAGCCAGCGGTGTGCGGGATCGTGCCGGTAGCGGACGTGCCAGGCCATTTCCACGGGAAAGCTGCCGAGGTCGACCGGGGCGGGCAGGATCTTCAGCCGGGGGTCGTGCATCAGCCGCCTGCAGATGAGCGAGGGCAGGGTGGCGCAGTAGTCGGTCACCGCCACCATCTCGGCTACCGCGAAGAAATTGGTCACGGAAATCGCGACGTCGCGCTTAAGCTGCTGCTGCGCCAGCGCCTGGAACAGCCCGGCGCGCATCCGGCCAGGCGGCACGATGTTGACGTGCTTCATCGTCTCAAACTGCTCGCGCGTCATGGCATCGCCGATGGCCGGATGCTCGGCGCGGACGGCGCAGGCGAGCCCTTCATCCATCAGGTGCTGGACGACGAGGTTGTCGGGCGGATCGACGATGCGGCCCAGCACGAGCGCCGTCGTGCCCGACACGACGCCTGTTTCCACAAGATCGTTGCCGTAGGGCGTCAGGCGGAGCTTTATGCCGGGCGCGACCTTCTCCAGGCGCGCCAAGACAGCGGGGACGAGGACGAACTCGATATAGCCGTTCGGCGCGATCGTGAAGAGCCGTTCGGCGTGTGCGGGGTCGAAGGCCTGCTGACCGAGGACCGCGTCGTCGAGCTGCGCGAGTGCCTCGGCGATTAGCGGTGAGAGCTCAAGCGCGATCGGGGTCGGCTGGATGCCATAGCGCTCGCGGACGAACAGCTGGTCCTGAAGCATCTGTCGTAGACGCGACAGGGCGTTAGACAGGGCGGGCTGCGTCATACCCATGCGCTCGGCAGCCCGAGTGACGCTGCGCTCCTCCATCAACGCGACGAAGATCGGCAGCAGGTTCAGATCGTAGCGCATGCAGTCATCCTGTCAGACGTATATCTGAAATCAGAAAAATGGACTTCTAGAATATGTCAACGGGGCCCATTTCCCATCCATCGGCTACGGACGCCGCGAACATGGAGTTTTAGATGAGCAAGGGTCAGGTTCTCGTTCTTGGATCGAACGCGACGCAGATCGGTCTGCGTGGCGGCGGTACCGCGACGGTCGGTCAGTACCTCAACGAGACGGCGGTCCCCGCGCTGGCTCTGCTCGACGCCGGCTATGACATCGTTCTCGCCACGCCCAATGGGACCAAGCCGCACATCGACGCCGTCTCCGTTTCGGTTGATCATTTTGGCGGCGATGAGACGGCATTCCAGCGCGCCAAGGACTTTTTTGCCAGCCACCCGGCGATGAACGACGTGCGTACGCTGAAATCGGTCGTCGACGAGGGGCTGGACGGCTTCGTTGGCGTGTTCGTGCCGGGAGGTCACGCGCCCATCGTCGACCTGATGGTGGACCGCGATGCGGGCACGATCCTCCGTCACTTCCACGCGGCAGCCAAGCCGACCGCGCTCCTCTGCCACGGACCGGTGGTCGTTGTCGCCGCGCTCGAGGATGCTTCGGCCTTCCGCAAGGCGCTGGAGGAAGGCGATGACGCCGGTGCGGCCGACCTGGCGCGAGACTGGATCTACGCGGGCTACCGCATGACCGTCTTTTCGGCGAGCGAGGAGAAGATCGCTGAGGAGCAAGTGCTGAAGGGCGAGCTCTACTTCGACATGGAAAAGGCGCTGCGGTCGGCCGGTGGCGACGTCTCTGTCACCGACAGGAACTTCGCTTCGAATGTCGTCGTGGACCGGCAGCTGATCACGGGTCAGAATCCGGCGTCGGACCGGGCCATGGCCGACGCGTTGATCGAAGCCCTCGATCGCGCCGCTGCGTGAGTACCAGGATGACCGGCGGGGCGCTCAGGATGCGCCCCGCTTCGGATATGACCAGGACAAGGAACGGTGCCATGACCGCCAACGTGAAGATCGTCGCCGTCCTCACCGCCCGTGCGGATACCGTCGACCGCCTGCGCGCTCTGCTCGACGCCATGCTAAAGCCGAGCCGTGCCGAACCGGGCAATCTGCGCTACGATCTCTGGCGGGACCAGAGCGATCCGTACCGTTTCGTGCTCGATGAGCTGTACGCGGACGCGGATGCGGTCGCCGCCCACCGCGCGACGCCCCACTTCCAGAACTACCTATCTCGGATCGGCGATCTGGCCGAGCGCACCGCGTTTGTCCTCAACCCTGTCTCAGCAACCTGAGGATGGTGCGAATGGGCAAGCCTGAAGAATGGGCGGGTTCGGCACGGCTTGTACAGGCGTTCGACACAGATGCGTTGCGGATGATCAGCCTGTTGGCACTTGCGCTTCGCGTGGGTCTCTAGGGCCTCATTCATCCACGCGGCTACCGCTCGGGCGGAGCCGCGATCCGGCGAAAAATCAACATCTGAAATGAAGGAAACACAGCCATGACCAAAGGTATCGAAGGCAAGGTCGTTCTCATCACCGGCGGCAGCACCGGTATCGGCGCGGAAACCGCTCGGCTTCTCGCTGAACGCGGCGCGAAGGTGGCCATCGCCGCGCGGCGCAAGGACAGGCTCGACGAGGTCGTCGCGGACATCGCCGCAAACGGCGGCACGGCACGTAGCTACGCGCTCGACGTCACCGACAAGGCGGCGGTCCAGTCCGTCGTCGCCGCAATCATTGCCGACTTCGGCCGCCTCGACGTGCTGATCAACAACGCCGGGCTGATGCCGATCCGTCCGATGGCCGAGGTCAACACCGAAGAGTGGGACCAGATGATCGACGTCAATCTGAAGGGTACGCTCTACGGCATCGCGGCGGCCCTTCCCGGCTTTCTCGAGCAGGGCAGCGGCCACATCATCAACCTGAGCTCGGTTGCGGGCATCAAGGTCTTCGCACCAGGTGGCACGGTCTACTCCGGCACCAAGTTCGCCGTCAGCGCAATCAGCGAGGGCTTGCGCCACGAGGTGGGGGAAAAGGTCCGTGTCACGTCGATCGAGCCTGGAGCTGTCGAAAGCGATTTGAAGTTCACGACGTCTGGCACGGCAGCCGAGACGGTGCTCGACTTCTACAAGCAGGCCATCCCGGCCGCATCGGTGGCGCGTGCTATCGCGTTCGCTATCGAACAACCTGATGACGTCGACGTCAACGCGATCGTCATCCGGCCGACCGCACAGCAGTTCTGATTTAGACGAGGAGGCGGGGCCGCGTGTGCTCCGCCTCCTGGGGAACGTACCGGCCCGCTTGTCCGTTACTCTGCCGAATGATATCTGTCCGTTTAACTTGAGGAGTCGAAGATGCCCAAACTTGCCCTGTATGTGCCACTGAAGGCCAAGCCCGGAAAAGAGAGCGATGTCGCCAATTTTCTGACCTCGGCACTGCCGCTCGTTCAAGCTGAGCCGGGCACTCGGACCTGGTATGCGATCGAGGAAGGTCCCGGTGCGTACGCGATCTTCGATACGTTCGACACAGAGGAGGATCGGCAGGCGCATCTTGACGGCAAGGTTGCCGCCGCGCTGATGGAGAAGGCGGAAGAACTGTTTTCTGAACCGCCGCAGATTCACAAGTTCACCCTGCTGGCCGCGAAATAGCGGAGCGTTCGAGACCCTAAGCTGCCGTACGTCTGCACGGTTAAGGTCGTTTTCCTTTCCGCAATGGACGGTCCGGCCGGCTCCGGAACTAAATAAAAGAATACGACAGGCCATCCGCGATAGTGGATGGCCTTGTCTTTTGATCATCCGCTCCGCCGAGAGGTACAATGTTATTGTTAGTGGAGTGTTGGCCTCGACGCCAGCGCGGGCGGCGTAGCTGATCCGGGTTGCGCAGCCGCCCGTGCGGCCCCCATGGCGGGGACGAAGACCTCCGGGGCGGGAGGCTTGTATCCGAGTGAGCCATGCGGGCGCACGGTGTTGAAGTGGCGCCGCAGCTTTCGACGATGATCTTCGCCTCCGCGAGGGTGTAGAGGATCTCGCCGTCGAGGAGTTCGTCGCGCAACCGGGCATTGAACGACTCGATGAAGGAGTTCTCCCAGGGCCTGCCGGGCGCGATGTAGGCGGCCTTGGCACCGACCGCGCTGATCCAATCCTGCACGGCTTTGGCGACAAATTCGGGGCCGTTATCTGAGCGGACATGTTCCGGCACGCCGCGCAGGATGAACAGGTCCGAGAGCACGTCGATGACATCGATCGCCCTCAGCTTTCTGTCGATGCGGATCGCCAGGCATTCATGCGTG
>JARYGW010000430.1:0-3976 GCA_033792295.1 Allobosea sp.
GTCGGGATCGGCGATCTTCAGCAGATTGATATAGCCAATCTTGCGCACAGGCTTGCCCGCATTGGCGTCGGTCATCTCGATCTTCACGACGCGCTTGAACTTAGCGATGTCGTGGAAGCAGTCGGGGCCCTTCTGGCCTGCCGGGCAGGCCTTGTCGGCGGTGCCTTCACCATCGTCGCGCTCGATAATCAGGCCGGTCGTGGCGTCGATCATGTTGAAATCGCCGATCGCGTTGCCCTTGGCTTCCAGCGGGTAGAACCAAGAGCGACCGGTCCACTTCTCGTTCTGCACGTCGAATTCAAGAACGCGCAGCACGGCCTTGCCGTCGACTTCCTCGAAGGCGGCCTTGTCGGCATCCCAGAGCGGGCCTTCGAGCAGGGGATAGAGGAAACGGCCATCCGGCGACTGAGCCATGCCCTCGAAGCCCTTGGAGCGGCGGACGTTGAAGGCGACCGACTGGTTCGGCGCGCCGGGCGTCGTCACCGCGTAGTGGTCGGATGAGCGGGCCGGCTTGCCGCCGACCTGCGTCTCGAACACCGCCTCGACCTTGCCGTCGGCGTCGACGCGGATGAGGTAGGGGCCGAACTCCTCGCCGATCCAGTACTTGCCGCCGATCGGCTGGATCGACTCGGGGTCGAAATCGGCGCCGGTCAAGTAGCGCTTCTCGGTGCCCTCATGGACGATGCGGAAAGGAATCTTCTTGTCCGGATCGTGCAGGAAGATGGTCGAGAGGCGCTCGATCACGCCCTTGTCGAAATCGGCCTTGAGGCGATGGAAGAACAGCATCGCGTCGGGCGAGTTCGCCTTGGCGCCGAAGCCGTTGTCGGTCAGCACGAGGAACTCGCCGTTGCCGAGCGAGCGGATGCCGGAGAAACCCTGCACCGGCTGCCCCGCGAAGGGAGTGGAGAGACCGGTCGGGCGCCCGCCCGAAGTCCCCATCACGGAGCCTACCGCCTCGACGCGCTTGCCCGGCGAGACGAACTTGCCGGAGACCTTGAGGTCGGCGGGCGCATCGGCCGGAGCCGGGATGATCGTCGCTGCCGGGAACAGCGCCTGCCCGAGGAGCTTCGCGGGAAACTCCTTCTGCGGGGCCTCGGCCCCGGCGAGCATGGTGGACGACAGAAGCAGGACGAGAGCGAGCGAAGCGCGCATGGAACCCTCCGGGCTGAACAGGATCAGCCCGCTTCGCGCGTCCGGATTGCAGCCCGACAACAGCCGGACGACAGTTTGGTGAAGCCGTCGCGCGCTCAGTATCCGCGTGCCGGATCGACGGCGTGGAGCAGCGGCTCGCCCGCCTCCAGCCGCCTGATCTGAGCCGCGACCAGCGAGGCGATCGCCTCCGGCTCGGACATGGCGGCGTTATGCGGGGTGATGGTCACGCCAGGATGGCTCCACAGCGGCGACTCCACCGGCAGCGGCTCGGTCTCGAAGACGTCGAGCGTCGCGCCCTTGAGCGTGCCGGCATCGAGCGCCGCGATGATGTCATCCGCGACCTGCAGGCCGCCGCGGCCGGGATTGATCAGGAACGGCCCACCGAGGCGGCCGTCCTGCGCGAGACCGGCGAAGAGCTCGGCATTGAGGATACCGCGCGTCTCGGGCGTCAACGGGACGAGGCTGACGAGGATATCGGTCCGCGCCAGAAACGCCTTCATGCCGTCCTCGCCGGAGAAGCTCTGCAGGCCCTCGATCGCCTTGGGCGAACGGCTCCAGCCGGCGACATCGAAGCCGATGATCTTGAGCTTGGCGGCGGCATCCTGCCCGAGCTCGCCCAGTCCCATGATGCCGACGCGCACGGCGCGCGCGGCCGGCTGGTTGCGGTCGTCCTCCCAGAGCTTCGCCTGCTGCTGGCGCATGTAGCGATGCTGCTGGCGCAGATACATCAGGCAATGGAGCACGACATATTCGCTCATCCGCGTCGTCAGATCGGGATCGACCACGCGCGCGATCGGCACCTCCGGCAATTTGTCGTCGGCGAAGAGGAAATCGACGCCGGCGCCAAGCGAGAAGATCGCGGCGAGATTAGGCAGACCGGTCAGGCTGCCGGCCGGATGCTTCCAGCTCGCGACGTAATGCACGGCGCGGCGGTCGAAGGGCTCGCCCAATACGACGATCGGCATCTCGGGCAGCAGCGCCTGGAAACGCGCCCGCCAATCCTCGACATGCCAGCCCGTCATGGCCAGAAGCAGACTCATACCCGTGTTCTTTCCGTAATCCGTGCGGCGACCAGCTTGCCCCGTACCACACCCTCTCCGATCCGATAGGCCTTGCGCAAGCGCTCGCTTGCCGCAAGGAAAGCGTCCTCGCTGCGCGCATGGATGATGGCGAGCGGCCGATCCGGCCCCACGACATCGCCGATGCCGGCGAGTTCCGTCAGTCCGACGGCGTGGTCGATGCCGTCCTGCGGCCGCACACGACCGCCCCCCAGTGCGACGACGGCAAGGCCGACGGCGCGCGTGTCGACGCCCGCGACATCGCCTGCCGCCGCCGCGAAAAGCGGCTTCACGATGGGCGCCTCCGCGAGATGCCTAGCCGGCGCATCGATCAGATCGGCAGGGCCACCCAGCGCCGCGACCATCCTGGCGAAACGTTCGGCCGCCGCGCCCGAGGCGAAGGCATCTTCTATTCTCATGCGTGCCTCATCGAGGTCTGCCGCCAGGCCGCCGAGCAGCAGCATTTCGGCACCGAGCGCGACGGTGACCTCGTGGAAGCGCGGCTCGCGCCGCCGCCCCGTCAAGTGGTCGAGCGCGTAGGCAACCTCGAGCGCATTGCCGGCGGCGCTGGCCAGAGGTTCGTCCATGTCGGTGAGAAGCGCCGTGGTCGGCAGGCCGGCGCCGTTGGCGACGCCGACGAGCGCCTGCGCCAGAGCGCGCGCCTTGGCCGGCTCGGGCAGGAAGGCGCCGGAGCCGAATTTCACATCCATGGCGAGACCGTGCAGCCCGGCCGCAAGCTTCTTCGACAGGATCGAGGCCGTGATCAGCGGCAGCGATTCCACCGTCGCCGTCACATCGCGAATGGCGTAGAGGCGCTTGTCGGCCGGGGCGAGATCGGCGGTCTGACCGATGATGGCGCAGCCGGCCTCCCGCACCACCTTGCGGAACAGAGCCGTATCGGGTTGCGTGACATAGCCGGGCACGGCATCGAGCTTGTCGAGCGTGCCGCCGGTATGGCCGAGACCACGACCGGAGATCATCGGCACATAGCCGCCGCAGGCCGCCACCGCCGCCGCGAGCGGCAGGCTCACCGTATCGCCGACGCCGCCGGTCGAATGCTTGTCGAGTGCCGGGCCGGGCAGATCGTCCCAATTCAGCACCGTGCCGGAATCGCGCATCGCGAGCGTCAGCGCCACGCGCTCCTTCTCGGTCATGTCGTTGAAGAACACGGCCATGGCGAAGGCCGCCGCCTGCCCCTCACTGACCGAGCCGTCCGTCAACCCCGCGATGAGCTGGCGAATGTCTGCATCCGGCAGTTCGCGGCCGTCGCGCTTGGCCGCAATGATCTCCTGCGTCAGCCGCATCAGTAGGTTCCCGCTGCCGGTCCGCCGGTCGTCGCCCCGTCGATCGCTGCGATCAATGCGCCATAGAGCCCGCTCGCACCGAATCGGAAGCTCTGCGGCGTCACCCAGTCCGGCCCCATGATCGCATCGGCAAGGTCGAGATAACCCTTGGCGTCGGCGAGCGTGCGGATACCGCCGGAGGGCTTCAGCCCGACCGGGCGGCCGGTCATGCCGATGACGTTGAGCATCACCCGCGCCGCGGGAATGCTGGCCGAATGAGCGGTCTTGCCGGTCGAGGTCTTGATGAAATCGGCGCCCGACGAAATGGCGAGCTCGGCTGCGGCCCTGACCTTGTCGAGATCGGGATATTCGCCGGTCTCGAGGATGACCTTCAGCAGCTTGTCGTCGCAGCGCATCTTGACGTTGCGGACCATGGCGCTCGCTGCCGTGGTGTGGCCCGCGAGCACGGCCCGCCAGGGCAGG
>JARYGW010000431.1:0-3975 GCA_033792295.1 Allobosea sp.
GGCATAGGCCGGCGTCTCGCGCACGATCGAGATGAAGCGGGCCGCCAGCAGCGAATGCCCGCCGAGATCCATGAAGAAATCCGCTTCCAGCGGCAGGCTCGCCGCGCCGAGCACCCGCTTCGCCGCCTCCAGCAGCGCGGTCTCGGTCGCATTGCGCGGCGGTTCCTGCTCGCCCTCGGCGCTCGGCGCCGTCAACGGCGCCGCCTTCAGCATCTTGCGGTCGACCTTGCCGGAGACCATGCGCGGCAGCGAGCCGGCGGCTTCGAAATGCGCCGGCACCATGTAGGGCGGCAGCTTCTCCCGCAGCGCCGCCCGCAGCGCCGGCCCGTCGACCGCCACGCCGGGTTCCGGCACCACGAAGGCGACCAGCCGCTCGATGCCGTCATCCGTCCGCAGCACGACCGCCGCCTGCGCCACGCCCGGCTCGTCGGCGAGTTTCGATTCGATCTCGCCGAGCTCGACGCGGAAGCCGCGGATCTTGATCTGGTCGTCGATGCGGCCGTGGAAGACGATATTGCCGTCGGCATCGAGGCTGACCGCGTCGCCCGAACGGTAGAGGATCGGATCGTCGGAGCCGGCCACGCCGGAGAACGGATTCGCTATGAACTTCTCGGCGGTGAGCTCCGGACGCCCGTGATAGCCCTTGGCGACGCCGGGGCCGCCGATCAGCAATTCCCCCTGCTCGCCCGGCTGGACGAGGCGCAACTCCTCGCTGACGACATAGGCCGTGTAGTTCGGGATCGGCCGGCCGATCGTCACCGTCTCGCCCGGAACGACCTCGGCGGCGGTCGCGACGACCGTGGCTTCGGTGGGGCCGTAGGTGTTCAGGATGCGCCGGCCGGGCCGCGACCATTTCTGCACGATCGCCGGTGGCAACGCCTCGCCGCCGAGCAGGATGAGGCGCAGCGACGGCACGTCGGAGGGCAGAATACCGAGCAGCGTCGGCACGGTATCGATGATGGTGACGCCGGCCTCGTTCAGGATCGTCGGCAGCTTCTCGGCATCGCCCATCATCTCCGGCGAAGCGACGAACAGCGTCGCGCCGACAAGATAGGGCGTCCAGATTTCCTCCATCGACAGGTCGAAGGCGACGGACGCGCCATGGAAGACGACGTCGTCCGGCCCGAAACCGTAGAACGCGTTCCCCGAGCGCAGGAAGTGGCAGATGTTGCGGTGGCTGATGACGATCGCCTTCGGCGTGCCCGTCGAGCCCGAGGTGTAGATCAGATAGGCGGGATGGTCCTTGGTCAGCCCTGCCGGCCGCGCCGGCGACTCGACCCCATCCACGCCGGCAGCGAGCACATCCGGCGTCCAGACATGGCGGCCGGTATCCTCCGCGCGCGCGATCCAACCGCTGCAGGTGACGATGCCCTTGGCCTGCGCGTCGTCGAGGCAGGTCGCGATGCGCTCGACCGGCGCCTCCGCATCGAACGGCACCCAGGCCGCGCCCGCGCGCGTGATGGCGATCTGGGCGATGAGCAGGTCGATGCCGCGTGGCATCCACAGGCCGACCATGTCGCCCGGCCCGACACCGGCGAGATGCAGGCCGCGCGCCTGCTTGCCGGCAGCGGCCCAGACCTCGGCATAGCTCAGCCGGCGCACGCCATCGGTCAAAGCGATGTGATCCGGCCGTGCTGCGACGGTCGCCGCGAAAATCTCGGCCAGCACCTCGTCGCGCAACAGCTCCGGACGCTTCTCGCCGGCCAGCATGGCGAGCGGCTTCGCCGCCGCATCCGTCGCCACCGACAGCTTACTCATATCGTTCATGGCGCCCCGCTGCGCTCGACGGTCGATCGATGGCGGGAGGCTCCGGCCTCCGCATCCTTCATTCGCACCTTGTCACGCACCCTTAAAGAAACCCGGAATCGTCGCTCTCATGACTGCGCTATCCGGTCGAGCCCCCCGGCCGGGCAAGCCGCCGCTCCACGTGGTCCTGCTAGCACATTCCCCCTGCCAAATCATCCGTGAACCAGCGATGAATGCCGGGGCGATGTGCTCGCACCTCAGAGCCAGTCGGCCTTGCCGCCTTCGACGACGAGCAGCTTGCCCTGCCAGATCTCGACCATCGCCGCCTTCTGCGGAGCGACAGCGCCGACCAGTGCCAGCACTGCCCGCGCCACGCCGCCATGGCTGACGATCACCGTCTCGCGCTCCAGCCCGGCCAGCACCGGGCGTACCCGCTCGGCCAGCATCCGGTAGCTTTCTCCGCCGGGCGGCACGAAGCCCCATTTGTCACGCTCGCGCAGATGCGCCTGCTCGCGCTCGGCCTTGCGGATCTCGCGCCAGGTGAAGCCCTCCCACTCCCCGAAGGTAAGTTCCTTGAGGCGATCGTCGATACGATAGGCACCGGCCGGCAGGTCGAGATCACGGCGCAGGACGTCCATCGTCTCCTGCGCGCGCCCCATCGGCGAGCAGAGATAGTCGAGCGTGGCGAAGCCTGGCTCCAGCGCCTTCAGCCGCCCGGCAGCTTCGGCCGCCTGCTCGCGCCCCAGCCCATTGAGCGGGATGTCCTGCCCACCCTGCAGCCGCCCTTCGCGATTCCAGTCGGTCTCGCCGTGACGGACGAGGATGAGCCGGTGAGGGAGCGTGAGCGGAACCATGGGGGGCTTCTGCACGCCTCGTCCGGAGAGGTCAAAAGCCTTCTGCGCCCGGCTGCCATGCAAGGGCCCGATCGCGACGATCAGTCACTTGCTGTGGTGGAAAATCCACGGGCTGTGTATAGCGCGCAGAAGCGCTCTGACATCGGGCCGAGAAGCGGAATCCGCTTTTCGGAGAATCCGATGCCATAACCAATATAGGGATCGCCGTTCCTGCGTCCGACAGGACGCGCGGCGATCCGCCCGCATCGGACCACCATGCTCCCTGCCCTCACCCTTCCCGATGGCCGCAGCCTCTCCTTCGACGAAGCACCGCTGCTGATGGGCATCGTTAACGTGACGCCGGATTCCTTCTCGGATGGTGGCCTGCTCGACAGCGCCGAAGCAGCGGTGACGCATGGCCTGCGATTGACCGAGGAAGGCGCGGCCATCGTCGATATCGGCGGTGAATCGACGAGGCCGGGCCATGAGACCGTCGATGCCGCGACGGAGCTTGCCCGTGTGCTCCCCGTCATCGCCGGGCTGAAGACGCGAAGCGACGTGCCGATCTCGATCGACAGCTACAAGGCCGAGGTCGCGGAAGCCGCGCTCGCCGCCGGGGCTTCGATCGTCAACGATGTCTGGGGCGCCCAGCACGATCCGCGCATCGCCGCGGTCGCGGCCCGCGCCGGCGCCCCGATGGTGCTGATGCACAACCGCGACACGATCGATGCGACGCTGGATATTTTCGACGAGGTCACCCGCTTTCTCGAACGCTCCATCACCATCGCGACCTCAGCCGGCGTGCCCCGCGAGCAGATCGTGATCGATCCGGGCATCGGCTTCGGCAAGACCCCGCGCCAGAACCTCGACCTGATCCGCGATCTCGAACGGCTGAACGTGCTCGGCTGCCCGATCCTGCTCGGCGCCTCGCGCAAATCGACGCTCGGCCGCATCACCGGGCGAAAAGTACCGGCCGAACGGCTGGCCGCCACCCTTTCCGCCCATCTCTATGGCGCCAGCCGCGGCGCCGCCATCCTGCGCGTCCACGATGTCGCGCCGCATCTCGACGCGCTCAAGGTCTGGGCCGCGATCGCGGATGAAACGAAGGTGATCCCTTGAGCGAAACCGGCAGCATCCTGATCGAGAAGCTCGATATCTACGCCTATCACGGCTTCTTCTCGGAAGAGGAGCGGCTCGGCCAGCGCTTCATTCTCGATCTCGTCCTCGACGTCGATCTACGCGCCGCCGCCAAGAGCGACCGCCTCGCCGACACGGTCGATTACGGCCGCGCCGTCACCCTCGTCGGCGAGGTCTTCACGGCCCAGCGCTATCATCTTCTGGAAGGAGCCGCCCGCGCCGTGGCGCTCACTCTTTTCGAGGCCTTCGCGCCGATCAC
>JARYGW010000432.1:0-3960 GCA_033792295.1 Allobosea sp.
CTCGAGATGGCGGCGCTGAAGACGGAAGAGCCGCATCTCGACCATGCCAGCCTGATCGGCGGCCTGCATTGGACCGACCCGGTGACGGTGGTCGACCCGCTCGGCCTGTCGAAGGCCTATGTCGCCCTGTTCGAGAAGCTCGGCGGCAAGTTCGCGCTGGGCGACGCCGGCACGCTGACGCAGAACGGCGCCGAATGGAATGTCACCCTCGCCGACGGCACGAAGGCCACGGCGAAAGATGTCGTCGTCGCGCTCGGGCCCTGGGCGGATGTGCTGACCAACAAGCTCGGCTACCGCCTGCCGCTGGCGGTCAAGCGCGGCTATCACATGCACTACAAGCCTCAGGGCAACGCCGTGCTGAACCATCCGGTGCTCGACACCGAGCGCGGCTATTTCCTGGCGCCGATGCTGCAGGGCATCCGCCTGACCACCGGCGCCGAATTCGCCGACCGCGACGCGCCCAAGACCCCGGTCCAGCTCGCCCGCGCCGAGCCGATCGCCAAGGCGCTGTTCCCGCTGGGTGAACGGATCGATCCCGAGCCTTGGCTCGGCCGCCGGCCCTGCACGCCGGACATGATGCCGATCATCGGCCCGGCGCCGAAGCACAAGGGATTGTGGTTCTCCTTCGGCCACGCCCATCACGGCCTGACGCTCGCTGCGGTAACCGGCCGGATGATCGCGGAAATGGTCACCGGGCAGAAGGTCTTCGTCGATCCCTCGCCGTTTGCGGCCTCGCGCTTCTGATCGGGTGCCTGTCATCCCGCACCTTCGCGGCAGCGCTGCGTGCCGCAGCGCATGCGGGATAACGGCTCTGCGCCTTGCCCCCTCGCCTGCCGGGACGCCGCCTGCCACCATGGGCTCCCGATTCCCGACCGAGACCCTGCCATGGCCCTCGCCAAACCGCCCGTCCAGGACACCGCCTATGCCGCCGCGCTCGCCCTGCTCGACCGCGCGCCGCTGATCGACGGCCATAACGACCTGCCGTACGTCATCCGCAAGGACGCCGGGGCGAAGGGCGATGTCGCGG
Source organism: Allobosea sp. (assembly GCA_033792295.1). Taxonomy (GTDB): domain Bacteria; phylum Pseudomonadota; class Alphaproteobacteria; order Rhizobiales; family Beijerinckiaceae; genus Allobosea. The sequence goes on from JARYGW010000432.1 coordinate 1,028, forward strand.
CCTACGACCTGACCAAGGTCCATCCGCAAGTCGACACCGACATCCCGCGCATGCAGGCCGGCAAGCTCGCCGGCCAGTTCTTCGCGGCCTATGTTCCGCCGAATCAGCCGAACCCGGCCGGTTTTGCGCTCGCCCAGATCGCACTGATGCGCGACATCCTGAAGCGCCACGCCAACGTCTTCCGGCCGGGCCTCTCGGCGGCCGATGTCGAGGCCGCAAAGGCGGAAGGGCGCATCGCCCTGTTCATGACCATCGAGAACGGCTCGGCGATCGACAACGAGCTCGATGCGCTCGGCGCCTATTTCGATCTCGGCATCCGCCTGATGACGCTCTGCCACAACGGCACGACCGACTGGTGCGATTCAGCCACCGATGCCCCGCGCCATAACGGCCTCTCCGCTTTCGGCAAAGACGTCGTCCGCCGCATGAACAAGCTCGGCATGGTCGTCGACCTCGCCCATGTCTCGCCCCAGGTGATGCACGACACGCTCGACGTCACCAGCGCACCGGTCGTCTGGTCCCATTCCAACGCCTTCACGCTCTGCGACCATCCGCGCAACGTCCCCGACGATGTGCTCGACCGCGTCGCGGGCAATGGCGGCGTCGTCATGGCGACTTTCGTCCCGGATTTCATCAGCCAGGCCTCGCGCGACTGGCACCGCCCGGCCCGCGACCAGTACGGCAAGGCGCCGGAAGGGTTGAACTACGCCCAGATCGAAGCCGACATCGTCGCCAAATCGGGCCCGCGCCCGAAGGCGACGGTCGCCGGATATTGCGACCATGTCGAGTACCTCGCCAAGCGCATCGGCCACGACCATATCGGCATCGGCTCGGACTTCTTTGGCTGGGTCAACCCGGATGGGCTGGAAGACACCACGACCTTCCCGAACGTGATCGCCGAATTGATCCGCCGCGGCTGGTCGGAGGACGACCTGGCCAAGCTCGCCGGCGGCAACACACTGCGCGTCCTGCGCGCCGTCGAGGCGGCTGCGGGCTGAAATCCACCGACGCGCCATCCCGGACCGGCGGCTTCGGCCGCGCGATCCGGGGTCGCCTGCGGCCAGTTTCACACAAGCGCTCGGGCGGGCTCAGAGCTCGTCGGGCTTCCTCGGCTCGTTCTCCTGCATCTTCAGACGGGTCTCGCCCGGAGGGCGCGCTTTCGCCCAGAGCGAGATCAGCACGAGCCCGATCGGCACCGCCGCAAGCACGATCCAGATCACGAAATTGCCGTTGCCCATTCGATCCGTTCTCCGCGGCCGAGCCGCCGGGGCTTGACGCCGACGCCGCGCCGGCAGACAGCAGCGCCGCTGCAGGATAGCAGCCGCCCACGCCATCGAACAGCAAGGACCATGACCGGCTCCGGAACCGACCGCACCCGCCCCGCCCTCCAGGCGGCCGCGCCCGTCGTCATCCTCGTCGAGCCACAGCTTGCCGAGAACATCGGCATGTGCGCTCGCGCCATGGCGAATTTCGGCCTGTCGGAAATGCGCCTCGTCGCGCCGCGCGACGGCTGGCCGACCGGCGGCGGCCTGAAGAAAGGCGCGACGGCGGCCGCCTCCGGCGCGACCCATATCCTCGAAAACGCCCGCCTCTATGCCAGCGCGGCCGAGGCGATCGCCGATCTCAACCACGTCCTCGCCACGACCGCCCGCGAGCGCGGCCAGATGAAGCGCGTGCTCACCCCGGCAGAGGCCATGCCCGAAACGGCTGGGCGGATCGGCGGCGGCGAGCGTGTCGGCATCCTGTTCGGGCGCGAGCGCATCGGCCTGACCAACGAGGAGATCAGCTTCGCCGACGCGATCCTGACCTTCCCGGTCAACCCGGCCTTCGCCTCGCTCAACCTCGCCCAGGCTGTGCTGCTCACCGGTTATGAATGGTTCAAGACGACGGGCGGCGAGCCGCCCTTCCGCGAGAACAATCCTTCTCCACCGGCGAAGCGCGAGATGATCCTCTCGATGTTCGACTATCTCGAGAGCGAGCTCGACCTCTGCGGCTTCTTTCCGCCCGGCAAGAAGCCGATCATGACCGCCAATCTGCGCGACATCCTCCATCGCCTCGACATGACGGAGCAGGAGGCACGCACCTTGCGCGGCGTCTTCAAGTCGCTGGTCGAGGGGCCGAAGAAGGCGCGGCTGCTGGCGCGGCAGGCCGAGGCGCCGGAACAGTCCGGGGACTGAAAAGAGCCGACCCCGAAGGGCCGGCCCGTCTGGTCGGGGGGTCTCGAAACGTCCCGGTCAGAATTGATACTTCAACGTCGCCTTCACGGTCCGGCCCGGCTCGCTGTAGTAATCGCGGGCCTGCGGGCGCGAGAGCGGAACGTTGACGGCATCCCAGTATTTGCGGTCGAAGATATTGTAGACGCCGATCTGGAGTTCAAGGTCGGCGATCTCGGGCGCCGGGCGCCACCAGGCCGAGGCGTTGAAGAGCGCATAGCCGGGCGCCTTGAAGCCGACATCCGTTCCGGACAAGGCGACATCGTCGCGCTTGCCGGCCATCTTGGCGGAAACCTCGGCACCCCAGCGATCCGTACCGTAGGCCACGGCGACGATGCCCTGCACCGGCGGGATCGAGTTGATGAAGGTGTCGTCCGTCTTGTTGCGGCCGCGGGTATAGGCGAAGGAGCCGCGGATCAGCCAGTTCGGCGCGAAGGCATACTGACCGTTGATCTCGACGCCCTGGATCTCGGCCCGCGCGATGTTGCGATACCCCGTGATGCCGCCCTGCGGATAGTCGCCGCCGGCTGGCGCAATCTGGTAGGTATCGATGAAGTTGCGGTAGTTGGTGTGGAAATAAGTCACCGAACCGCCGAGAAGCTTGTCGCCGAAGCGCAGGCCGACATCGACGCCGTTGCCGACCTCAGACCGCAGCCCGGGATTACCCTGCCGCAGATAAGTACCCTTGGCGCCGAAGCGGCCATAGAGTTCGTTGGCCGT
>JARYGW010000433.1:0-3949 GCA_033792295.1 Allobosea sp.
CGCGTGGAGAGGGTCGCCGTCAGGCCGCGAGGGTCGCGGCCACAACCGACGGAGACTCTTATGGACCCGTTCCTTCCGCACGACGACGCATCCGAGCCCGATCATACCACCTCGCCGACCGAGAGCTTCATCCGTGCGGCGCAGCTCTATGGCTACCGGCCCCATGAGGACGAGCCGGACCAGCGCCCCATGCCCGACGAGACGACCGTCGCGACCGCGCTCGCCGGGATCTTCGAAGCGCTCAGCAGCGCGCTCGTCGACACACGCCTCGAATCCGACCTCGAAGGCCTGCTCTGGGCGACCGTCAATCTCTTCCACCGCGCCGCCGACCGCCTGCAGCGGGATCTCGACCGCAACGAGGACGCCCAGCGCGTCAGCCAGCAGGAGCAGGACGGCTCCGAGGTGAAGTCGGTCGAGCTCGAACGGCTCACGGCACAGGGGATCGCCTTGATCGACCGTCGCGACGTTCTCGAGGACATGCGCGACGAGGCCTGCGGCTTGTTCGAGGCCCATACCGGATCGAGTTGGCGCCCGCGCAGCGGCTCGAAGGTCAACCATGGCCGCCTCACCTCCGCGGTGATCGACTCGCGCGACTTCCTCGCGGCGCGGCGGCGCGCCGAGACGCAGGTCCTGCTCCCGCCCGGCACGAAGATCGCGGTCTCCGGTGGGCTCGACTTCAACGACCACCAGCTGATCTGGGACGTCCTCGACAAGGCGCTGGCCCGCCACCCGGACATGGTGCTCGTCCATGGCGGCAGCCCGACTGGCACGGAGCGCATCGCCGCCTGCTGGGCCGAGAATCGCGGCATCACCGAGATTCCGTTCAAGCCGGACTGGAAACGGCACAACCGCGCAGCGCCCTTCCGCCGCAATGACGAGATGCTCTCGATCGTGCCCGCCGGCGTCATCGCCTTCCCGGGGTCCGGCATCACCGACAACCTTTGCGATAAGGCTCGAAGCCTCGGCATCCCGGTCTGGCGTCCTCGCGAGGGCAGCGGCGCGTAAGCGCCGCCTTTCTTCTTCCCGGCGCGCAGCGCCACGCGCGCCGATATCGGGCCCGTCCGGATTCCAGAATCCGGGCGGGCGGATTTGCTGCATCCGCGGAGGGCCCGCGCACGGCGAGGAGCGCCGAAATGGGGCCGGCTTTGCGCCGGCGCGCTATCCTCGTGGCGCCGGTGTTGGAGAATGAGATGGCGCTTCGAAGCGTCCGTCCCCGGGGCGCCGCGCTGGCGCGGCCCGAGAGGGGGCCGGAGCCCCCGACGAACAGGTTCGGGATCACCTCTGGAAGGCGCCGCGGGCGCGAGGCGGCAGGGCGGGCGATCGCCGCTGGGTGCAGCGCCGTTTGGACGGGGTTTCCGCAGCGCTCGGCCGCGAGGCGGTTATCGGCGGCGAACGAAGGCCGGGCAGTCGCGATCGAGCAGGCCGGGACGGTGGCGCTGTCCGTCATATTGGCGGGGATGGCACAGGGGGCGTTGCGCGAGCGCGCCGTCATGCCGCACGGATCAAGCGGTCCGCCTCGGCGATCAGGTCCGGCGATGGTGGCCTCAGGGCCCCTCGCGGCCGGATGCGTTCAGACCATTCCCCCTTTGTGTCGCCTGTGTAGAGGACCGCTTGCCTATTGCGGTCAACCCCTGCGGGGTAAGCCCGGCCAAATATTCTGAAAAATTCGATTTCGGTCTGTTCGTGCGGGCCCAGGCGCTTTCCCGATCCTCGCCGCGCGCGGCTCGGGGAAAGCGCGGACCCGCCTGCTGCGGAAAATAGGATTTTTCAGAATTTTTGTCCGAGCTGACCGCGGCAGGACGGCCCTCTTCAGCGGCGCCATCGGGAATGGTCCCGACGCAACCGACGGAGAAGTACCATGGCCACCACGATCGCAAACCTGACCGTCAAGCAGGACGGCACCCTCGAAGGCATGCTGACCACCCTCAACGTCAACGTCCCGATCGCCCTCGTTCCCAACGCGATGCGGAACAACGAAGACTCGCCCGTGATCCGCGTCATCGCCCGCCGCAACGGCTTCGAGATCGGCGCCGGCTGGAACCGGACCTCGAAGCAGACCGGCGAGGAATACCTCTCGATCAAGCTGGCGGCCCCCGAGTTCGGCGTGATCTTCGGCAATCTGGCGCCGGCCCCGGGCAACGACCCCGACAAGAAGGTGATCCTCTGGAACCCGCCCGGTTGACGGGAAACAAGGCCGGCCCCGATCCGGGGCCGGCTTCTTTCGTGTCGCGTCGTAACGCTGGCGGCGGGCCTCGAACCCGCCGCCAGCGTCGTGGACGTCGACCATCGATAAACGGTCTGCTGTCGTCGGCGTAGGGCAGATGTGCTGATGCCGGATGGACTGGTCGACATGCCGACGGCACAGCGCGGGTCGCCGAGCGCGGCATCCTCGACGAGAACGATTGACCGAAACCGCGCCGACGCGCGCGCCGACGCGGCGGCAATCCTGCCCCCGCGGGGCTGGCCGGTGGGTCGCTGCCGCGCCACGGACCGCACCAACATCTCATGATCCAGCGGGGTCAAAGCCGGAACCCGGCATCGAGCCGGCTTCCGCCTTGCTGGAGCCGACCGGAGCCTGGAAAGCCTGCTCAGATCGTCCGAGGGTGCCATAGTAGTGCGGAGGGCTCAAGGACGAGCGGTACCCCCAATTTTCCCGCCGAACGCTGCGCGCCCGACGACAAAATCGGCTCCCCCGCTCGCCGCCTGTCGGCGGTCGCTGCGCGATCCTTGACCCCTCCGCACCACCATGACCGCCGGCGTCGTCTTTCACACGAATTCAGGAGACGACGATGCCGATCGAACAGCACATCGAGGAACTGCGCGCGGAACTCAGAAACTGCTGCGATGCCGACGAGCTCCGCCAGATCGCGGAGGAGCTGGAGATGGCCCTGGCCGAGCAAGAGGCGATGCTGGCCGAAGCCGAAGGCCCCTACACGAGCGCGCCGCCCTTCTAGGGGGCGGCGTCGCGTTGCGGACGCGCTCGGCGGCCTCAGCCGTTGAGCGCGTCTTTGACCGCCTTCGCCGGCGCAAAGCTCAGCTTGCGCGACGCGGCAACCTTGATCGTCGCACCCGTCGCCGGATTGCGCGCCTCGCGCGCGGGCACGTCCTTGACCTTGAATTTGCCGAAGCCGGCGATGCTCGTCTCCGTCCCGCTCTTCGCTGCCGCGGCGATCTCCCTGAACACGCCGTCGACGATGGCCTTCGCCTGCGTCTTGCTCAGGCTGTGCTCGGCGGCGATCTTCTCGGCGATCTCGGCTGCAGTCGTCATGGACGATATCTCCTGTCGGGTTGATGACATCATTCGGTATCGCATCGGGTTTGTGGCGGCGAAAGGGCAGCCAATCGCAGATCGCCGGAATCCACCGGAAATCGCTGATTTCGCGATTGCCGCGGTGCGGCCGTTGCCAGCACCCATTTCTCGATGGTGTGGAGATTGCGGCGGAAAAGGTCGGGCGAGGCCCCTGCGGGGCACGGCTCTACTCGCCCCCTGCGGGGGCTCCCGGAGCCCACAAGCGGTCTCCGCCCTTCGGGTGACGATCCTCTCGCGCGGTGGCGATGGCTACGTGCTTTCCGAGAACGATGAGAAGTCGAACCGGCGGTATAGTCGGCTGCCGCCGGCGGCGGACACGACCCCTGATCGGGGTCGTGGTTTTCTCTCTCTCTCTCTCTCTCTCTCTGACGTCCGAGTGTACACCCGCCACTCCGGCGTCAAGGACTTCGCGGTGCCCCCAATTTTCCGACGCCCCTTGGGCGCCAGAAAATCGGTACCTCCGCTCGCCGCCGCTGGCGGTCGCTACGCGATCCCTGACGCCTCGCGCCTACGGTGCAGCCTCCTTCCGTCAGTTCGACGAAAGGAGACAGTCATGACATCCAGGAATATCCGCACCATCGATAGCGGCAGTGCGCAATACTGGCGCGACCGGACGGAAGGCTTTCGGCTCATCCGTGA
>JARYGW010000434.1:0-3926 GCA_033792295.1 Allobosea sp.
TAGTCAGGCGCACCATCGTAGCAGACCAGGGTCGCGCCGCGGAGAAGTGCCGAGCCAAGAATGAGCGAGCCCGCGATCCAGCCCATGTCCGCCGGCCAGCAGAAAACGTCGCCTGCTCCCACGTCGAAGTGCACGGCAGAATCGTGTGCGATCTTGATGGGGAAGCCGCCATGCACATGGACCGCACCCTTGGGCTTCCCTGTGGTCCCTGAGGTGAAGATGACCATGAACGGGTCATTCGGCGACATCCGCGCAGACGGCGGCGCACTGTCCGGGCTTTGCCGGACCGACTGCCAATCGTGGCAATCCGCATCTGCGTCCGCTGGAGCAGGATCTTCAGGAGACCGCTTCAGCACGACGAGCTCCAGGCCCGGTAGTTCTTTCCTGACGGACGCAATGGTATCTCGCGTCGAGATAAACCGTCCCCGGCGCTGAAAGCCGCTCGTGGCCAATAGCGCCTTGGCCCCGCAGGATCCGAGACGGGCCACGATGGCATCGGTTCCGAAGCCGCTAAATAGCGGGACGACGATTGCGCCGATATACGAGACGGCAAGCAGCGAGACCGAGGCCTCGATACCGTTCTCCATAAGCAGCCCAACGCGGTCGCCACGCTTCAGACCAAGGCGGAGCAACCCTGCAGCCAGGCCGCGGACTTCCTCCTTCAATTCCCGGTACGTGACCGCGCGAACCGAGCCATCCTCGCGCTCGGCAATGATAGCCGTCCGGGCCGCCCATTCGGGATTGTCCAGGATCGTGTCGACCCAGTTGAGCTCGCCGCCACCGAACCAGGCAGGGAACGGAGTGCCGCGAGACAGGTCACAGTAGCGATCGTAGTCGCGGCTCCAGCGGATATTGCAGAAGCTTGTAACCTCGCGCCAATACCGCTCCGGTTCGGCCAGCGACAAATCATAGAGCGCGTCGCTGTCCGTCGCGCCAAGGCGTTTGGATAGGGCGGTCACCTGGGCACGGTCGATATAGTCGGCGGTAGGCTGCCAGATGTCGTTGCTGTCGAGCGCCATGGTCAGATTCCCAGATAGGCCCGTTGCACCTCAGGGCTCTGCGCGAGCACGCTCGCGCAGTCCTCGGTCGTGATAGCGCCGCCCTCGAGGATGTAGGCGCGGTCGGCGATGGCGAGCGCGGTTTCCGCGTTCTGTTCAACGAGCAGGATGTTCACGCCGGTCTCAGCGACGGTTTTGATCATCGTTGCGATCCGGTCGACAATCGCTGGTGCGAGCCCGATCGTCGGCTCATCCAAGAGGAGGATGCGCGGGGCACTCATCAAGGCACGCGCCACGGCGATCATCTGCTGCTGGCCTCCACTAAAGGTCGAGGCCTGCGTCGCGAGCCGGTCCCTCAGTTCCGGAAAGAGCGAAATCACGCGGTCGAGATCACGCTTCACCGCCGCGGTGTCGCTGCGCGCGTAGGACCCGAGCTCAAGGTTCTCAAGCATCGTCATCTCGCCGAAGAGGCGCCGCCCCTCCGGCACCACCGACAATCCCTTCCGCACGAGGCGGTCCGGGGACATCCCGGTGACGTTCTCTCCGAAGAGATGGACGCTGCCGGCGCTGGGGCGCACGAGGCCGCAGATCGTCTTGATGAGCGTCGATTTGCCCGCACCATTCGCGCCGATGAGCGTGACGATCTCGCCGCCGCCAACAGTGATGCTGACGTCGTTCAGTGCGGGAACAACGCCATAGCGAGCTGAAAGGCCCGCAACCTTGAGGGGAAGCGCTTCAGTGCTCATGGCGATGCCCCAGATAGGCCTCGATCACCTTTTGGTCGGCGCGAATCTCCGCAGGCGTCCCCGTTGCGAGATGCTGGCCATGGTGCAGCACGACGATGCGGTCGCAGACACGCATCACGGCCTTCATGTTGTGTTCGACGAGCAGGACGGAGCAGCCGAATTCGTCGCGGATCCGCTTCAATACGACCAGGGTATTGGCGACCTCTGTCTGGTTCAGGCCCGTCAGAGGTTCGTCGAGGCACAGCAGCTTGGGGCGTGCCGCAAAGGCGATGCCGATGGAGACGAGGCGCTGCAGGCCGTGAGGGAGATTGCCGGCCTCCTCAGCGAGATAAGCGGTGAGCCCCAGCATCTCGGCGGTTTCCGCCACGCGCGCACGCCGTTGGGCACTGCCGCGGACGCCATGAATGGTGCCCAGCAAAATGTTGTCGCCGACTGTCATGCTGCGCATGAGGCTGCCATGCTGAAAGGTCCGCACCAGACCGAGGCGGCTGATAGCCAGAGGCGACCGACCGGTGCAGTTCTCGCCAAAGACAAAGAGCTCGCCCGCTGAGGGCTTATAGAAGCCGCTGATCAGATTGAAGGTCGTGCTCTTACCCGCACCGTTTGGGCCGATCAGTCCAAGGATCTCGCCTGGTCTAATCTCAAGATCGAGATCGGAAACCGCGAGCAGGCCACCAAATCGACGGGTCAGGCCTTTGGTGCGCAGCAAGGGCTGTTGCTCTGTCAGCATCTCAGTGCCCTCCCCCAGCTTGGGGCCGCTTCCCGCCGACCAGTCCCGTGATGCCGTGGGGTAGCAACAGGACCGCCACTACGATCGCGGCGCCGTAGAAGATGTGCTCCCCGCCACCGAGGCCGAGCGCGTAACTGCCGAGCACAACGAGCAACCCAGTGCCGAGGAGCGGACCGATGATGCGGCCCTCCCCGCCGACCTTGACGTAGGCAAGGGCGAATGCCGCGACGAGGAAGCTGAAATCGCCCGGGCTAATCACGTTGTTCGCGAAGGCGTGCAGGCTTCCGGCCATGCCGGCTGCAACCGAGGCCGCGGCGAAGCAGGCGATCTTGACCAGCAGGATGTTGAGGCCGACCGTCCTGGCAACGTTCTCATTGTCGCGGATCGCGGTCAGGATCTTTCCGAAATCGGAACGCTCAAGAGCATAGAGCGCGAGGATTAGCAGGGCTGCGACCGCGACGATGAAGGTGGGCATCCAGCCATCCAGCACCATTGGCGGGAAGATGCCGACCATACCGGACGTGCCGCCGAGAGCAGCGCTCTTCGAGTAGAGGATACGGATCGCCTCGGTGAACGCGAAGCCGATCAGGAGAAAGTACGGCCCCTTGGTCCGCAGCGTGATGTAGCCGAAGACAATCGAGACCAGGCCAGCCATCGCCCCACCCGCCAGCAGGGCGAGCAGGAATGGCCAGTTGAGGATCGTCAGCGTCGCACCGGTCGTATAGGCTCCGATGCCGACGAAAGCGGCCGTGGCGAAGTTCAGCTCGCCCATCAGCATGACGAAGCGCAGGCTGACCGCGGTTAGCGCTCCGATGGCGATGAGGTTCACCACGCTCGCGATGTAGGCATCGCGAACCAGCGCGGTCCCCGCGAGGGCGATAGCGATTCCGCCAATCCAATAGGGCAGCTTCACATCATCCATGGCCGAGAAGCCCCTTCGGCCGCACCAGCAAGACGGCTATGACGAGGAAGAAAATGGCGACCGTGGCCGAGCTGGGGTCGAAGTAGAAGCTGCCGAAAGTTTCGATGGCAGCGACGAACAGCCCACCAAGGATGGCGCCCGGAACGCTGCCGAGACCTCCAACGATAACCGCGATGAAGCCCTTGATCAGATAATCGGCGCCGATCACCGGCGAGACGATGGTAACCGGGGCAATGAGCGCGCCCGCGAGCGCCGCAAGGCCGGATGCGATCATGAAGCCCACAAGCGCCATGCGGTTGTAGGGAACGCCTTGCAGCATGGCTGCTTCATGGTCGATCGAGACCGCTCTCAGGGCCTTGCCAAGCTGCGTGCGCGTGAGCGCCCAGTAGAGCGAGGCCGTAATCAGGGTCGCGGCGATGCACAGGGCAAAGCGCTGATTGGTGATCGCCGCCCCGCAGATGGAGATGGTGCCAGGGAAAATCTCCGGCACGGGCCTCACCGCCCCGCCGAAGACTTTGAGCAGCACCCCG
>JARYGW010000435.1:0-3922 GCA_033792295.1 Allobosea sp.
ATCAACCGCATCCAGAGCGTCGAGCAGACCGCCGCCGTGATCAGCGGTCTGCGAGCCGCTGGAATCGGAGCCGTCAGCTTCGACCTGATCTACGGCCTGCCGAAGCAGACAGTGCAATCCTGCCTCGACACGGTCGAGCAATGCCTGGCGATGCGACCTGAGCGTTTCTCGATCTTCGGCTATGCTCATGTGCCGGAGTTCAAGAAGCATCAGCGCCGCATCGCCACGGCTGATCTTCCGGACGGAGAGGAGCGTCACGAGCAGGCGGAGGCGATGGCGCGAAACCTCGTCGCTGCGGGCTATGTCCGGATCGGGCTCGATCATTTCGCCTTGCCGGAGGATCCGATGGCGCGCGCCTTGTCGCAAGGCCGGCTGCATCGCAACTTCCAGGGCTACACCACCGATCCTTGCGAGGCGCTGATCGGCTTTGGCGCCTCGGCGATCGGCAAGCTGCCGCAAGGCTATGTCCAGAACGAGGTGGTGATCGGCCGCTATGCCGAACGCGTCGCCGATAACGCGCTGCCGATTGCGCGAGGCTATCGCCTGAGCGCCGAAGACCGCCTCCGTGCTGAGCTGATCGAGCGGGTGATGTGTGATCTTTCTGTCGATATCGGAGCCGTCTGCGCCCGGCATCCGGTCGATCCTCGGGTCCTGGCACCTTCGCTATCCGCCCTCGACGCGTTGGCGCGGGAGGGCATGATCGACTTCGACGGCAGCCATGTGCTCCTGCCGGAGAATGCGCGCCTGTTCGTGCGCAAGGTCGCCTCGGTCTTCGATGCCCATATCGACCAGTTGCCGCGCCGCTACAGCCGCGCCGTCTAGAAAAGTGAAGCGCGGCTTTCGGGGAGAGCCGGTGCTCTAGCTGTCGTCGTCTTGCCATTCGGTCGGCGCCGACGCGCCGGGGCCGAGATCGAGCAATCGAGAGATGGAGCGGCGCCCACCGCATCGTCACCGCCGTGACCGTCATCACCGGGAAGGGTATTTGCGCGCATGGGGAATATGACATCCGCGCTCGCCAATGTGCCGCAACGCTGCAAAAATCGGCGGCTATTCTCTCATGCGGTCATGCAGTCATGCATGCGCGGCAGAGGGCTCGGCCTGACCGGCTGAGATTGCATCTGCCAGCACCACCGAGGACGGAACGGCCGACCGATGACGCTTGCCTTGCTCCGACGTGCCCTTGAACCCGCCACGATCACGGTGATCGGCGGCTCTTCCGAGACGGATGTGCTGGCGGCGCAAATCCGGCCGGGATCGTATCGTGGGGAGCTCGCCGTTCTTCCGGATGTGAAGACCTTGCCGTCGGCCCCGCCCGCCGATCTTCTCATCGCTTCCGTTGCAGTTGCCGAGCAGGTGCTGGCGGCAGCGGCAGGACGCGGCTGTGCCGGGTTGCTCGTCCCCGATGGAGAGGCCAGCGATAGCGAGCGCCTGCGGGCCGCGGCAAAGGCCGCCGGTATCAGGTTGATCGGACCGTCGTCGCTCGGTCTCGCCGCGCCGCGTCTCGGCCTCAACGCGACCGCGGTTCCGGTGGAGCTGGCGGTGGGTTCGCTGGCGCTGGTCGCGCAGTCCAATTCCGTGGCAGCGGGCATCCTGGCCTGGGCCGCCAGGCGCGGCATCGGCTTGTCGGGCGCCGTGGTCCTGGGCGAGGGCGCCGATGTCGATATCGCCGACAGCCTCGATCATTTCAGCGCCGATCCGTCGACGCGGACCATTCTGCTCGCCATCGACGACGTCACCGATGCACCGCGCTTTCTCTCCTCGGCCCGTGCTGCCGCGCGGATCAAGCCGGTGCTGGTGCTGAAGCCGCCGCGCCGCGAACCGCCATGGCCGGCCCTGACGCATTCGGCCCTGATCGTCACCAGCGACGCCGCGCATGATGCAGCCTTCCGTCGGGCCGGCCTGCTGCGGGTCAACGATCTCGACGAGCTGTTCGCGGCTGCGGAGACGCTCGGCCGTGCCCGCGCCGCGGATGCGGGCCGGCTGGCGATCGTCAGCAATGGCGAGGGGCTGGCGGCGCTTGCCGCGGCGCGGTTGCGGCAGGTCGTTGGCGCGGAGGGCTGTCTCCGAGACCCTGAGATCGTCCAAACGGCGCATGACTATCGCGAAGCGGTCGCCCGCCTGCTGGCCGAGGATGATGTCGACGCCGTGCTGGCGCTCAATGCCCCGGTGGCTCCGGCGGATTCGGCGGATTGCGCCCGCGCCGTGGCCGGGGCCCGTTCAGCCGCGTCGGTGGGCAAGCCCGTGCTGGCGGTATGGGTCGGTGGCGGGGAGGAGATCGGTGCGATCTTCGCATTGGCGGGCATTCCCTCCTTCGCGACCGAGCAGGAGGCGATCGTCGGCTTCCAGCATCTCACGCGCCACGCCCGGTTGCTCAAGGAATTGATGGCGACGCCTCCGGCGCTCGACGAGAGTGATCAGCCGGATATCGTGGCGGCCACCGCACTTGTCGATGCGGCGCTCGGTGAGGGCCGCAACTGGCTGGAGCCGAACGAGGTCTCGCGGCTGCTAGCCCTGTTTCGCATTCCGACGCTCGATCTCGTCATTGCGACAGATGCGGCAGCGGCTGCCGAGGCGGCGAAAGCGCAGTTTGCGGCGGGGCGCACGGTCGCGCTCAAGATCGTCTCTCCCGATGTCGCGCATAAATCGGATGTCGGCGGCGTCGAACTTGACCTGGCCAATGCGGATGCCGTCCGGGAGGCGGCCGAGCGCATGGCTGAACGCCTGGGTGAGCTGCGCCCCGAGGCGCGCCTTACCGGCTTCATGGTGCAGCCGATGGCGCATCGCACCAAGGCGCGCGAGCTGATCGCAGGTTTTTCCGTCGATTCCCGCTTCGGGCCGGTCATCGTTTTCGGGCGCGGCGGCACGGCGGCCGAACTCATCGCCGATACGCAGGTCGCGCTGCCGCCGCTCGATCTTGGTTCGGCCGAGAGCCTGATCGCGCGGACGCGGGTTTCCCGCATTCTGGCGGCTTATCGCGATGTTCCGGCCGCCGACCGGCGGGCGATCGCTGCCGTCCTCGTGGCGCTGGGAAATATCGCCTCTGCGCTTCCCCAGATTCGGGCGATGGATCTCAATCCGATCCTTGCCGATGCGAGTGGCGCGGTCGCCGTGGACGCGCGTGTCGTGCTGGAGCCCGATCCGGCCTGCCGCCGTCGCCCGGCGATACGGCCCTATCCTGCGAGCTGGACCTTGCACCTTGCGCTGGGCGAGCGGCGTTTCCTCATTCGTCCGATGAAGCCGGAAGACGAGCTGCTGCTCGGCGCGATGCTGGCTCGGGTGACGTCCGAAGATCTGCGATTGCGCTTCTTCGCACCCCTGAAATCCTTTAGCCACGCCTTTCTCGCGCGCCTGACCCAGCTCGATTACGCGCGGGAGATGGCGTTCATCGCCATCGAGGAGGGAAGCGGGCAGGCTGCGGGCGCCGTTCGGCTCCATGCCGACCCCGGGCATGTCGAGGCGGAATACGCGATCCTGCTGCGTTCGGACCTGAAGGGCATCGGGCTCGGCCGCGCGCTGATGGAATTGATCATTGACTGGGCCAGGGCGGAGCACGTGCAGCGCATCCACAGCCAGGTTCTGGCGGAAAACGGGCCGATGCTCACGCTCTGCCGCGCTCTGGGTTTCGAGGTGGCTCTCGATCCCGACGACATTTCCGTCAGGCGTGTGGCGTTGAACCTGAATGCGCCTTGAGCGTGCCCGGGCATTCATGCTCGGGAGTGCGAGCCCCGCGCCTGTGCGTCCGTCGCAGCTACGACAACCAGAAGACGGCTCGTGAGACATATGGCGGGCCGGCAAAGGCCCTCTTGCGAGGGATCGAACGGGTGCGCCGTCCTTTCAGGTCGTGGCTTTGTTTTGCAAGGCCAGCCCAACGCCGCTCAGCGTCAGCGCGGCCGCGATGGCCTCTCGCATTCCCAGGGAATCG
>JARYGW010000436.1:0-3914 GCA_033792295.1 Allobosea sp.
GCGTTGGCCTTCCTCCTGACGTTCGGCTGGCTCGGCGGATTAACGCTCGCCCAGCTCGTCAAGATCGTCTCATTCATGACCTGGCTCGAAACCTATGCGCCCCGTCTGGGGCGCGGCCCGGCGCCGCGCGTCGGCGACCTCGTCGCCATGCCGCGCACGGGCTGGTGGTTCGGGCTCTATTTCGGCGGCGTCGCGCTGGGAGCCGTCGCACTGTATGCCGGAACGGCTTCCGGCTTCCGTTGGGCCGTGCTTCCCTGTTTCATGGGCACGGCGGGGATTGCCGCCGAACTCGTGCGTGTTCGCCGCTTGTCTGAGATTAACGCCAATGCCCGGCCGCCAGCGCATGAACGCCCGTGGTTGCTGATTGCACGCATCGGCTAAAGGAGACCGCATCATGTCGACCACCGAAACGCCGCTAGCTCGCGAGCTTGACGTCCGCCCTCTGCTGCGGGCCGGCGAGGAGCCTTTCCAGGCGATCATGGAAGCTGTCAGTGCGTTGGCCCCCGGTCAGCCTCTCCGCTTGATCGCTCCATTCCGGCCGGTACCGCTATTCTCGGTGATGGCCAATCGGGGTTTCGCCGCCAAAGACCGCGCACTTGATGGTGGGGACTGGGAGGTCCTGTTCACACCCGTCCAAACCCCCGACGAGAGCGAAGGTCTTGCTGTCGGCAGTTCTCTCTCCGCGGTGTTTTGGGGCGAGCCCGTGGCTGAGCTTGACCTCGTCGATCTCGAACCGCCTGAGCCAATGGTTCGCATCCTCGAGGCCCTCGAAGGCCTACAGCCGGGCGAGGTTCTCTTCGCACTGCTCGCCCGGGAACCGGTCTTCCTCTTCCCGGAACTGGCCAAGCGCCAGCACGAATGGGCCGGTAATTTCGACGCCTCCGGCACAGCCTATCGATTGCTCGTGCGCCATGGTGGTGGAGGTGCCCACTGATGAGCGCTCATCTCGAACGCCTCGTCGAGATCGCGTTGCGCGACGTGCTCGATCCGGAGATCGGCCGCAGCGTCGTCGATCTCGGCCTGATCTACGCGATCGAAGCAGCTCCGGGCGGCTCAGTCGCGATCACCATGACGACGACCACGCGCGGCTGCCCGCTGGCCGGCTTCCTCAAGGAGGCCGTCGCCATTGCGGCGGGCGCCGTCGAGGGCGTCACTGCCGTCGCGGTCACGCTGACGTACGAGCCGGCCTGGGTGCCTTCTATGATCGCCGCCGAATAATTGCGAGTAACGCAATCGCCAAAGATGTTGTGCTGCAACAAAGAGCGATTTTCCCAGTCTCCTAAAGTCTTCACGACCGGTTGATCTCCGGTCGTTGGCAAGGAGACAAGCCATGGGCGAAGAGCTCAAACTGACCCGCCGCAGCATCCTGGCGGGAGCGGCGGCCGCCGGGGCGTTCGTCCAGGCTGCTTCCGCGCCGGCGCAGGCGCAGGCCGTGATGAGCAAGGCCACGGCCGCCGATGTCGCCAAGCTGCCGCGCATCAAGGCCAAGCTGGTCGATCCCCCCTTCGTGCAGGCGCACGAGCAGATCGCGACCGGCGGCCCGAAGGTCGTCGAATTCGAGATGACGATCCGTGAGAAGAAGATCGTCCTCGACGATGCCGGCACCGAAACCTTCGCTTTTACCTTCAACGGCACGGTGCCCGGCCCGCTGATGGTCGTGCATGAGGGCGACTATGTCGAGCTGACGCTGATCAACGCCGAAACCAACGAACTGCTGCACAATATCGACTTCCATTCGTCGACCGGCGCGCTCGGCGGCGGGGCGCTGACCGAGGTCAACCCCGGCGAGCGGGTCGTGCTGCGCTGGAAGGCCACCCGGCCGGGCGTGTTCGTCTATCACTGCGCCCCTCCCGGCATGGTGCCTTGGCACGTAACCTCGGGCATGAACGGCGCCATCATGGTGCTGCCGCGCGACGGGCTGAAGGACGGCCAGGGCAAGGCCCTGAAATACGACAAGGTCTATTATGTCGGCGAGCAGGACTTCTATGTCCCGCGCGACGAGAACGGGAACTTCAAGCGCTATGCCAGCCCCGGCGAGGCGCATGAGGATGTCCTGAAGGCGATGCGGACGCTGACCCCGACCCATGTCGTCTTCAACGGCAAGGTCGGTGGGCTGACCGGCAAGAACGCCATGACTACCAAGGTCGGCGAGACCGTGCTGATCGTCCATTCGCAGGCCAACCGCGACACGCGCCCCCACCTGATCGGCGGCCATGGCGACTATGTCTGGGCCACCGGCAAGTTCCGCAACCCGCCGGAGCGTGACCTGGAGACCTGGTTCATTCCCGGCGGCTGCGCCGGAGCGGCGCTCTACACCTTCCTGCAGCCAGGCATCTATGCCTACGTCAACCACAACCTGATCGAGGCCTTCGAGCTCGGTGCCGCCGGCCATTTCAAGGTCGAGGGCGAGTGGAACGACGACCTGATGAAGCAGGTGAGGGGGGCGGCCGGCATCTGACCCTTCCCAGTCTCCCCGCCAGCCGGCGGGGAGACCCTTTTCCCGACAGGGATTCCGATCATGGCCACCACGCTGCGCTTTTCGCTGCCGGGGCTGACGACCTCGCTCGGGCTCTTGTTCATGGCTGGAGCCGCCGCCCTCCTGCTGGCGGCGCCAGTCCGCCGACCCGCAGCTCCGACCTTTCCCTTGCCTCAGACGGCGATCGTGCCGGCCGTGACGATGCTGCATCGCCTCGACGGCGAATACAGCCGTGCCGGCCGCCCGGTCGACCCACCGCGCGTTGCAATTAATATCCGCGAACCGTTGGAGATCATGCGCTATCAGGTGAGCGCCGCTGATTATGCGCGCTGTGTCGCCGAAGGCGCCTGCAGACGCCTCGACAAGCCGGCCCCGCGCGGTGACCTGCCGGTGACCGGTGTCAGCCACAGCGACGCCGCCGACTACGCCGCCTGGCTTTCGCGCGAGACCGGCGCGGCCTGGCGTCTGCCAACCGACCGGGAATGGGCCCATGCCGCCGGCTCGCGCCTGATCGACGATGCCCGCGGCCTCGACGCCGACGCCTATAATCCGGCCCGGCGCTGGCTCGCCGATTACGAGCGCGAGGCTAACCGCAAGGCGGCGAGCGATCCTGCCCCACGCCGGGTCGGCAGCTTCGGCGCCAACGAGCACGGCGTCTACGACATCGCTGGCAATGTCTGGGAATGGACGCAGACCTGCCTGCGTCGCGTTGCTCAGGACGCCGCAGGGCGCACGACCAGTGAGAGCAGCAATTGCGGCATCTATATCGTTGAGGGCCAGCACCGCGCTCCTATGACCTTCTTCATCCGTAACCCGAAGGCAGGCGGCTGCTCGGTGGCCACCCCACCCGACAATCTCGGTTTCCGGCTGGTGCGTGAGCGGAGTTGGCGAGACCGGTTGCCGGCGAACTTCAGCCGGTTGTTGCCGGCATGAACGCAAGTGTCGACCGCCGCAGCCTCAGCGATGCCGAGCCGGCACCCGAAGGCGGCATGGAGTTCCTGCTCTGGATCCTCATCTGGAGCGAGCTTGCCGTCTTCGGAGCGCTGCTTGGCGCCTTCTTGCTTTTCAGCGTACTCGATCCGTCGTCTCTGGCGACGCTCCGCCTAGCCCTGGATCTGAATCTCGCCGGTACCGCAACGGCCGTGCTCCTGACGAGCGGGTTCTTCGCGGCCTGCGCCGCCTTCGGCCGACATCCGCGTCGCAATCTCGTCCTGGCAGCTCTGGGCGGCATTGCCTTCTGTGGACTGAAGATCGCAGCCTTTGTGTATGAGTTGCCGGCGCTCGCGGCGATGGAGGGGCGACTTGCCGAGCTCTACCCGCTCATCGTCGGTTTCCATTTGGCGCATGTGCTGTTCGTCGCCGGCCTGCTGCTGCTCGTCGCCTGGCGCCCGGTGCCGCGCCATGTCGCCACGGTCGCGACCGTCTGGCACATGATTGA
>JARYGW010000437.1:0-3907 GCA_033792295.1 Allobosea sp.
ATCGTGTTGTTCATCGCGTAGCGGAAGAGCGCGCCGAAATCGTGCGGGAAGCCGTAGGGGTAGACGCCCTCGCGCTGGATCAGCCCGGCATTGCCGTAGCTCGTCTCCTCGCCCGGCCCGCGCCGGTCGACGAGGAGGGTGGAGCGGCCTGCCTTCTGCAGATGGAGCGCCACTGAAATGCCGACGACGCCCGCGCCGAGAACAATCGTATCCACCCGCATGACCAGCTCCCGCCAACCCTTCAGTTCGGCTTGTTCCGAGCAAAAATACTGGTTTGCGCAGAGTTGTCAGCGGCGTGGCGGATCTTTGCGGAAGATCCGGCAATCTTTCGCAGCTTCTGCGCCAATTTTCGAGATCGTGCTGTCAAGTCTGTCCTTTTGCCTGCTTGGCCGCAATTTCATGCCGGCGCATTGGCCCCCTGCGGAGATCGCGGGTGACGCCGCATCGTCGTTCGGCCAGTGTGCGGGCTCGATTTGCGAATGATTCCAGCCCGGTGCCGATGAATCCAGCAACGCTTCTCGCCGCCGGGTTCGCCTGGCTCGGACGCTACGGCACGCAGGGGTTCGCACTCTCGATCTTCCTGGGCCTCGCGCTGCCGCAATTCTCGGCGATGGCCCGGCCGGCGCTGCCGGTCACGATCTTCTGCTTCACCACGGTCGTGTTCATACGCCTCGATCTGCGCGTGACGGCAGGCCTCCTGCGGCGGCCTGCGCGGCTCGTGGCCGCCTGCGCCTGGCTGATTGCGGCGCCGGTGCTGCTGATCGGCGGGGCGCTCTTTCTCGCGGGTCGTGAGAGCCTGGACCCGGGCATCGTGCTCGGCCTCGCCCTGATGGGGGCGGCGCCGCCGATCATGTCCTCGCCGGCGGTGGCGATCCTCTACGGCTTCGAGCCCTCGCTGATCATCGCCAGCGTCATCGTCACGACGATCGCGAGCCCGCTGATCGCGCCGGTGCTGGTCGAGCTGCTGGCCGGAGCGGCCGTGCCCCTCGACCGGGCGTCGCTGATGCTGCGGCTCCTGATCTTCATCGGCGGTGGCATGGCGGTCGCCATTTCGCTCCGGCTCTGGCTCGGGCTCGAACGGATCAGGGCGATGAAGGCCAATCTCGATGGCTTCGGCGTGCTGATGTATTTCATCTTCGCCATCGCCGCGATGGATGGCGTGACGGCAGCCGCGCTGGCGCAGCCCCGGCTCGTCCTCTTCGTGCTCGCCTGCGTCTTCGGCGTTTCGGCTGCGGGGCTCGTCTCGACATGGCTCGTCTTGCGCATCCTGAAGGCGCCCGACCGCTTCATGATCGGCTACGGCACCGGGCAGCGGAACATGGGGCTCTTGGTCGCGGCGCTGGGGGCGGGCGTCTCGCCGACGACCTTCCTGTTCTTCGCGCTGGCGCAGTTCCCGATCTACCTGCTGCCCTGGCTGCTGGGCGGGCTCGCGAGCCGAATTCGGCACCGGGAGGCTGCTGACGGGCGCTGACGCGGGGCCCTGCGAGGCTTTTGCCATCGCAGGAGTTCGCGTCATGATCACATTGTATTCCGGGCCGCTGAGCCTGTTCGCGCGCAAGGTCGAGATCGCGCTGCGCGAGAAGGGCCTCGCCTTCGAGCGGGTCATGGTGCCGTTCAACCAGACGACCGGCTACGACCCGAAGCATCCGGAGGTGCTGGCGATGAACCCGAAGGGGCAGGTGCCGGTGCTGAGCGATTGCGGACTCGTGCTCTACGATTCCACCGTGATCAACGAATATCTCGACGAGGCCTATCCCGAGCCCAGGCTGATGCCGGACACGCCCGTCGAGCGGGCGCGCTGCCGGCTCGACGAGCTCTATGCCGACGAGATCATGCTGCAGGCGTTGAAGCCCCTGATGCACCGGACCTCGCCGCCGTCGCCTGACCGCGATCGCCGCATTGCGCAGGAGGCCGATGCGCTGATCGCCGAGGAGGCGCTGGCGCGGCATTGCGAGGTGCTGGAGCAGAAGCTGGCGGGGCGCGACTTCTTCGGCGGGCGGCTTTCGACCGCCGATATCGCTCTGTTCATGAGCGTTCTGTTTGCCCTCCGGCTTGGTGGGCCGCTGCTCGATGGCTACCCGGCGCTCTCGGCCTGGTTCGTGCGCCTCAGGCAGAGGCCGGCCTTCGTCCAGGTCGCGGCAGAGATCGCGGAAGCCGACCGGCGCCTGTCCTTTCCGGTGAAATCGCGCTCCGCCTGATTGCGGTAATGGTGCCATGGCGCTACATCGCCAGCCATGACCCACCCCATCCGCATCGCTCCTTCCATCCTCTCGGCCGATTTCGCGAAGCTGGGCGAAGAGGTGCGCGCCGTCGACGCCGCCGGCGCCGACTGGATCCATTGCGACGTGATGGACGGGCATTTCGTGCCGAACATCACCTTCGGGCCCGATGTGCTGAAGGCGATCCGTCCGCACACCCGGAAATTCTTCGACGTGCACCTGATGATCGCGCCCGTCGACCCCTATGTCGAGGCCTTCGCCAAGGCCGGCGCCGATCTGATCTCCTTCCATGTCGAGGCGGGCCCGCATCCGCACCGGACGATCCAGGCGATCAAGGCGCAAGGGAAGCAGGCCGGCATCGTGCTCAATCCGGGTACGCCAGCGAGTGCGGTCGAGGCGCTGATCGCGGATGTCGATCTCGTCCTGCTGATGACGGTCAATCCCGGCTTCGGCGGGCAGAGCTTCATCCATTCGGTGGTCGAGAAGGTCGCGCAGGTGAAGGCGCTGATCGGCGACCGGCCGATCACGCTCGAGATCGACGGCGGGGTGACGCCACAGACCGCGCCGCTGGTCGTCAAGGCCGGTGCCGATACGCTGGTCGCAGGCTCGGCCGTGTTCAAGGGCGGCCCTTCGGCCTATGCCGGCAATATCGACGCGATCCGCAAGGCGGCGGAAGCCGCCCGCGGCGATTGGGTTTGACGAGACCGCAGCCCTCATCCTGAGGAGTTGCACGCCTTCGAAGCGCTCCTCAGGATGAGGGCTCGTTGGGTGACAAGGACGAGACGATGATCCCGCGCTATTCCCGCCCCGAGATGGTCGCCATCTGGGAGCCGCAGACCCGGTTCCGCATCTGGTTCGAGATCGAGGCGCATGCGACCGACAAGCTCGCCGAGCTTGGCGTGGTGCCGAAGGAGGCCGCCGCCACGATCTGGGCCAAGGCGAAGGACGTCGAGTTCGACGTCGCCCGCATCGACGAGATCGAGCGCGTCACCAAGCACGATGTCATCGCCTTCCTGACGCATCTGGCCGAGATCGTCGGGCCGGAAGCCCGCTTCGTCCACCAGGGCATGACCTCCTCGGACATCCTCGACACGACGCTCTCGGTCCAGCTCGCCCGCGCCACCGATCTCCTGATCGCCGATGTCGATGCGCTGCTCGCCGCGATCAAGCGCCGGGCCTTCGAGCACAAGCTGACCCCGACCATCGGCCGCTCGCACGGTATCCATGCCGAGCCGGTCACCTTCGGGCTCAAGCTCGCGCAGGCCTATGCCGAGTTCTCGCGCTGCCGCGAGCGGCTGGTCGCGGCGCGAGCCGAGATCGCGGTCGCGGCGATTTCGGGCGCGGTCGGCACCTTCGCCAATATCGATCCGCAGGTGGAGGAATATGTCGCGCAGAAGATGGGGCTGACGCCCGAGCCGGTCTCGACGCAGGTGATCCCGCGCGACCGCCACGCGATGTATTTCGCGACGCTCGGTGTCGTCGCCTCCTGCATCGAGCGGCTCGCCATCGAGATCCGCCATCTGCAGCGCACCGAGGTCTATGAGGCGGAGGAGTATTTCTCGCCAGGCCAGAAGGGCTCCTCGGCGATGCCGCACAAGCGCAACCCGGTGCTGACCGAGAACCTGACCGGCCTTGCCCGCCTTGTGCGCGGCATGGTCACGCCGGCGCTGGAGAACGTCGCGCTCTGG
>JARYGW010000438.1:0-3873 GCA_033792295.1 Allobosea sp.
AACCTGCCCGAATTCGACCCGGAGCCGCTGCCGGTCTCGCGGCGCCCGGCGCCTGCTGGGCCCGATCCCGATGATTTCGACCCGCCCTTCGACCTGGACGATGAGCCGCAGGACCTGCGCGATCTCAACGCGCCGCGCGTGACCATGCGGCAGGCCGCACCGAAGCCGGGCAAGCGCATGCAGCGCGAGGCACAGCCCTCCCTGCTCGATCGCGAGGGCTTCGAGCTGCCGCCGCTGACCTATCTCGCCGAGCCGAAGAAAGCCCCGGCCAATGCCGTCTCGGCCGACGCGCTGGAGCAGAACGCCACGCTGCTCGAAGGCGTGCTGGAGGATTTCGGCGTGCGCGGCGAGATCACGCAGGTCCGCCCCGGGCCGGTCGTAACCCTCTATGAGCTGGAGCCTGCTCCGGGCACGAAATCCTCCCGTGTCATCTCTCTGGCCGACGACATCGCGCGTTCGATGAGCGCGATCTCGGCGCGCGTTGCGGTGGTTCAGGGCAAGAATGCGATCGGCATCGAACTGCCCAACAACAAGCGCGAGACGGTGTTCCTGCGCGAGCTGCTGGCCAGCCAGGATTTCGAATCGACCAAGCACAAGCTGGCGCTGTGCCTCGGCAAGACCATCGGCGGCGAGCCGGTGATCGCGGATCTGGCGCGCATGCCGCACCTCCTGGTGGCGGGCACCACCGGCTCGGGCAAGTCGGTCGCGATCAACACCATGATCCTGTCGATCCTCTACCGGCTGAAGCCCGAGGAATGCCGGCTGATCATGGTCGATCCGAAGATGCTCGAGCTCTCGGTCTATGACGGCATCCCGCATCTGCTCACCCCCGTCGTCACCGACCCGAAGAAGGCGGTGGTCGCGCTGAAATGGGCGGTGCGCGAGATGGAGGAGCGCTACAAGAAGATGTCGAAGCTCTCGGTGCGCAACATCGACGGCTTCAACGCCCGGGTCGGCGAGGCCAAGGCGGCGGGCGAGATCATCACCCGCACGGTCCAGACCGGCTTCGACAAGCATTCCGGCGAGGCGATCTACGAGGAGGAGGTCATGGACCTCGAGCCTCTGCCCTATATCGTCGTCATCGTCGATGAGATGGCCGACCTGATGATGGTCGCCGGCAAGGAGATCGAGGGCACGATCCAGCGCCTCGCCCAGATGGCGCGAGCCGCCGGCATCCATGTCGTGCTGGCGACGCAGCGCCCCTCGGTCGACGTCATCACCGGCACGATCAAGGCGAACTTCCCGACGCGCATCTCCTTCCAGGTCACCAGCAAGATCGACTCGCGCACGATCCTGGGCGAGATGGGGGCCGAGCAGCTGCTGGGCCAGGGCGACATGCTCTACATGGCGGGCGGCGGGCGGATCACCCGCGTGCACGGCCCCTTCGTCTCGGACAACGAGGTCGAGAAGGTGGTGGCGCATCTGAAGACGCAAGGGCGGCCGCAATATCTCGACGCCGTCACCTCCGAGGAGGAGGAGGGCGCGGGCGATGGCGAGGACGGGGCGGTGTTCGACCGCACCGGGATGGGCGCGGCCGAGAGCGACGACCCCTACGAGCAGGCGGTGGCCGTGGTGCTGCGCGACAAGAAGGCCTCGACCTCCTACATCCAGCGCCGCCTGCAGATCGGCTACAACCGCGCCGCCTCGATCATGGAGCGCATGGAGAACGAGGGCATCGTCGGACCCGCAAACCACGCCGGCAAGCGCGAGATCCTGGTCGAGAGCGGCGGCCAGCACGACGAATGATTCAGCCTGCCCTTGCGGGAGCGGGGTTCGGTCCTCAAATTGCCATGACGTGGCTGCAACATCGCCGGCGTATCGCGCGTTGAGCTTTCGGCAGGCCGTGCATCGGCCGATCCTCTTGCCACGACGCATTTGCAGGCTCCGGCATGGGGATGGCCGCGGCACAGAAGTGGGGCAGACTTGCTCGAGAGATTGACCACGGTCCGGATCGCGGCTCTGGCGACGACGGTATTCGGTTGCGCCGTCGCAGCCGGCCCGCTCGCAGCCCAGCAGCCGCTCGCGATCCAGCCGCCCAAGCCCGTCCTGGTGCGGCCGGCCGCTCCACGCCCGATTCCGCTTCCGCCCCGGCGCCCCGACAATCTCGGCGTGTCGCGCACAGCCGTGGCTGAAGCCTCCGCCACGCAAGCCGCACCCGCGACCGCCGCAGCGGCCCCAGCCGCGGCTCAGGAGATCGCTCAGCCCGCAGCCAGCCCCAAGCCCAAGCTTGGACCGCCCGCCACGCAGGAAGAGGCGATCGACAGGCTCAACACCTATCTCAACAGCTTCACCACCCTGCAGGGCAATTTCATCCAGTTCGCCGCCACTGGCAGGCGGCTGGAAGGCCGCGGCTATATCCAGCGCCCCGGTAAGATGCGCTTCGAATACGAGCCGCCGGCGACCATCGAGGTCATTGCCGACGGCACGTCCGTCGCCATCCGCGACAAGCGCCTGGCGACGCAGGACGTCTATTCGATCGGCCAGACACCGCTGAAGTTCCTGGTGCGCGAGCGCATGGATCTCGCCCGCGAAGGCACGATCACCGGCGCCAGCATCGACGGCGACATCCTCTCGGTGCGACTGGAGGACCGTTCGACGCTCGGCGGAACCTCCAGGATCACCCTGAAATTCGATCTGATCGCCAACGAGCTGCGGCAATGGGTCGTGGTCGACCCGCAGGGCTATGAGACCTCGATCTCGCTCTACAACCTCGACACCCGCCGCCGGCCGGACCCGAAACAGTTCGTGATCGACTACCAGCGCACGCTGTGAACAGCGGAGGCTGGCCGAAAACGGCTTGCCTTTTGCGCTCCGGCAACCCAGTTTCCGGCCTCCTTCCGCCGGAATCCGCCCGTGCAGCTCACCGTCACCAGCTGGAACATCAACTCTGTCCGCTTACGCATTGGAATGGTTGGCGAATTTCTGAATCGCCATGCGCCTGACGTCCTCTGCCTGCAGGAAACGAAGACGCCGGATGAACAATTCCCGGCCAAGGCCTTCCAGCAATTGGGTTATGTCCATCAGGCCTTCATCGGCCAGAAGGGCTATAACGGCGTTGCCATCGTCTCCAAGCTGCCCTTCAGCGAGAAGGAGGCGATGGCTATGTGTGGGCGCAACGACGCCCGGCACATGACGGTGACGCTCGACAAGGCGGCCGGGCCCGCGGCCGGCATCGCGATCCATAATTTCTACATCCCGGCCGGCGGCGACATCCCCGATCCCGAGAAGAACGACAAATTCGCCCATAAGCTCGCCTTTCTCGACGAGATCGGCGCCTGGGGCGTGGCGAAGAAGCCGACCGACCGGCCCGCGATCCTGCTCGGCGACCTCAACATCGCGCCCTACGAACACGATGTCTGGAGCCATAAGCAGCTTCTCGACGTCGTCAGCCACACGCCGATCGAGACGACGACGCTGGAGAAGCTGCGCAGCGAGCTGGGCTGGACCGATGCGGCGCGCACGCTGCGTCCGGAGCCCGAGAAGCTCTATTCCTGGTGGAGCTATCGCGCCCAGGACTGGCAGGCTTCCGACCGCGGCCGGCGGCTCGACCATATCTGGCTGTCCGATGCGCTGAAGCCGGCGCTCAGGGACCTGACCTTCCTGCGCGAGGCCCGCGGCTGGGAGCGCCCCTCCGACCATGTCCCCGTCACGGTGACGCTGGAGCTCTGACGGCAGCCGAGAGCATCGGACCGAACAGTGGATTCGGCTTTTCGGAAAGATCCGATGCCGAAACAAGAGCCCCACCCGCCCTCGTCCTGAGAAAGCCGGCGGCCTTACTTCCGGTCGATCGCTTCCAGCGCCCTCTGGACCGCCGCGAGCTCGCCGACGAAGCCGCGCAGCCTTTCGCCGATGGCCTCGCTGATGGCCTCGGCC
>JARYGW010000439.1:0-3868 GCA_033792295.1 Allobosea sp.
CGGCCTTGCACCACCTGATGGCGGTGCTTCAGGCGACGCGCGACGATGTTCGTGAGCTCGCCAAGCCTGATGCGCCCCGCACGGCCCGCGCCGATCTCGCTCGCGAGGCGATGCTGCCCGCCTCCGTCACCGAACTCTGGTCGGATCTCGGCCAGCGTATTCCCTCCGAGGCTGCCGAAGCGGCCTTCGCCGATCTGCGCATCGTCGAGGCGGCGGATGAGCGCGAGGAGGCGCTGGTCGTCGCATTGGCTTTGCGCGAGGCCTTGGAGCAGCCCGGCCATCACGCCGCGCTGGTGACGCCGGATCGCGGCCTTGCCGAGCGCGTCGCCGTGGAACTCAGGCGTTGGGATGTCGATGTCGACGATTCCGCCGGTCTGCCGCTCGGCCGCTGGCCGGCGGGCTCACTGCTGCGGCTGGTTCTGGATGCCGCGCTGGCGCAGATGACGCCAGCCTCGCTGGTTCCACTGCTCGCCCATCCCCTCTGCCGGTTGGGCTTGAGCCGCGAGGCGGTGGAGCGTGGCGCGGCGGCACTGGAAATCGGCGTGTGGCGCGGTAATGCGGTCGGCAAGGGGCTCGCGAGCCTGCATGTCGCGCTCGACCAATGGGACGAATTGCGCGAAGGGCGGCATGTGCCCGGTCCCCGAGGGCGACTGACGATCGAGGACCGTTCCGCCGCAACAGAGCTGCTCCGCGTCATCGAGCGGGCGAGCGCGCCCTTGCTTGAAGCGCTTTTCCTCGAAGAACCGTCGCTGGCGGCGGTCTTCAAGGCCGCGCGCGAGGCCGTTACAGCCTTCAGCGTCGGCGAGGCAGGGCAGCCGCTCGCCTTCGTCGGGCCGGATGGCGAAGCCCTCTCGGGTCTGTTCGACGAGCTGACCGCCGCCGAGACCGTAATGCCGCCGGGCGGCCGGGCGCAGGATTTCGTCGCGATCCTCGACGGATTGCTGGGCGAGCGCGCCGTGACGCGCAAGGCGCCCGCCCATCCGCGCGTGGCGATCTGGGGGCTGCTCGAAGCGCGCTTGCTCGAAGCCCACCATGTCGTGCTCGGCGGGTTGAACGAAACTGTCTGGCCGCCGCAGACCACGACCGATTCCTTCATCAACCGGCCGATGCGCGCCGAACTCGGCCTGCCGCCGCCGGAGCGACGCATCGGCCAGACGGCGCACGATTTCATCCAGGCGCTGATGGCGCGCTCGGTCACGTTGACCCGTCCACGCAAGGCGGGTGAGGCGGAAACCATCGCCTCGCGCTTCTGGCAGCGCCTGCAGGCGGTGATGCCGGCTCCCGTCTGGCAGAAGGCGCTGGCGGAGGGCGAGAAGCTGCGCGGCCTCGCCGGCCTTCTCAGCGCTCCCGCCGCTGCGAAGCCGGTCGGGCGCCCGGCGCCTCGTCCGCCGCGCGAGCTGCAGCCGCTCTCGCTCAGCGTCACCGAGGTCGAGACGCTCTATCGCGATCCCTACCAGATCCACGCCCGCAAGATCCTGGGGCTCGATGCGCTCGACGCGCTGATCGAGGACCCGACCGCGCAGGACCGCGGCAAGCTGCTGCACGGCATCGTCGAGGACTTCACCAGGACCTATCCCGAGCAATTGCCCGCCGATGCGCTGGGGCAGGTCGTCGCCATCGGCAACCGCCTGTTCCAGACTTATGACGACGTACCGGAAGTGCGCGCCTTCTGGTGGCCGCGCTTCCTGCTGACGGCCGGCCACTTCATCCGCTGGGAGGAACGCCGCCGCGGTGACATCGCCCGCATCGGCGTCGAGCTCGGCACCGGCGCGAGCTTCAAGCTGGCCGATGGCAGTGAGTTCCGCCTGCACGGCCGCGCCGACCGCATCGAGCTCACCCGCGAGCCGAGTCTGCGCATCGTCGATTTCAAGACGGGTGCGCCGCCGAGCAAGGCGCAGGTCGAGAAAGGCTTTGCGCCGCAGCTCACCTTGGAGGCGGAGCTCGCGGCTCGTGCCGGCTTCAAGGGGCTCGCCGGGCCGACGCCGGTTTCCGCCTTGCTCTACATGAAGCTGCATCACGATCCGAGGGGCTGGGCCAAGGACAAGCCGCTCGACTTCGACGGCGAGGCGCTGGCTGACATCGCCGCCCGCCATCTCGAAAACCTGCTCAAGCATCTCGACGCGCTGCGGTCCGGCCGCGAGCCCTACGTTTCGCGCCGGGCGCCCGATTACATCCGCTATGCCAGTCCCTATGACCATCTCGCTCGGGTCAAGGAATGGTCGGCGGCATCCGAAGGTGACGACGGGGGCGAGCCGTGAAGCTGGGCTGGATCGTCCCGCCGCTGACCAACCAGAGGCAGGCGAAGGCCGCCGATCCGGGGCTCTCCGCCTGGGTTTCGGCCAATGCCGGCTCGGGCAAGACCCATGTGCTGGTCAACCGCGTGCTGCGCTTGCTGCTCGACGGCGTCCCGCCCAGCCGCATGCTCTGCATCACCTATACCAAGGCTGCGGCCGCCAATATGGCGAACCGCATCTTCAAGGCGCTGGGCAACTGGGCTCCGCTCGATGCGGAGGCTTTGCGCCGCGCGCTGACGCAACTGACCGGCCGGGCGCCGACCCTGGCGGAGCAGGCCAAGGCTCGCCGGCTTTTCGCGGAATCGCTGGAGACGCCGGGCGGTCTCAGGATCGAGACGATCCACGCCTTCTGCACCCGTGTGCTGCAGGCCGCGCCCTTCGAGGCCAATGTGCCGCCGCGCTTCGAGGTGGCGGACGATCTCGCCCAGGCCGAGATGCTGCGCGAGGCACGCCGCGAATTGCTCGCCTTCGTCGCGGCCGATCCGCAGGGGCCGGAGGCCAGGGCGCTCGATCTGCTGGCAAGGCTGGCGGCGCAGGACTCCTTCGAGAGCATGGTGCAGGAGGCCCTGCGCCAACGCGCCCTGTTCAGCGATGAGAACGGTCGCGCCCGTGATCCGGAGGAAATGCGCGCCGGTATCGCCGCCTTCCTCGGTATCGCACCCGATCTCGACGCCGAGACGGTCAAGGCTGCGTTCCGTGCCGATTTGGCAGCGTTACCCGGTCTGGCCGCGTTGATCGATGCGCTCGGCGGTGGCAGCAAGATCCGGCAGGATTTCGCAACGACCCTGCGCACGCTGCTGGCCGGACAGGACGATGGCGATCCCGTCGCCTTCTGCCGGCGGGGCTTCATCACCGCGGACGGGACGATCAACAGCAATGTGCGCGGGCGGGGCAATTCCGCTTTCGACGGTGCGCTGCTCGCGACGCTTGAGGCGCTGGCGGATTGCTTGCTGGCCGCTTCCGAGCAACTGAACGCGGTGGCCATCCGCGACCGCAGCGCGGCGCTCGCTCTGTTGGTGACGCGGATGCTGGCTTCCTACCAGCGCCAGAAGAGCCTGCGCTCGCTGCTCGACTATGATGACCTGATCGCGCGCACGCGCTCGCTGCTGGAGCGGGTCGAGGCAGCCTGGGTGCTCTACAAACTCGACGCCGGCATCGACCACATTCTGCTCGACGAGGCGCAGGATACCGGCGAGGCGCAATGGGCCATTTTGCGCAAGCTCGCCGAGGAGTTCGTCAGCGGCGGCGATCTCAGGCTGAAGCCGCGCACCATCTTCGTCGTCGGTGACGAGAAGCAGTCGATCTATGGCTTCCAGGGGGCTGCGCCCGCCGCCTTCGGCGAGGAGCGGCGCGCGCTTGAAACGCGGGTCGCAGCCGCCGAGCTCGCTTTCGAGTCGATCAGCCTCAACACCTCCTTCCGCTCGGCGCCGGACATCATGCAGGCGGTCGATTCCGTCTTCGCGCTGCCGGAACATGCGCGCGGCCTCGTTTTCGACGGCGCGGCGCGGCCCGAGACGCACGACACGGTGCGTCGCAGCGCGCCCGGCACGGTCGATATCTGGCCTCTGGCCGCC
>JARYGW010000043.1:0-18590 GCA_033792295.1 Allobosea sp.
TCTCGTCCTGAGATGTCTCAAGCGGGATAATCCCGCAGAAGGCTTGACGAGGTCCGGCCCCGCCCCCTATATCGCGCCCCTGTGACGGGTCGCTGACGGTGACAGCCGGAACATGTGGCGGGGTAGCTCAGCTGGTTAGAGCAGCGGAATCATAATCCGCGTGTCGGGGGTTCAAGTCCCTCTCCCGCTACCATTCCAAAGCATACTCAGTCTGAGTATGCGCCTTCTGCGAGAATCGACGACAGCCGGCCGGTGATCATAATTGAGATCCGCTCCGACCGTCTTTCCTCGCGATAGACCGTCACGCTCTCAACCAAATCGCGCAGCGCCTTGGCATGATCGCCCTCCCCAAGGCGCTCGCCACGCCCCAGGGCGCGTTGCAGGTCCGCAATCTTCTCCTCGTAACGAGCGAGAGCTTTCGGATGCAGAGATATTGTCGCGGGAGATTCGGCAAGCGTGGCCAGCTCGTCCCGCAACCTGTCGCGCTCTTCACAGGCCTCCTTCTGCTGCCGACCAAGCTCCTGTTCGTCACCAATCTCACGCGACAGCATGTCCATGGTTCGACGAATCTTCAACGGCGCGCGCCAGCACCTGACTTGTCCGGCACTGGCGCCGAGAGTTGAAGCAGGAACCTGGAATGCGGCTTGCTCGGTAAACCTGCAGAGCACCGGAACGTAACGCCAGCGATGCGACGCCGACAGGCACTGCAGGAGCATCTGCCCTCGCGATCTCACGCAATGATGAGGAGGCGCTTGAGCGATATCGTGATGCTCGAGAATTGCTTGTCAGGGCTTTTCCTCGTGCGATGACCGCCCTGCCTTCGCGGCTCGAGGCACCTACGCGCGGAATATGGACGCGAGGTCGGTTGGTGATGGCGTGGGCTAACGCTTCCGGAGCCCTGCTCATGCGCCAAGGTTCGAACGGCCGCTTGCGGGCGAGGGATCAAGGTTGGCTTGTGGCACATAATGCAAGGAAGAGCTTCGAGTTCCGCCTGTTGCTTCGGCCCGCCGCCGACGATCATTGCTAGCGGTGGCTGCGCTCCGACTTTCGTCGTCGGCCTGAGCACGGCTCAGCGCACACCGGCCAATGCGATGGCGTCAGCCCCGGCTGGGAAGCGCAGCCGACCCTCATTGTCATGAACGGCGGCCCACACCGCATTGGCGACGTCCGATTCCGCAGTGGTCAACGCGGGCTTGGCGAAGGCCTCCATGATCGGCTTCGCGAAGTCGGCATATTCGCCAGGGAGCAGTCGTTCGACGGGCACGATGGCATTCGCGCCGAACCGCGTTGTGGGTGCGTAGCCCGGCTCGACCAGCTTCGTGCCGATATCGAAATACGCGAGCTCATGGGCGAGTGACCCGGTAAAGCCTTCTATCGCCTGTTTGCTCGCAGTGTACGCGGCCGCGAGCGGGAAAGCGCCGAGCGTGGCACTGGACGTGACGTTGACGATGATGCCCGAGCGGCGCGCTCGCATCTGGGGGATGACGGCCTGGCACATGGCCATCACGCCGATGGTATTCGTCTCGATCAGCGCCCTGACCAGGGACATCGGCATCACTTCGAAGGCGCCGACACCGCCCACTCCAGCATTGTTGACCAGTACATCGATCGGACCGGAGGCTTTGATCGCCTCGGCGATACTCTCCTCATTCGTCACATCGAGCGGAAGCACGCGCAGCCGGCTCTGATCGCCAGCGAAGCTCGCCGCCTCGGGGCGCCGCGTCGTGGCAATGACATTCCAGCCATTTGCCAGAAAGTGTTCCGCGATGGCTTTGCCATAGCCCGACGAGGTACCGGTGATGAGGATCGTCTTGGTCATTGTTTGTCTCCTGAACGGGAATGCCGAACAGGTAGACAAGGCGACCGGGACGATCTATAATTTCTAATCCGTAATTTGTTATCAATCGTCCAAAGATGGATCCCCTGAGCGATATCGTCTCGCTGCTGCGACCAAGCACGGCAATCTCGAAGCCGATTTCGGCCAAAGGTCGATGGGGCGTGCGTTACGACGCTTTTGACGCGCCGGGCTTCACGATCGTCCTTTCAGGCGAAGCTCGGTTGGCGATCGATGGATACGAACCGCTACAGCTGTCTCGGGGCGACTTTCTTCTTCTGCCCGAAACACCGGCGTTTACGCTGAGCAGTGGAGCCGGCGTGCCTTGCGAGCTCGTCGCTCCTCGCAGTGAAGCCGTTCGGCACGGCGAGCAGGATGGCGAGCCGGACTTCGTTGCCCTTGGAGGCAGCTTCACGTTCGAGCGAGTCAACAACCCGCTCCTTCTGGCCTTGTTGCCCAAGCTGATTTTCATCCCTGCATCCGATGGTCGCGCGACGAGATTCAGACGGCTGATCGAGCTTCTCTCGGAGGAATGCACGGCCGACCATCCCGGCACGGAGCTGGTCATTCACCGCCTGCTGGAGGTGCTGCTCGTCGAAGCGCTGCGCTGGCAGGGTGTCGACCGCCAAGTGCCTGCAGGACTTCTTCGCGGCCTGCACGAACCTGCGCTTGCTCGTGCCCTGAAAGCGATCCACGCCGATATTCGCGCCAATTGGACGGTCGCCGACCTCGCCAACATTGCGGGCATGTCGAGATCGGCGTTTTCCGCTCGTTTCAGCGAGGCCCTGGGATGCGCGCCGATCGAGTATCTGGCCCGCTGGCGGATAGCCATCGCGAAAGATGCCCTGGCGCGGGGAACAAAGTCCCTCGAAAGGATTGCAGACGAAATCGGATATGACTCGGCAAGTGCGTTCAGCACCGCGTTCCGCAGGCACAACGGATGCGCCCCCGGACAATTTGCCCGCAGGCTGACCTGACATTCCCGATTCCACCCCGAATTCCGAAAGGCCGTCTCGAACCATCCGTCATCGATGCGGGCATGTCGTCACGAGCAGAGCGCGAACGATAGCATCTCGACGGTGTGGTTTCGGTTCACAGGTCAGGCACTGTCCCAGCGATGCTCAGGCGTCGTGTTGCTCGATTGTGTCGATGCGGTCGGGATAGAAGGCGAGATGATCCTTGATCTCGACCACGGCAGCGTATGGCGCCTCATAGGTCCAGATCGCATCGACCGAGCGCTGGCCACCCTCGGGGATGCTGAAATAGGCGGCTTCGCCCTTGTAGGGGCAGTAGGTCGTCGTTTCGGAGCGGGCCAGAACCGCCATGTCGACGTCCTTCCGCGGGATGTACTGAACGGGCGGGTAGCTCGCCTCGCGCAAAGTCAGCGCCTCGCTCGTATCCGCGATCACGCGCCCGCCCAGGATGACGACCACGCGGCCGGGGTTCGGCGCGATGGTGATCGGATGGGCCGGTCCGGGGATCTTGATGCTGCGCTCGGTCATGGTGGTCTCCTGTTTCACGATGGGCGGTCACTCAGAGCTTCGAGCCGCCATCCACCCGCAGCGTGTCGCCGGATACCCAGCGCGCTGCATCGGAGGCGAGGAAGGCAATCGCTCCCGCGATGTCGTCGGGCTGGGCCACGCGCTTCAGCGCTTGCAGGCCCAGGGTGAAATCGCGGCCGGTATCGGTCTTGGCGAAGTTCGACATGTCGGTCTCGACGACGCCCGGTGCCACGGCGTTCACCCGCACGCCGCTGGATCCCAGCGTCGCGGCGAAGTGCTTGACCAACGTGTCGATCGCGCCCTTGGTCGCCGCATAGGCGGACAGGTTTCCGACTGCGGCGTGAGCCGCCAGGGACGACGTGAAGACGACGCTGGAGCCCTCCTTCAAGATTGGAAGCAACTGCTGCATCAGGAAATAGGGCGCTCGTACGTTGACGGCAAACAGCGCGTCGAAATCCGCCACCGTCGTCTCCTCGATCGTCGCAGCCCTGGCGATGCCGGCATTGGCGACCAGGATGTCGAGACGAGCGCCGACGATCTCTCGCACCTTGGCGGCGAGCTTGTGGGCGCCGTCCGGATTCGACAGATCGGCGCCGACGGCTTCCGCCCGGCCGCCGGCGGCTTTGATCTGGTCGACGACAGACCGTGCTTCGGTGGCGTTGCTGCCGTAATGAACGAGAACCTGCGCCCCGGCCTTGACGAGTGCGAGGGCGGCGGCGCGGCCGATGCCGCGCGAGGCGCCGGTGACGAGCGCGGTCTTTCCGTTGCAGGCTGTCATGATGATCTCCCCTGTTGGAGGCTGAGAGGCGAGCCGATCCGACCAGCGGAAACCGCGCCGCCGTCTGTGCAGGCGGCCATGATGCAGGCCCCCCATGGTCGAGGTGGATTGGCGCCGGCCGTGACCGAGTTGTCGAAATGCGTGCTCCGTCAGCCTGCGCTCTTCCCTCCGTCGGCGGAGAGGATCTGGCCGGTGACGAAGGATGCGGCGTCGGATGCGACGAAGAGGATAGCGCGGGCGATCTCCTCGGGCCGGCCGACGCGCCCCAGGGGCACAGCCGATGCGAGCCGGGCCTTGTTCTCCGCAGTCCCGGTGAAGCGATCGAGCATCCCCGTCTCGGTCGGGCCGGGCGCCACGGCGTTGACGCGCACGCCGAAAGCCGCCAGTTCGAGCGCCACCGACTTGGTGATGCCCTCGACCGCGTGTTTGCTGCCGGCGTACATGGAAGCGTTGGCCGCACCATCATGCCCGTAGGTGGACGAGATATTGACGATGCTGCCGCTCGCCTGGGCGGCCATGACGCGGGCCTCGTGCTTCAGGGCGAGGACCGTGCCGAGCACATTGGTATCGAAGGTCGCCGCATAGCTCTCCGCGGTCTGTGCGGTGATCGGTCCAGGCTGGCCCTCGGTGCCGGCATTGTTGACCGCCACGTCCAGCCGGCCGAAGCGGGCGACGGTGCCGTCGACAAGGCTTTGCACCTCGGGTTCCCTGCGGATATCCGCCTGGATGAATTCGGCCTCCGCGCCCAAGGCGCGCAGCTCCCCGACCAATGCCGCGCCGGTCTGGCCGTTGCGGCCGGAAACCACCACTTTGTAGCCTTCACCCGCAGCGGCCAGGGCGGTCGCGCGGCCGATGCCGGCCAAGGCTCCGGTGATCAAGATGACTTTGGATTCCATGTCCTGCTCTCCCGAACTCTCGAATAATCTGTCGAAAATCGCGTTTCGGAACCCGGATTCGCCTTTGCTGCCCTGCAAGCGGCCGCGTTCTCTTGGCTGAACAGTTAGGTCTTCCTTGCGACGGTGAGAAAGACTTTGTAAGGTCTCTGCCATATCTCAGAGGCATGGGTTACCTATGGAGCTTCGGCATCTTCGGTATTTCATCGCCGTGGCCGAGGAAGGCAGCGTCACTGTCGCGGCCGAAAGGCGGCTGCACACCGCTCAGCCATCGCTCAGCCGGCAACTTCGCGATCTGGAGATCGAGGTCGGCGCGCCGCTCTTCATCCGCGGCGCGCGCGGCGTCGAACTGACCGATGCCGGGCGTGCTTTTCTGCCCCATGCGCGCCTCGCGGTCGGCGAGGCCGCCGAGGCGCTTCAGGCCGCTCGCCGCGCTGCCCGCCCGGCGAAGGCGGCCTTCTCGGTCGGCTTCCTGACGGGGCAAGAGGTCGACTGGCTCCCCCACGTCACACGGATTCTCCGGACGGAGCTGCCGAAAATCGAGTTCAAGGTGACGAGCCTGTACTCGCCGGATCTCGCTCAGGCGCTGCAGAACGGCGAGATCGACCTCGGCTTCCTCCGGGTCGAGCCGAAGCCGGACGTAACCTACGAAGTGATCGCGAAGGAGCCGATCGTCGTCATCCTGCCGAGCGACCATCCGCTGGCAGCGGAGAAGGCAGTCGATCCGCAGGCGCTCGCGGGCGAGACGCTGGTGGGCTTCTCCGATGTCGCGATTGTGCTGAAGAAGGTCGTCGAGGACTATCTGCGGGACAGGGGCCTGGACCTCACGCCGAGCCATCGTGTCGAGACCTTCTCGACGGTCCTGTCGCTGGTGTCATCGGTCCGCGGCGTGTCGCTCATGCCGGCCTATGTGGAAGCGTTGCTTCCATGGTCCGTGGTGAGCCGCCCGCTCAAGGGAAAGCCACCGACCATCGACCTGGCGATCGGCTATCGGTCGGACAATCGGTCCCCGGTTCTCAAAACATTCCTCGCCAGCCTCGACCAGCTCATCGCCGCTGGGCCAGCTGGACTACGTCAGTGTCGTTAGTCCAGTCCTTTCTTCTGCGACGATCCTGGCCGCGGAACTCGGGGCGTCACCCGCGGGTCGCTGCTCACCTAGAGGGGGTCGGCTTGGCGACCGGGATCTCAACAGTGGGCTTATCAGCCCTCTGCGGCTCGCCGATTTAGGCCATCGGGTCTGCATCTTGCCAGACGGCATCGC
Source organism: Allobosea sp. (assembly GCA_033792295.1). Classification (GTDB taxonomy): domain Bacteria; phylum Pseudomonadota; class Alphaproteobacteria; order Rhizobiales; family Beijerinckiaceae; genus Allobosea. Next base: position 6,269 of record JARYGW010000043.1, read on the forward strand.
GAAAGTGCCGGCGATTCAACTGCGGTCGCGGGCGGCTGTTTCGATCGGATTCCCCACTCTTGCGCACCGTTGCCCCGCTCCTAAATTTTTCCTGCGGTCCAAATCCAGAGGAAAGGAGTCATGCCGTTTTCATCGTTGAGCGACCCTGCAGACCTCGCCCTCGCCTATGCCGCACTCGAGGCCGTCTGGAACGAGGTCAGGATGGCCATCCCCAAGCCGGAACAAGAAAGGGAGCGGACGAGAATCGCCTATCTCGTCGCCGGCTTTGCGCCTCTGGCGCTCGACGAGGAGGATCTGAAGCAGAACGTCTTGCTTCACTACAGACAGCCAGAGCTCAGCTGAGCCATGCCCGCCAGCGCCACCGGCGGGCGTCTCGCTTAAAACCCAATTCACTCCCTGCCCGATTGCGACGTATTCGTGAGCGGTTTGCATTGATGAATGGGCGTTGCGTTATGGCCTGCGACGCTCGCTGCGAGGCACACAACCACCAATCATTGTGCGCCCCTAGATGAAGGATACGCCAATGGCGCCGAGCGGCCCGTAGTCCGCATGAATTACGTCGCCCTTCTTGATGTCGACCGGACGGGTGAAAGAGCCCCCGAGGACCACTTGTCCCTTCTTCAGACCGGCGCCGACATCATGGAGTTTGTTGACCAGCCAGGCAATGCCGGCAGCGGGGTGTCCCATGATCGCGGCCGAAACACCCGATTCCTCGATAATGCCATTTTGCGAGAGCGTGGCTCCAATCCAGCGGACATCGACATCGAAGGGCCTGATCGTACGGCCGCCAAGGACAATCGCGCCGAAAGCGGCGTTGTCCGCGATGGTGTCGACGATCGCGCGGGGAACCTCGGTGCGATAGTCGATGATCTCAAGAGCCGGCACGACGAATTCGGTCGCGCGCATCACGTCATGAACGCGGCAGGCGGGGCCGGAAAGGTCCTCGCCCATGATGAAGGCGAGTTCGACCTCTAGCCTCGGCTTGATGAAGGCCTCGGTCTTGATCTGCGCGCCGTCATTATAGAGCGCGTCGTCGAGGATGCGCCCGTAATCCGGCTCGGTCATCTTCGAGGCCATCTGCATGGCGCGCGAGGTCAGGCCGATCTTGTGACCTGCAAGCCGCGCGCCGTTGGCGATCCGCGCCTCTGCCCAGAGATCCTGAACGCGGTAGGCGTCGGCGATCTCCATATCGGGGAATGTTTGTGACAGCTGCGTGCAGGGCACACGCTCACGTTCGGCTTTGAGGATGGCTTCCGCAGCCTTGCGGCGGTCTTCTTCAGTCAGCATGCAAAGGTTCCTTCCGATGATCAGGTGGAGCTACTTGATCGGCGGCCGCGGCAGCACGGCCTCGCCCGGCTCCATGACGTAGGTGTAGTCGAGCGCGTACCAGGGGGCCTGCACGTCCGGCCGCGTCGGGTGCGGCTCCTCGTGACGAATGAAATCGCCGATCAGCGCCTTCGTGACACCGAATTGAACATCGGTTTCGATATGCGGGTCGTTCGGATCATAGACCTGCGAGATCAGCACTTTGAAGCCGGGCTTGAAGATCAGGGCATGCAGATGCGCTGGACGCATCGGATGTCGATCCTGTGCCTTGAGAAGGCGGCCGACTACGCCGTTAGTCGGGATCGGATAACCCACCATCATCACCGAGTTGAACCAGAAGCGGCCGTCGGCATCGGTCGTGAACTTGCCGCGCAGGTTCATCTCGGCCTGCTCGGGATCCTGGTTTTCATAGAGGCCGACCGGCGAGGCATGCCAGACATCGACCTCCGCCCCCTCGATAGGCCGTCCCGTGCCGTCCACCACGCGTGCCTGGACGAATAGCGGATCGCCGGGCGTATCGGAGCGCACGATGCTGCCGCCGTTCTCGACGCGCGGCGAATTCAGCCGCCAGAACGGGCCCAGCAAAGACTGCGACGTCTCGGTGTTTCCGCCATCGCCGTTGTTCAGCAGGCAGACGAGCGACGACACGCCGAGCGAACCGGCCATCAGCACGAATTCGTTGTGGGTGTCGGAGGCGAGAGCGCCGATCTCATTCAGTATGGCGGTGGCGTCCCGGAATTCGGCCTCTGTGAGGCGTACGTCACGAACAAAGCCGTGCAGGTGTTTCACCAGCGAGATCATGATCTCCCGCATCCGCGGTTCCCGCGTCCGCGCCATGACCTCCAGCGCCGCCGATGTGACGTCCTGCTGCCGCTCTATGAGCATGATCGCACCTCTCCTCGAAATCAGGAGCTTATCAAAAATAATCGATAATCTGTCAATTATGGCCGCAGCTCGGCGCTTGCCGCCACCTTTGATCGCCGCAAATCTTGAGTTTCCCCGCTCTGAGAGCAAGGCATTATGGATAGATCGACAGATAATAATCGTTTATTCTAGAGCGGTGGGTGAGTGAAGGACTGGAACTTTGGGGCTTGCCGACGTGCCAAAGAATGTAGGGCCTTTGGAATTGGCGTCAGATGCCCCGGTATCCCCGGGCTCGTGGCAGGCGGCGCTCGTCGACGACGGCAAGAACACCATAGCCAGCCAGCTCGTGGAGCGTTTGCGCGAGGCGATCGTCTCGGGACAGCTCGAGGCCGGCGCGAGAATCAACCTCCTGCGGGCGCGACAAGCCTTTTCGGTCTCGCTCAGCCCGCTCCGGGAAGCCCTGGCGCGACTGATCCCGGATGGCCTCGTGACCTTCGAGGACAATCGCGGCTATCGCGTCGCGCCGGTTTCGGTGTCGGACCTTCGCGAGATCACGCGATTGCGCGAGGAGTTCGAGACCCTCGCCTTGCGCCAGGCGATCGCCAATGCGCCGCCGGAATGGGAAGGCGATGTGACGCGGGCGCTGCATCGGCTCAACACGGCCGAGCGCAATGCAGCAGCCCCCTCAACGCTGGAGCACTGGGAGGCGCTCCACCGCGACTTCCACCTCACTTTGCTGGCCGGTTGCGGAATGCCGTTGCTGCTCGGCTTCTGCCGAACGCTTCTCAATCTCAACGACCGCTATCGTCGCAGCTTTCTCGTGCGCACGTCTGGCGATCGCAATGTCAGCGTGGAGCATAGCGAGATTGCTCAGGGAGCCGCCGCGCGCGACGCCGATTTCGCCTGTGCGCGTCTACGCGAACATATCCACCGAACCGGCAGCAATCTCGCGAGTCACCTCGCTGACAGGATCGCCCCATGATGGAGGACCATCGCCCCCTGAGCATCGCGCATTTCTCCTGCATCGACGTGCCACCGCTCGAATTCGTGCAGCTTGCCGGCGAGATCGGCTACGCAGCTGTCGGCTTGCGGCTTCACCCGGCGTTCCAGGGCGCGCCGTTCTACACGCTGCGCCCCGGCAGTGCGGAGATGCGATCGGTCAAGGCCGCACTGCAACAGGCAGGAGTCGCCGTCTACGATATCGAATTCGTCGTTATCGACGAAGCGTTCGCGGTCTCCGGGCTCCTTCCCGTCCTGGAAAGCGCTGGCGAGCTCGGCGCTCGCCGCCTGAGCGTCTGCGGGGATGATCCGGACGGTGGGCGCTTCACCGACAACCTGACCGCGCTTGCTGCTTTGGCGGGCGAGTTCGGAATGAGTGTCGATCTCGAAATCATGCCATGGCGCCGGATCGGCACTCTGACGGCCGCCGTAGCTGCGGCCGAGGCGACGCTGCGCACGAATGTCGGCATCCTGATCGACGCGCTGCACCTGTCGCGCTCCGGGGCCGTTCCGGCGGATGTGGCGAACGTGCCGAAAGACCTCATCCATAGTGTTCAGCTCTGCGATGCGGTTGCAGGATGCCCAGCCGACAATGCTGCGCTCGTCGCCGAGGCACGCGGCGGGCGGCTGTTGCCCGGTCAGGGCGCTCTGCCGCTGCAGGACCTTCTTGACGTGGTTCCTTCCGATGCGAGTCTGTCGGTCGAGGTGCCAAATGCGGGCTTGCCCGCAGAGCAGCACGCAAAAGCACTTTTCGACGTTACCATCGCGCTGTTCGAGCGGTCGGAGCGAGAAAGCACGGGTGCTCCAAAGCGCGCGTTGAAACGGTAGGCAATGGCGCTTCGCCTCAAAATCGCCCGGTGCCGCTTGAAGGCACCGGGCTCCTGATCAGGCGTGACCGCGTGAGCCTTCCCTGCGACCTCCCGCGAATGCGGCCACGTCAGGCGCGAGGAGATCATGCTTTTCGGCCCATGACGCAAACAGGCCGCGCGCCGTATCCGGCTCGATCTCGCCGCGGATCGCTGCCAGGCAGGCCTTGAACGCGAAGCCGTAGACGGGATCGCGCTTGCTCACCGGCCAGTCGGCCAGAAACATGTAGGCCTCCATGGCGGACGCGATCGCCGCCGGATGCCCAAGGCCGGTCAGGATCACGACCGGCCTCTCGAAGTCGTCCGATGTCATCATGCAGTCCTCCCTCGGTGGGGAGCGATTGCCAACGTTGCCATAGCCATATCCTCCTGGAAGCAACATGGATCCGGTTTGGTTGATCGCCGCGTCGAGCGTGCTGTCGCTGTCTGCAGCTGCCATGATTTTGGGAGGCTTTCCCGCAGGATCAAGCCCGGCGGCGCATCGACGTCACTGGAGCCTGAACTCGCCGCTGACCGCGCTTAAGTCGGCCGGGCCGATCAGGTCCTTATGAGCGACGGTGATGCGAAACAGCTTGCCGTCGAGCTTGGCCTGCCAGAAGGCGAGGAACTTGTTGAGTTCGGGAAAGCGCGGGGCGAGATCGTAGTCCTGCCAGATATATTCCTGCAGGATCGAGGGGTGGTCGGGCAGGCGGTAGAGGATGCCGGCGGTGGTCAATCCATAGCCCGCGATCTGGCGGGCGAAGTCTGTCGAAGCCATTCCTTTCAGCTCCTTGGTTTCACTGCACCGATGGCAGCGGATTCCCAACGCCCTGGCAAGCTGAAAGGTTGCGTTTATGCTGCCTTTTCAGCCTGTTAGCACTCGATCAAAAAAAGTGCTGCCAGCCTCTTGAAGGCAAAAATTGGGCAACCCAAATCATCGCGCGGGCACGGCGCCTCAGGGGCGCGCGGAACCTCGCCGCGAGACCCGCACAGGGCCGGCCCGCTTTGACATGTGACCGACTTGGAAACTGGAGGAACTGATGAAGTTTCGGCCACTGCATGACCGCGTCGTCGTGAAGCGCATCGACGCCGAGGAGAAGACCAAAGGCGGGATCATCATTCCCGACACCGCCAAGGAAAAGCCGCAGGAGGGCGAAATCGTCGCCGTCGGCGCCGGCGCGCGCGACGAGACCGGCAAGCTCATGCCGCCCGACGTCAAGGTCGGCGACCGCGTGCTCTTCGGCAAATGGAGCGGCACCGAAGTCAAGATCGATGGCCAGGATCTCCTGATCATGAAGGAATCCGACATCATGGGCGTCGTCGAGACAACCGCCGCCCTCAAGAAGGCCGCCTGACGGGGCCTTCATCCCATATCATCAACCTGAAACCTCAAGTCTGAAGGAGTGAGGAATCATGGCTGCGAAGGACGTGAAGTTTTCGCAGGACGCGCGCGAGCGGATGCTGCGCGGCGTCGATACGCTGGCGAATGCCGTCAAGGTCACGCTGGGTCCGAAGGGCCGCAACGTTGTGATCGAGAAATCATTCGGCGCCCCGCGCATTACCAAGGACGGCGTAACCGTCGCCAAGGAGATCGAGCTCGCCGACAAGTTCGAGAACATGGGCGCCCAGATGGTGCGCGAGGTGGCGTCGAAGCAGAACGATGCCGCCGGCGACGGGACCACGACCGCCACGGTTCTGGCCCAAGCGATTGTCCGTGAAGGCGCCAAGGCTGTGGCCGCCGGCATCAACCCGATGGACCTGAAGCGCGGCATCGATCTTGCCGTCGATGCGGTCACCAAGTCGCTCGGCGAGCATTCGAAGAAGATCACCGGCTCGGAGGAAGTCGCGCAGGTCGGCACCATCTCGGCCAACGGCGACCGCACGATCGGCGAGATGATTGCCGAAGCGATGAAGAAGGTCGGCAACGAGGGCGTCATCACCGTCGAGGAGGCCAAGACCGCCGAGACCGAGCTCGACGTCGTCGAGGGCATGCAGTTCGACCGCGGCTATCTCTCGCCCTATTTCGTGACCAACTCCGAAAAGATGATTGCGGAGCTGGAGGATCCCTACATCCTGATCCACGAGAAGAAGCTGTCGGGCCTGCAAAGCATGCTGCCGCTGCTGGAGGCTGTTGTGCAGACCGGCAAGCCGCTGCTCATCATCGCCGAGGATGTCGAGGGCGAGGCGCTCGCCACGCTCGTCGTCAACAAGCTCCGTGGTGGCCTCAAGATCGCCGCCGTCAAGGCGCCTGGCTTCGGCGACCGCCGCAAGGCCATGCTCGAGGACATTGCGATCCTGACCGGCGGCACCGCCGTCAGCGAGGACCTCGGCATCAAGCTCGAAAACGTCACGCTGCAGATGCTCGGTCGCGCCAAGAAGGTGCGCATCGAGAAGGAGAACACTACCATCGTCGATGGTGCCGGCTCCAAGCAGGAGATCACGGCGCGGGTATCGCAGATCAAGGCGCAGATCGAGGAGACCACCTCGGACTACGATCGTGAGAAGCTGCAGGAGCGCCTGGCCAAACTCGCCGGTGGCGTCGCGGTCATCCGCGTCGGTGGCGCAACCGAAGTCGAGGTCAAGGAGAAGAAGGATCGCGTCGACGATGCCTTGAACGCCACCCGCGCTGCGGTGGAAGAGGGCATCCTGCCGGGAGGTGGCGTCGCCCTGTTGCGTGCGGTCAAGGCACTGGAGGGCCTGACGCCGGCCAACGATGACCAGAAGACGGGCATCGAGATCGTCCGCAAGGCGATCACGGCTCCCGCCCGCCAAATCGTCGACAACGCCGGCGATGACGGCGCGGTCGTCATCGGCAAGCTGCTCGAGGCCGCGGATTACAACCATGGCTACGATGCCCAGACGGGCACTTATGGCGATCTGGTCAAGGCCGGCATCATCGACCCGACCAAGGTCGTGCGCACGGCAATCCAGGATGCAGCTTCGGTCGCGGGCCTCTTGATCACCACCGAGGCGATGGTCGCCGAGCTGCCGAAGAAGGAAGCGGCCCCCGCGCTTCCGGCTGGCGGCATGGACTACTGATTGCGGCTTGAGGCCCGGAGCCGCTCCGGGCCTCATTTTCTATTCTGCCTCTGCCGTGTCCTTCGGGAACGGCGGTTCAGCCGCGCGGGCCTCGCGGCCGCGCGCTTTCATTGTCGACGCTTCGCTCTCACGAGGAGGTTTTGCTGATGAAAATCGCCCAGATTGCCCCGCTCGCCGAACGCTGCCCGCCCAGGCTTTATGGCGGCACCGAGCGCATTGTCTCCTACCTGACCGAGGAACTTGTCCGACAGGGCCATGAGGTCACCTTGTTTGCCAGCGGCGATTCGAAAACCGCGGCGCGGCTGGTGCGCTGCTCCGACATGGCGCTGAGGTTGAACCCGGCGGTGAAGGATCACTTGCCCTACCACATCATGATGCTCGACGAGGTCCGCCAGCGGGCCGAGGAGTTTGACGTCCTCCATTTCCACACCGATCTTCTGCATTATCCACTCATCCGCGACATTGCCGATCGCACCGTGACGACGCTGCACGGGCGGCTCGACCTTCCCGATTTAAAGTGCCTCTACACGGCCTTCCCGGAGATTCCGCTGGTCTCGATCTCACGCGACCAGCGCCGCCCGCTGCCTCGACACCTCAACTGGGCGGGCAATGTCGCGCACGGCCTGCCACGCGATCTTCTTCCGCTCACGGCCAAGCCAAAAGGGGACTATCTCGCCTTTCTGGGCCGCATCTCGCCGGAGAAGCGCCCGGACCGAGCCATCGAGATCGCGGCGCATGCCGGGATGAAGCTCAAGATCGCCGCCAAGGTCGATAGGGTCGATCAAGCCTATTGGGACGATACGATCGCGCCGCTGATCGCTTCGCATCCCAATGTCGAGTTCGTCGGCGAGATCGACGAGGAGCAGAAGGCCGATTTCCTCGGCAATGCCCGCGCCTTGCTGTTCCCGATTGACTGGCCCGAGCCCTTTGGCCTCGTCATGATCGAGGCAATGGCCTGCGGCACGCCTGTGATCGCCTTCCGCAGCGGTTCGGTGCCGGAAGTGATCGATGACGGAATGTCCGGCTTCATCGTGGAATCCGTCACAGATGCCGCCAACGCAGTCTCTCGTCTGGATCAGCTCGACCGTGGTAAAGTCCGGGCGACCTTCGAGAAGCGTTTCACGGTCGAGCGCATGACGCAGGATTATCTCGCGATCTATCGCGGCTTGCCGGGAGTCCGGGCCGCGGCTGCGCGCATCCGCCGACGCCGTGGCGACGAGCTTCGCCTGCAGGTGGTAGCGTAGGGCAGATCTGGAGATGCCATCAATCCGCGCCGAAGCTGTGCCGCATGCGCCTGCGCCCGTGGGACCTGAAGCGGCGCCTTTGGTTCAATTCTTCATTCCGGCCACCGCCTCGCTGCAGGAGCGCAGGCCGCGCACGCTGAAGCATGGCGATACCTTTGCCGTGTTCGATCACAATGGCGATGCGCTCTCCGGACCTGGCAGTCCGGAGGGCGTTTTCTACCGTGACACCCGGCACCTGTCGCATCTCTATCTCACGGTAGAGGGCCGACGGCCCATGCTATTGTCCTCGACGCTGCGCGACGACAATGCCACGCTCACCTGTGATCTCACCAATCCAGATATCTACGACGACGGCGACAGGCTCGTACTTGGGCATGACCTCGTGCATTTGCGGCGCTCTCGTTTTCTCTGGAACGCGACCTGCTTCGAGCGCCTGGTCGTGCGGAACTACGACGAACATCATCGGCGCATTTCGATCGAGATCGCCTTCGAAGCCGATTTTGCGGATCTATTCGAGGTGCGCGGAACACGGCGCGAGCGTCGTGGCGAAAGGCATCTCCCAGAGCTGAGGTCTGACCGGGTCGTCCTCAGCTATACCGGACTCGACAAGAGGCGCCGGACAACGACCCTGACCTTCGATCCGGCGCCGACGCAGCTCTCGGGGAACCGGGCCGTGTTCACCTTCGACCTGCGACCAGGCGAAGCGCGGTCCCTCTTTGCCGAAATCAATTGCGGCTCGGAAGGCATGGACCATCCGCCCCGTCGCGCGTTTTTTGTCGCCTTGCGAGATGCGCGGCGCGCGCGTCGGTATTCGGCGTCTCAGGCCGCCTCGATCGCGACATCAAACGAGATCTTCAACGAGGGCGTGCGCCGAAGCGTCTCAGACCTCTACATGCTCGTCACGGACACGCCCGAGGGATCATATCCCTATGCCGGCATTCCTTGGTTTAGCACGGTGTTTGGCCGCGATGCGCTGATTACGGCGCTTCAGACGCTGTGGTTCGACCCCGCCATCGCGCGCGGTGTGCTTCTCCATCTCGGAGCGAACCAAGCCAAAGCGCTTGACCCTGCGTCCGACGCCGAGCCGGGTAAGATCCTCCATGAGGTTCGCCACGGCGAAATGGCCGAACTCGGCGAGGTGCCGTTTCGCCGCTACTACGGCAGCGTCGATTCCACGCCGCTTTTCGTCATGCTCGCCGGCGCCTATTTGCGCCGCACGGGCGATCTCGCCACGGTGCGCCAGCTCTGGCCGAGCATCGAGGCGGCACTCGCGTGGATCGAGCGCTATGGCGATCGCGATGGCGATGGCTTTGTCGAATATGGCCGCCAAACCGTCGAAGGCCTGATCAACCAGGGTTGGAAGGACAGCCACGACTCGGTCTTCCACATGGACGGCACATTGGCCCGCGGGCCAATCGCCCTGGCCGAAGTCCAGGCTTACGTCTATGCCGCCTGGCGTGCGGCCGCCGAAATTGCGGGCTGCATGGGCCATGTCGCCCGCGCTACGCGCTACGAAAGCCGGGCCGAGGCGTTGCGGAAGGCATTCGACAGGGCCTTCTTCGACGAGACGCTTGGTACCTACGTGCTGGCGCTCGACGGCGGCAAGCGGCCATGCCGTGTCCGCACGTCGAATGCCGGCCACGCGCTTGCGACCGGGATTGCCTATCCAGAGCGTGCGCTCGCAGTCGCGCGAACCCTGATGGCAGGAGCCTCCTTCTGCGGGTGGGGCGTGCGCACGGTCGCTTCGGGCGAGGCCCGCTACAACCCCATGAGCTATCATAACGGCTCGGTCTGGCCGCATGACAATGCGCTGATCGCGGCAGGCTTTGTCCGCTACGGCTTCCGCCGCGAGGCTGCGCGCATCTTTGAAGGGCTGTTTGCTGCCTCGACCTATATCGATCTGCGTCGCCTGCCGGAGTTGTTCTGCGGGTTTCGGCGGCAGCGCGCTCAGGGCCCGACGTTCTATCCCGTCGCCTGCGCACCGCAAGCCTGGGCGGCGACCGCGCCCCTGTTCATGCTGCAATCCTGCCTTGGCCTTGGCTTCGATACCGAGCATGTCCAGATCGTTTTTGAGCACCCTGTGTTGCCCCATTTTCTGGACGAGGTCGTATTGGCTAACCTTACGGTCGCCGGCAGCTCAGCGGCTGTGGCGCTGCGGCGCTCCGGCTCGCAAGTGGTCGCGCAGGTCCTCGAACGTACCGGCCCCGTCCGCGTGTTGGTGACAACCTGAGGGGCGAAGCGCAGCGTAAAGCCGCTAAATGACGGTATCTCTCATTTTCTGCTGTCTGGGCGTCCCCAGCGCCGCATGTGCCGAGCGTTCCTTTCTTGGCCATAGTGCTCTACCGCGACCGAGTGCGCAGCCCCCAGGTCAGCGGCAGCGCGGCGGCGCAGAGCGCCGCCATCGCGAAGAACGCGGCGGCGCCGAAGCGAGCATAGAGCGCACCCGCCGCGAGCGTCAGCAGCGCCGTCGCCGCGCCGGCGGCGAGCGCATAGATCGCCTGCCCAGTCGCGGCGAGCTGCGGCGGCACGGTCCCTATCAACAGCCGCATGCAGGCAAGATGCAGTAGCGCGAAGGTCAGCCCGTGCAGCGGCTGCGTTAGCACGAGCGCCAACGGATCGGCCGTTAGCGCCATGACGACCCAGCGGAGCGCGCCCGCTGCCGCGGCGATCGCGGCGGCTGCGGCCGGGCCAGCGCGCGCGACCAGCGGTGGGCCGATCAGGAAGAACACGATCACCTCCGCCGCCACCGATAACGACCACAACACGCTCGCGGCCCCTGGACCGATGCCCGCCGCATTCCAACGGATGACCGCGAAGGCGTCGTGCATTGCATGGCTGCCGAGCACCAGCGCCGCCACCAGCAGCAGCCGGCGGAACAGCGCAATGTGCAGCAGGGTCGCGAAACCTCCGGCGGTTGCCCCCTCTTCCTGCGCGATTGTGTTTCGAGTGGAAGTCGCCTCGGGGACAAGCAACGCGACCAGAGCCGCGCCAGCGAGCAGTCCCGCATGCATCAGGACAATGGAGGTAAGCCCGACCGCGCCGACCACCTGCCCGGCAATGAGCGTCCCGACGATGAAAACCGCCGAGCCGGTGCCGCGCACCCAGCCGTATTCGAAGCTCTTGCCTCCGGCGCACCCAGACGTAGCTGCGGCGCGCGACGCCAACGCATCCGCCAGCGTGGTGATCGGCGCCAACGCTGCAGCATGACATAGGCTCACCAGTAGCAGCAGCCACAAGCCCTGTGTCGGCAGCAGGCCGAGCGCAACCAGCGCCGCCATGCCGGTGCAGGCGGCGAGGACTGCACGCCGCGCTGCGAGCAGATCCGCCACCCTGCCTGCCAGTGGGCCGGAAAAGAGCCGCACCGCCGTCCCCGCCCCGAGCAGCAAGCCCAGCTCTTGCGGCGTGACCCCACGCGTTTCAAAGAACCGCGGCCAGAACGGCGACGCTACTCCGAACGCCCCATACATCAACGCATAGAGCAGAACGAAGCTCGACAGCGGACTGCGATGGACTGCCGCTCGCCGATCTCGATCCACGATTGCGCACTCCGAACGGCCGCACCCAAGGACATCCCTGGGACTGCTGCAAGTCAAAACATGGAACAGGGTGGAGAGGAATTCAGTGCGCGTATCACTCTCCAAACCTTGCGACGGCTTCGACCGCTTCTAGATCGTTCCCGAAGTCGCCACGTGGGATAGGCGAGCCGAGGTCTCCAAACACCGAATGGCGGCGTCCATCCCCGTCTCCAGGCGTCTCAAACGGCGGATTATTTAGGTCGCCGCTCTGACCGGACAAGACAACGAACCGAGCCGTTGATGGCCTTGAACTGCTAGCCGGGCGAACCAAATATTTTCGCGACTGCTCTTCGCGGTAGGAAAGGAGAGAACTGGAGAGCGCATCATGAAGCAGCCAGCGAATGCCACCGCTTTCACGAATACCCCGTTTCGCGATGAGCCGATCGATCGGCTCTTGCATCCCGACCGGTTCTACGAACGCCCCGCGGAC
>JARYGW010000043.1:18600-20462 GCA_033792295.1 Allobosea sp.
CGGGATAGACATCTGAGCCTTGCCGAGAAGCGCGCGCTTCTTTCATCCTGGGCGTCCGACGCATGTGTCGTTGAGTCCTGCCCCGCGCTGCGCCACCCGCCTTTCGCAACTGACCCAGTGACGTTCGACGAGGTGATGGATGCGCTCGTGGCTCTCGATCCTCCTCCTCGCCCCAGCAATGAATTGCGCCCGGACGGCACCGGCGACGGCAGATTGTCTGCTTGACGGCGAGGCGGCGTGATGTCGACGATCGATTACCAGGACGGGCGAACTCGGTTCGGAAGCGGCAATTTCTCGTTTGGTCGGGTGATTGCGACAGGAATGCTCTTCGCCTCGGCAGCACTTATCCTGGCGGTTATATTGAATTGAGTGGCGATAGGAGCAACTAAAGCGATTGGATGGGCCGCCGTCGGACTGGGCGCCGGCTCTCCCCGCACAGTGAGGTGCGAGAGGTAGCGGGAAGGTGATCCGCGTTATCCAGGTTCCGTTCGCCACATTTTCGGAGTTAGTTTCGTTGTCTTGGCTTACCTATGGGCATATTCCCTCGGCGTTGCAGAGCGTCAGAGCAGATTCACAGAAGTGGGCGTGCGTATCCGAGTAAACGCCGGATCAATCGGCGCAATCGGTAAGTCGTTTGCGTCAAATCGCTTGGCTAAAGCTTCGGGGAGGATCCGAGCTTTTGCCAGGCAGCACGTTCAAGCGGCAATATGGTCGAGTGTGCACGCTTCGAATAAGTCGATCGCCCTTGCGATCGCACACCCCGATTTCTAGCGCTTGGCCGCTGCAACGAGCCCAAGATCAAGAATGCCATCGTAGAGTGCGAGCGCCCTCATCGATGCGACCCTTGTAGCAAACCGAGCGCGCGCGCAGCTGCATCAAAGCGGCGCTGTGCAGCCGATCCGCGGGGATGTCCTCGGCTGCCCCATGATCCTCGATCAGGCGCTCGTGAAGAAAAAATTGCGGACCCCGGAGCTGCCGGCGCCCGCTCGCGCTCGACGATCAATAGTAAATCCGTTACTGCTCCTTCTTGAACAGGTCCTGGAAGATCAGCTGACCCCAAGTGCGGCCGCGTGCGTGCACCAGCGCGCCACCCTCGTTGAACTTTCCCAGCTTGACGGGTGCGAACCCGAGTTGTTTGGCCAAGGCCGCCACGGGAGCGATCGCGTGCTCGTCGTCACTCGACAGAAAGATGACCCGATGGCCGCCCTCAACGATCGGATCGGCAGCCAGGGTGGCAGCAACCAGGTGATTGAAACCTTTCACGAGCTTAGCGCCGGTGAACGCCTTCGCAACGAAGGCGGAGGACGGGAGGCCGTCCAGTTCCTCAAGGGGAACTAACGCGTTCATCGCGTCGATGATCGTCTTGCCTTTCCAGCTCGGCAGGGCCTTCGCAACCTCGCGATGTTCCCTGAACGGGACCGCCAAGATGATTGTGTCGGCCTCGAGTGCATCCCGCAGCGACTTGGCGACGACCGTGGGTCCAATCGCCCGAGCCTGCGGCGCCAACGCCTCGGGCGGCCGGCGGCTCGCGACGGTCACGTCGATGTTTTTACGGGCGAAGGCGTGGGCGAGGGCCTGGCCTATCTTACCGAATCCTACAATCGCGTAGCTCATAATGCTTCTCCGATCCGTGTTGATATTGTTTCCCCGGCCTTCAACGGCGCCGGGTATTCGTTCCGCTGTGTGGCGACCTTCGCGTGGACGTCCTGCCGTGAACGACTTCCGCGCGGCCGGGCCGACCGTTCAGCGCGGAAGTCGTTTCACCATGGACGCGCTGGTTGCCGCCGGTCAGCTGCTTCCCGCGATCCGGTGCGAATTCAGATGGCCGAGAAGCCGCCGTCGACAGCCAACCCCACCCCGTT
>JARYGW010000440.1:0-3863 GCA_033792295.1 Allobosea sp.
CTCGTTCCTGTCGAGCTCACCGTCGTGCTGGGGCAGACCCGGATGCCGATCTACAAGCTGCTGCGACTCGGCCGCGGCGCCATCATCGAGCTCAACGCCAGCGAGACCGACGAAGTCCAGATTCTCGCGAACAACCATCCCTTCGCCAAGGGAATCGTCGTCGTCAGCGGCGCGCGCATCTCCGTCGAGATCACGCAGATGCTGAAGCGCCCCACGGTTTACACGCTCGAGAGCGTCGCGGAGGCTGCCTGAGCCTGTTTTTCAAGGAAAAGACGAAAGGCTGCTCTTTTCCACAATGACACTCTTGTGGCGGCGGATTCGATTTGCTAGATCGGCGCCGCTCACCGGATGCACCGCCCGCAACCGGAACAGAGCTGCGGTCGTGGCGGAACTGGTAGACGCACTACCTTGAGGTGGTAGCGGGGAGACCCGTGGAGGTTCGAGTCCTCTCGACCGCACCATATTCGGACGATGGTCCAGAGAACGGCGACCCATGAGGGTCGCCGTTCTCGTTTCCGGCTTCCCCAGGACAGTTGCTCCGAACTGCACCGATCCGGGCTGACAGGCGTCAGAACTTTGGTAACGTAAATCGGCGATCAACTTGTCTCGTCCGATCTTCGAGAACACCTCCGCGCATGTCACGCATCCGCCTTCTGCCCTTTCTGGCTGCCGCCGCCCTTGCGGCCCTCGGCGGCTGCGTGGCCATCGACACCGCCGGCGACCGGCGACCGCACCCCGGCGTCGCCGAAGCGCACAGCTACGCGGTCCACGGCATCGACGTCTCGCGCTGGCAAGGCGACATCGACTGGGCCAAGGTGAAGGCCTCCGGCATCCGCTTCGTCTACATGAAGGCGACGGAAGGCGGCGACCATGTCGACCCCGCCTTCCAGCGCAACTGGGAAGGCGCGCGCCGCGCCGGCCTCAAGCGCGGCGCCTACCATTTCGTCTATTGGTGCCGGCCGGCCCATGAACAGGCGCTTTGGTTCAAGCAGCAGATCCCGAACGATCCCGACGCGTTGCCGCCAGTGCTCGACGTCGAATGGAACGGTCATTCGAAGACCTGCCCGCAGAAGGTCAGCCGCGAATTGGCGCTGGAGAAGATCCAGCTGATGCTGACCGAGCTCGAACAGCTCACCGGCAAGCGGCCGGTGATCTACACCGACATCACCTTCCACCGGGAAGTGCTGGAAGGGCAGTTCAACGACTACCCCTACTGGATCCGCTCGACCGCAGCGAAGCCCGAGACGCGCTATGCCAGCCGCCCCTGGGCGATCTGGCAGTTCACCACCACGGCCCGGGTTCCCGGCATCCGCGGCGATGTCGACCGCAATGCCTTCTTCGGCAATGAGGGGCAGTTCGTCGGCTGGCTGCAGGGCGAGTACGACATCGCCACCCGCCGCTGGGAGAAGCGCCGGCCCATACCGTCGCAGCCGAGCCCCGGCCCCGACCGGCCCGTGGCGCCCTCGCCGATGCCGGCCCCCGCTCCGACCCCGGATCAGGACATGGAAGACATGCCGGTGGCGCGCCTGCCCGGCAGC
Source organism: Allobosea sp. (assembly GCA_033792295.1). Taxonomy (GTDB): domain Bacteria; phylum Pseudomonadota; class Alphaproteobacteria; order Rhizobiales; family Beijerinckiaceae; genus Allobosea. The sequence continues at coordinate 1,539 of JARYGW010000440.1, forward strand.
GTGCCGCCCATGGCCTCGGCTTTCCAGCCCCTGGGCGACCAGACCATCTCGGACTGAGGGTGTTTGACGACAGTTTGGCGGACGCCACGACCCGCCTGCTGGGCTGCCCACGTTCAGCCGGTTAACCAAGGCTGAAAAACATCCCTCGACTGCCGCGCAATTCTAACCGGCGCTTAACCACGCTCTCCGCATCTGGACCTGTGATGCGGGAGAAACACATGCCGGCGCGCAAGCTGACCCACGGCAGAACCTATCTCGGGGCCCTCGCCTTTCTGGCCAGTCTCGCCTGTCTGGCCGGGCCGGCCCTCGCCTTCTATCCGAAGAAGGGCGACAGCGCGCCGCATCACGGCGTGCGCGATGCCCGCCGCAAGGCCATTCAGGGCATCGACGTCTCGCGCTGGCAGGGCGATATCGACTGGGCGAAGGTCAAGGATGCCGGCACACGCTTCGCCTTCATCAAGGCGACCGAAGGCGGCGACCATGTCGACCCCAACTTCAAGCGCAACTGGGCCGAAGCCAAGAAGCACGGCATTCCGCGGGGCGCCTATCATTTCGTCTGGTGGTGCCGCCCGGCCAAGGATCAGGTGCGCTGGATCAAGAAACACATCCCGCGCGACCCCGACGCCCTGCCGCCGGTGCTCGACGTCGAGTGGCAGAACGATTCGCAATGCACCCGCCGGGTCTCGCGCGAAGATGCGCTGGAGAAGATCCGGATAATGATGGCGGCCCTGCGCGAGCACACCGGCAAGAAGCCGATCATCTACACCGACATCAATTTCCACGAAGACGTGCTGGAGGGGGCGTTCAACGACCATCCCTACTGGCTGCGCTCGACCGCCGCCCCCCTCGCCAAGCGCTATGCACGCGACCGCTGGGAGTTCTGGCAGTTCACCACCACGGGGCGCGTCCCCGGCATCGTGGGCCATGTCGATCGCAACGCCTTCTTCGGCAGCGAACGGGAGTTCGAGGCCTGGCGCCAGGGCCATTTCGACATCGGCGCCCGGAAATGGCGCGGCGGCGAACCGAAAGTCGCGATCCGCACGCCGCCCCCGACGCCAGCGGGCCTGCGTGCACCAAAGGCCGCCGGCGGCACCCGGCTGCGATTCGTTCCGCCCGGACGGATTCCCTCGCACACTGCCGACAATCGCGATGTCGGTAGCACCGGCTCGGTCAGGCGCAACTGACCGAAACGAAGCTGGCTGTCACGTCATCGTCATATCGGCGGAGCCCTGTGCCGGCCCGCCCTGCCAGCGATCGAGACGAACGACGATGCCGACCGATCTGCAGTCCCAATCCGGTGTCATCTGGGCCTATCGTTTCGACGAGGACGGCCATCCCACCCTGTTTCCGCGCGAGACGATGCCTGATCTCGCACCGAGCGAGGGCTTCGTCTGGCTGCACCTGGACCTCGTCCACACCCGTGCGCAGAGCTGGGTCGGCGAGCAGGCCCTGCCGGATGCGGCGCAAGAGGTCTTCCTCTCGCAGGAAGCACACCAGCGCCTCGACCATTCGGCCCAGCTTGCCTGGGGCGTGTCGCACGACCTGATCCGCAGCATCGGCGAGAAATCCGACAGTGTCGGCGCCCTGCGCTGGATCGTCGGCGAGAAATTCCTGCTCACCGGCCGGCGCGAGGCGCTGCATTCGATCCGGATGACGGCGGAAGCTCTCAACCGCGGCGAACCGGCGGAAAATCCAAGCGCACTCTTCGAGCAGATCATCGAGTACATCATCGACGACCTCACCGACAGCGTCGTGCGCCTGATCGAGGAGACCGACAGCGTCGAGGACCAGATCCTGCTCGACCGGCTGCATGACGGCCCGCAGCGTGTCGGCGCGATCCGTCGCATCGCCGTCCGCCAGCATCGCCAGCTCAGCGGCTTGCATGTCCTGTTCCGCCGCTTCGCCGAGGCGCCGTCCGGTCGCAGCGCGCCCGATGCCGTCAGGGCGACCGCGGCGCGGCTGCTACAGCGGACCGACACGCTCCACCACGACGTCCAGTCGGTCCAGGATCGGGCGCGCCTTCTGCAGGACGAGATCGCCGCCCGCTCGGCCAACCGCACCAACCGGCAGCTCTACGTGCTCTCGATCCTGACGGCGCTGTTCCTGCCGGCGACCTTCATCACGGGCCTGTTCGGTATCAACGTGAAAGGCCTGCCCTGGGTCGAGGCCGATGCCGGCGCCATCTACGTCGCGCTTGCCTGCGTCTTCGCCGCCCTGCTGACGCTCATCCTGTTGCGCCGGCGCGGCGTGATCGGCGACTAGTTACCACCCCCGTCCTCGGGATCGCGCGTGCTGCGGCGCCGCGCAAGGCGGCGGGCGAAGCCG
>JARYGW010000441.1:0-3825 GCA_033792295.1 Allobosea sp.
TTGCTGGAGCATCCCGAGCCTGCTCCTGAAGAGGGCTCGGGATCGCGTTCAATCAATCCTGCGTCGCCGGGCCGGTTGCGACGGGGCGCTCGCCCGCGCCCCATTCCGACCAGGAGCCGTCATAGATGGCCTTGACCGGCTTGCCGACGGTTTCGAGCGCCGTCGAGAGGATCACCGCCGAAACGCCCGAACCGCTGCTCATGATCGACGGCTTGTCGAGATCGACGCCGGCATCCTGGAACAATCTGACGATCTCTTCCGGAGCCTTCAGCCTTCCATCGGAAACGAGCTGGGAGGAGGGCAGGTTGAGCGAGCCCGGAATATGGCCCGACTTCAGTCCCGCGCGGGGTTCCGGAGCCTCGCCGCGGAAGCGGTCTGCCGCACGGGCATCGACGACCTGGATGGTTTTCGAGGCCGTGGCGCGCGCGACGTCGTCGGCATCGGCGACCGCGCCATTGTCGAGCCGCGCGGTGAAGCTGCGGGGCTTGCGCGGCCGCGGAGCGTCCTCCTCGACCGGGCGCCCTTCGGCCAGCCATTTCGGAAAACCGCCATCCAGGATGACGACATCGCGCGCGCCGAACACCTTGAAAGTCCAGCGCACGCGCGGAGCCGAGAAGAACCCGAGCCCGTCATAGACGACGATGCGCATGCCGTCGCCGATGCCGAGCGCACCGACGGCCGCGGCGAACTCGCTGGCCGGCGGCAGCATGTGGGGCAGGGAGGAGCGGGTGTCCTTGACCTCATCGAGATCGAAACGCACCGCGCCCGGGATGCGTCGCGCGGCATATTCCGCCGCTCCGTCGCGCCCTTGCGCCGGCAGGTACCAGGAACCGTCGACCACGACGATATCCGGCGCGTCCAGGCGCTCGGCGAGCCAGTCGGTCGAAACGAAAACGTCTTCGCGGGCCATTGGGGTTTCCTCGGGATATCCAGGTTTTCAGGCTCAGGCCAGCGCGATGCGGACGCGCCGGTTCTGCTTGCCCTTCTTCTCGATGTCGGTGACGGCGACAAGGCCGATCTCGGCCGTGTTGCGCACATGTGTACCGCCGCAGGGCTGCAGGTCGATGTCGCCGATGGCGACCAGCCTGACCCGGCCGGAGCCGCGCGGCGGCTTCACCGACATCGTCTTGACGAGGCCCGGATTGGCGTCGAGTTCCTCGTCGGTGATCCAGCGCTCGGTGATTTCGGCATTGCGGGCGACGAGCGCGTTGAGCTTTTCCGCCACCTCGATCTTGTCGAGGCCGCCTTCGGGAATGTCGAAGTCGAGCCGCCCGTCGCCGTCGCCGATCGAGCCGCCGGTGACGGGATAGGACAGCACGACGCTGAGGAGATGGAGCGCGGTGTGGACGCGCATGCGCTTGAAGCGCTTCTCCCAGTCCAGGACCGCCGTTACCGCTTCCCCCGGCGCGAGCGCCGCTTGCCCTTCGAGCGGGACGTGGATGACGCGGCTCTTGTCCTCGGGGTCGTAGATCGTCGTGCCGATTGCGATCTCGCTGCCGTCGGCGCGGCGCAGCGTGCCGGCATCGCCCGGCTGACCGCCGCCGGTCGCATAGAAGATCGTCCGGTCGAGGATGATGCCGCCGCGCTCGTTGACGGCCTCTACCTTGGCGGCCGTCTTCTTCAGATAGGCGTCCTGGCGAAAGAGCAATTCGGTCGGCCTTGTCTCGTGGTCTCGCTGGCGGTGTTCCGAGGGCACGTTCCAAGGGCGTGTCCCCGGCGCAGACTGCACCGATTGTTCTGCGGGTGCTACCTCGTTGGCGGGATAGCGGGGATGACGTGTGCCGGATGGCTTCCGGTGTCGCGATTCGATGCCTAGATGGCAATCCCGACCAATTCGGAGCCGTCATGGCCTTGCCTCGTATGAAACCGCAGGACGGCGTCGCCTGGGTCACCGGCGCCAGCTCCGGAATCGGGGCTGCGGTCGCGCTCGAACTGGCCCGGCGCGGCTGGACGGTTGCGGTGACCGCGCGCCGCTTCGAGCAGCTCGAGGCCCTTGCCCGCGAGGCGGAAAATCTGCGGGGACGCATCGTCGTTCATGCCGGCGATGTCACCGACATGGCTTCCATGCGCGGCGTGGTCGCGGCCGTCGAGACGGTGCATGGGCCGATCGCGCTCGCTTTTCTTAATGCGGGCATCGCATCCGGCAACCATGGCTCACCGCTTGATCTCGATGCCGTCGAGCAAACGATGTCGGTCAATTTTATGGGAGTCGTCAAAGGGGTGTCCGCGATTCTCGATGCGATGCAGAAGCGCCGGCGCGGACAGATTGCCGTCAACGCCTCACTGGTCGGCTATCGTGGGCTGCCGGGTACCGCTGCCTATGGCGCCTCGAAGGCTGCGGCGATTCACCTCTGCGAATCCCTGCACTTCGACTGCGAGGCGCATGGAATCCGGTTGCAGGTCGTCAATCCCGGCTTCGTCGATACGCCGATGACGCGCCGCAATCGTTTTACCATGCCGTTCCTGATGTCGGCCGAAGAGAGTGCCGGTCGAATCGTCGATGGATTCGAAAGGAGCGGTTTCGAAATCACCTTTCCGCGCCGTTTGGCGTGGCTGCTCAGAATCGGCCGTAGCCTGCCTTATGGAGTCTATTTCGCGCTGATGTCCCGGGCCGCGCGCCGAAGCCTGCGAGGATCCTGATTCTCACCTTCCGGCCGCTTCAGGTGTTTCGAATCGTCTCGAAGGCAGCGAGCGCCCTCTGCCGGCCGAAAGCGAGATCGACGATTGGTGCCGGATAGGTCTCGCCGATCCGGATGCCGGCCTCGCCGAGGGCGCTGGCTGAGGCTTTCCAGGGCTGATGGATGTCTTTGGCCGGGAGCTTCGCCAGTTCCGGCACCCAGCGTCGGATGTAATCCCCTCTGGGATCATGGGTCTCGCCCTGCGTGACGGGATTGAAGATCCGGAAATAGGGAGCCGCGTCCGCCCCGGAACCAGCCACCCATTGCCAGCTCGCGGCATTGTTGGCGGGGTCGGCATCGACCAACGTATCCCAGAACCACGCCTCGCCGGTGCGCCAGTCCTGGAGAAGGTGCTTGGTCAGGAAGGATGCCGCGACCATTCGCACGCGGTTGTGCATCCAGCCCGTCGCCCACAGCTCGCGCATGCCGGCATCGACGATCGGGACGCCGGTTTGGCCGCTCTGCCAGCGATGCTGGGCCTCGGCATCCAGCCGCCAAGGAAAGAGATCGAAGCGTTCGTCGTAGTTCCGGACCCCCAGCCCGGGATTGTGGAAAAGTAGATGATAGGAGAATTCACGCCAGCCGAGCTCCGACAGGAATTTTTCGGAATCGGCGGCCGAGCCAGCGGCCCGAGCCGTCTCACGGGCGGTTCCAAGCGCATGCCAGATCTGGCGGGGACTGATCTCGCCAAAGCGCAGATGCGGAGAGAGCCGCGAGGTCGAGGCGCGATCCGGTCTGTCCCGCCCGAGGGCGTACCCGCTGAGTGCACCGTCCAGGAAATCATCGAGTCTTTCGCGGGCGCCGCTCTCGCCGGGCGTCCACGTTTCGCGCAGCCCACCGGCCCAATCGGGCTCGGTCGGCTCAAGGGCGAGCGCTGCGAGGCGATGCAGAGTCGCCCCGAACGAAGGGGGCAGGACAGGGGCCTGCAGGCGGGATGGGGCCGGCACGGGAGCATCCGGCTCGCCCCGCTCGCGTGCTGCACGCCAATAGGGCGTGAACACCTTCATGGGCTGGCCGGTCCGCGTCGTGACCCGCCAGGGTTCGTTCAACAGGCTGCCGTTGGAGCTTCTGACCTCGATCCCAGTGCCTGAAAGTTCTTCCTTGAGCTGCTTGTCGAGCGCCACGGAGGCCGAATCATAGCGGCGAT
>JARYGW010000442.1:0-3822 GCA_033792295.1 Allobosea sp.
TGTCGTGGGTGGCGGAAACTCCGGGGCTCAGATCCTGGCGGAGCTATCCATGGTCGCCGACGTCACGTGGGTGACACCGACGCCTCCTTCATTTCTTCCTGATGACGTGGACGGACGCGTCCTGTTTGAGCGCGCGACAGCCCGTTGGCGGGCCGCGCAGGAAGGTCGTTCCGTCAACGTGCCGCAAGGCGGATTCGGCGACATCGTTATGGTGCCACCAGTCAAGGAGGCACGGGCGCGAGGCGAACTTCATGCCGTCGCGCCGTTTGTTCGCTTCACAGAAGGCGGCGTGGTCTGGGGAGACGGTAGGCAGTCTACCTTCGATGCGGTGATCTGGTGCACGGGGTTCCGACCGGCGCTGTCCCATCTCGATCCCCTCGGGATTGTGGGTGAGAACGGGCTCGTGGAAACGAATGGCACACGAGCCATCGAGGAGCCGAAGCTATGGCTAGTCGGTTATGGCGACTGGACCGGCGCTGCCTCGGCAACCCTGATCGGCGTGATGCGGACGGCGCGGACAACCGTGTCCGAGATCGCCGAATCCTTGGCCGAACTCAGATAGCCCGATGCAGCCAGATGAGGCCGCAGTCTCGCGATGGGTTCGCGATATCCCTTCTGCGGCGTTCTCCGGGGGACTGGTAATTCGACGAATGTGGAATTTATCTTGACTGAGGGTGGGGGGCATGAAAATCATGTTTCCATGAATGTCGAATTAGCAGCAGCCCAGCTCGAAGCTCTTGGCAACCCAACCCGGCTTCGGATCTATCGTGCGTTGGTCCGGGCCGGGCATGTCGGTCTTCCGGTCGCCCAGGTGCAGGAGCGTCTCGGCATCCCGGCCTCGACCCTGTCCCATCATCTTCAGCGTCTCATCCGAAATGGCCTCGTCTCGCAGGAGCGCCAGGCGACGACACTGATCTGCCGCGCAGTCTATCCGGCAATGAACGCCTTGCTCGGCTTCCTGGCCGACGAATGCTGCATCGACGAGGGTTGCTCGGCAGGGTCTGAGCAGGCCGCCTGAGCGCGCTTTCATTTGTCACATAATTCCATCATTCCGGAAGTAGCGGAGGATAGCATGCAGGAACTTCCCGTCGTAGTGATTGGTGCCGGCCCCGTCGGCCTGGCCGCCGCAGCCAATCTGATCGCTCGTCGAATGGCCGTGAAGGTCTACGAAGCCGGGGCGTCCGTCGGCGCCAACATCCGCGACTGGGGTCATGTGCGGCTGTTCTCGCCGTGGGAGTTCAACGTAGACCCGGCGAGCCGAAAGCTGCTCGAGGCCGCGGGTTGGGCGGAGCCGGACAAGCAGGGCTATCCGACAGGACACGAGCTGATCGATCGCTACCTCGATCCTTTGGCGGGGACAGTTGAGCTCGCCCGGGTCATCAAATACGGCGCCCAAGTCATTGCGATCGGTCGTCGCGGCATCGACAAGGTGGTCAGCCGGGATCGGGAGCTTCACGCGTTCCAACTCGTCATTCGCGACCGGGACGGCGGTACGCGTCGCGTTCTTGCCCGCGCAGTCATCGACGCTTCCGGAACCTGGACCACTCCGAACCCGGCAGGGGCGGGAGGCATGCCTGCCGATGGCGAGGAAGCGCTTGCGGACAGGATCGCTTACGGCATCCCGGACGTGCTCAATCGCGACCGCGACACCTATGCGGGGCGCACGACGCTCGTGCTCGGGGCCGGGCATTCTGCTGCGAACGTGTTGCTCGACCTTGTCGAGCTGGCCGAGCAGGATGCGGCAACGAAAGCGATCTGGGTGACGCGCGGCCGCGACCTATCCCGGGTCTACGGCGGCGGCGCGAACGATCAGCTCGCCGGGCGAGGCGACCTCGGCACGCGGCTGCGGCAGGTTGTCGATAGCGGCCAGGTCGAACTCGTCCGCGGCGTCGCCCTCGCGGGCATCCGCGAGCAAAGCGGGCGCCTGCTCGTCATGGGCGAGACGCCGGAGGGCGGGCGCACCGTCGGTCCCGTCGACCGGATCGTCGCCTGCACGGGACAGCGCCCGGATCTCACCCTGACCCGAGAGCTGCGGGTCGAACTCGATCCCTGGCTCGAGAGCACCCGCATGCTCGGGCCGATGATCGACCCGAACTTGCATTCCTGTGGATCGGTGCCGCCGCACGGACATCGCGAACTCTCGCATCACGAGCCAGGCTTCTACACGGTCGGGATCAAGAGCTACGGGCGTGCGCCCACCTTCCTGATGCTCACGGGCTTCGAACAGGTTCGGTCGGTTGTCGCCGCCATCGCGGGCGATATGGTGGCAGCGGACGACGTCAAACTGGTTCTCCCGGAGACCGGCGTGTGCACGACGGCTCCGGCGGGTACGGCGGGCTGCTGCGGCGGTCCCGCTCCCGAACCCGCTTCTGCCTGTTGCGCCGAAGATGCCCGTGCGAAGGCCGATGGTCAGGAGGGCTGCGGTTGCGGCCCCGCCAAGCTCCCGGAACCCGTGACGAACTCCTCCTGCTGCGGCGAGGTCGCGTGACCGATCGAAACCGTCTGACGGTCATCTCGGCCCTGGGCGTGGTCCAAATCCTCGCCTGGGGGTCCTCCTACTATCTCCCTGCGGTTCTAGCGGCACCCATCGCTGCCGACACCGGATGGCCATTGTCTTGGATTGTCGGCGCGCTCTCGGTCGGCCTGCTCACGGCCGGAGCCGTTGCGCCCTATGTCGGTCGCCTCATCGGGGAGACCGGCGGAAGGCCGGTCCTGGCCGCTGCCGCCATCCTCATCGCCTCCGGGCAGCTCATTCTCGGTCTGTCGCCGAACCTTCCCATATTCGTCCTCGGCTGGGTCGTGTTGGGGGCCGGCATGGCCGCTGGACTGTACGATGCGGCGTTCTCGACACTCGGACGCCTCTATGGCGGAAGCGCGCGATCGGCGATCACCGTGCTGACGCTTTGGGGCGGCTTCGCCAGCACGGTCTGCTGGCCGCTGTCGGCCTATCTCGTCGAGCAATTCGGTTGGCGGGGGACCTGCTTCGTCTACGCAGCCATCCAGCTTCTGATCTCATTGCCACTCGTGTTGACGATCTTGCCGCGCGTTCCGCCGGAACTGCCGACGCCGACAGTGGGGACTTCCGGGACGGCATCGAGCCTGCTCCCGGCGGAGCGTCGCGCTTTCCTGCTTCTCTCCGGGATCGTCATCATCGGCGGCGCGATCGGCGCTATCGTCGGCGTTCATCTGCTGACGCTCCTCCAGGCGCAAGGAATTGGTCTCGCGGCTGCCGTGGCTCTTGGCGCGCTCGTCGGCCCGGCGCAGGTCGGCGGGCGGGTGATCGAGATGGCGGGCGGAGGGCGGCATCATCCGCTCTGGACCATGAGTGCGGCCCTCGGACTGATAGCCATTGGCCTCGGACTTATGGCGCTTGACGTCGGCCCGATAGGCGCTGCGATCGTCCTTTATGGGGCTGGCAACGGCGTTTTCTCGATCGCCAAGGGCACGCTGCCGCTGACGCAGTTTGGCGCTCAGCGTTACGCGGCCCTGATCGGAAGGCTGGCTCGGCCCAGTCTCATCGCTCAGGCGCTGGCGCCGGCAATGGGAGCCTTTCTCTTCGACAGGGCGGGCGCATCTTGGACCTACGGCGCGCTGATGCTCCTCGCCATGTTGAATGTACTGCTGGGGGCGTGCCTCTGGTTAACCCGGACCCGCTAGCGGATACCTTCCTCCGAGAACGGCAGGGAAGGTGGATCGCCACGAACGGCCGGCGACAACGAAATGCAGGCGGTCGAGCATCGCCGGGCGCTCACGCGAACTCACGCCTGCCCCACATCCGGATGCCCAGCGCCTTGGCCTCGGCCGTCCGGGCGACCGCGCAGC
>JARYGW010000443.1:0-3817 GCA_033792295.1 Allobosea sp.
GGCCTTTCGCGGCACAGGTCTGGCGCAGGCGCTGTTCGCGGAAGCGCTGACCTTCGCCGAGACGGGCGGCTTCGCGGAAATGATGCTGTGGTCGGACACGCGCTTCGCCCGTGGCCACCGCTTCTACGAGAAGCTCGGCTTCCGGCGCTGGCCGGGCGAACGCTATCTCGCCGACGTCTCCGCCACCTGGGAGTATCATTTCCGCAAGCCGCTGCGCGCCACCGTATGAACTGGTCGACAGCGCTGCGCGCCGCGCTCGGCATCGCGCTCCTGACCGGCATGGATGCCGTGCTGAAGGGGCAGATGCAGAAGCACCCTTTCGCGCTGGCGCTGTTCATGCGCTTCGCCATGGGCGGGCTCTGCGCGCTCGCCGTGCTCCTCGTCGCGCGACCGGCATGGCCGACACGGGACAGCCTGATCGGCAACCTCGCCCGCATCCCGCTCGTCGTGCTCACAGCCGGCAGCTTCTTCTACTCGATCTCGGTGCTGCCGCTGGCGGAGGCGTTGACGCTCTCTTTCCTCGCCCCGGTCTTCGTCGCGCTGCTAGGCGGGCTGCTGCTGCGGGAGAAGATCGACAAGCGCGTGCTGCAGGCGCTCGGTTTCGGCCTCGCCGGCATGCTGGTCATGGTCTGGCCGCGCCTGCAGGGGCATGTCAGTGGTGCGGGGCTCGGCGTGGCGGCGGCGCTGTTCTCGGCGGTGAGCTACGCCTTCAACCTCATCCTGCTCCGGCGCATCGCGATGCGCGAGCATCCGACCGTGATCGTCGCATTCCAGAATGTCGGGCCGGCGCTGTGCCTGGCCGTGCCGGCCCTGAGCGTGCTGGTGCCGATCACCATGGCCGATCTCGCGATCTATCTCGGCGCCGGAGCGCTCGGCGTCGCCGGCCATCTGACCCTGACCTCGGCCTATGCCCGCGCCGCGGCCTCGAAGCTCGCAGCCATCGAATACACCGCGCTGATCTGGGCGAGCCTGCTCGGCTTCCATCTCTTTGGCGAGGTGCCGCTCTATACGACCTACGCCGGCGCGCTGCTGATCGTTGCGGGCGCGGTGGCCGTCAGCCGGCGGTAGCGATCTTTCTCTGCGGTCAGGCCTCGGTCTTCTTCCTCGGCAGCACGATGCAGGTTTCGGTGCCGTGTGCGAGCAGCTTGCCGCGCTCGTCAACCAGGTTCCCCTCGGTGGTGATGACCGAGCCGCCGCGATGGATCAGCCGGCCCTCGCAGCGCACCGTGCCACTTTCCGGCATGACCGGGCGGACATAGTTCAGCTTCATCTCCAGGGTGGTGTAGCCCTCGCCCGGCTTCAGCGTGGAGTGAGCCGCGCAGGCCATGGCGGAGTCGAGGATGGTGGCGGTCCAGCCGCCATGGATCGTGCCGAGCGGGTTGAAGAAGCGCGGCGAGGGCCTGCCACTAAAGACGACGCGGCCTTCATCCGCTTCCACGAGGTCGAAATCCATGGTGCCGGCGAAAGGCGGGGCGGGATGCGAGCCGTCGATGATGCCCCGCAGGAAGCTCAAGCCGTCGCCCGCGACCAGCACATCGCGCGACACTACTCCGAACGTCCGATCCATGGCGGCCCCTTAAAATCGTGTATCTGCACGATAGAGAGCCTTCCGCAGCCCCGTCAACCGTCCCCCGAGGCGAGCCGAGCGGACCCCTCAGCGTGCCTCGCGGGCCGCACGCCGAAGCGCCTTGAGGCCGTCGCGGGTCTCCCGCCAGCGTTCCTCGCCAAAGCCGCCCTCGATCTTGTCCTGCGCCGCTCGCCAGAACGGGATCGCGGCCTCGATCGCCGCCCTGCCCTTGGCCGTCACCGCATAAATCGCGGCGCGGCCGCGGCATTCGACGGGCTCGACCATACCCTCGGCCGCCAGGAGCTGGAGATTGCGGGTCAGCGAAGTGCGCTCCAGCGCAAAGCGCTCGGCCAGCTCCGTGATCGACCTCCACTGCCCCGTGCTCAGCGCCGACAGCAGCACGAATTGCGTGATCTTGAGGCCGCTCGGCCGCATCGCCTCGTCATAGGCGCGGGTCACGGCACGAGCCGTCATCCGCACATGCAGCGCGACGCAGGAGCGGGCGATGTCGTCGAGGCGCGGATCGGGAGCGGGGATCGTCGCGGATGTCGTCATATGGCCATCTTAGCGTGTTCTGGCCTTTTCGGCAGCCGGCAGGCGAAGGGCTGCGACGTCATGTGCGGGCGCATTCACTTTATCGCTCGCTGCTTCCTTGACTCTCCGTAGACCCACGCCTATCTGCGCTGACATCTGTTAGCACTCTCTTGGGAGGACTGCTAACAGCCTCACCCCGGGGCCCTTCAGCGGCGCCCGAACCGAATATGACAAGAGGAAGACAGAACCATGAAGTTCCGTCCTTTGCATGACCGCGTCGTGGTCCGCCGCCTCGACAGCGAGGAAAAGACCAAGGGTGGCATCATCATCCCCGAGACCGCCAAGGAAAAGCCCCAGGAGGGCGAAATCGTCGCCGTCGGCCCTGGCGCGCGTGACGAGGCCGGCAAGCTCGTCGCCCTCGACGTCAAGAAGGGCGACCGCGTCCTGTTCGGCAAGTGGTCGGGCACCGAGGTCAAGATCGATGGTCAGGACCTCCTGATCATGAAGGAATCCGACATCATGGGCGTCGTCGGCTGATAGCCGGCTGACCGCCTTCTCACCTTTCCAGTTCCAGTCCAAGGAGTAGCTCTCATGGCTGCCAAAGACGTCAAGTTCGGCACCGACGCTCGCGACAAGATGCTGCGCGGCGTGGATGTCCTCGCCAACGCCGTGAAGGTCACGCTCGGCCCGAAGGGCCGCAACGTCGTGATCGAGAAGTCGTTCGGCGCTCCCCGCATCACCAAGGACGGCGTCACCGTCGCCAAGGAGATCGAGCTTTCCGACAAGTTCGAGAACATGGGCGCCCAGATGGTCCGCGAAGTCGCTTCGCGCCAGAACGACCATGCCGGCGACGGCACCACCACCGCCACCGTCCTCGCCCAGGCGATCGTCCGTGAAGGCGCCAAGTCGGTTGCGGCCGGCATGAACCCGATGGACCTTAAGCGCGGCATCGACCTGGCCGTCGAGGCCATCGTCGCCGACCTCAAGAAGAACTCGAAGAAGGTCACCTCGAACGCGGAAGTCGCGCAGGTCGGCACCATCTCGGCCAACGGCGACTCGTCGGTCGGCGAGATGATCTCGAAGGCCATGCAGAAGGTCGGCAACGAGGGTGTTATCACCGTCGAGGAGGCCAAGACCGCCGAGACCGAGCTCGATGTCGTCGAGGGCATGCAGTTCGATCGCGGCTATCTCTCGCCGTACTTCATCACCAATTCCGAGAAGATGGTCGCCGAGCTCGACGACCCCTACATCCTCGTCTTCGAGAAGAAGCTGTCCTCGCTCCAGGCGATGCTGCCGATCCTCGAGGCCGTCGTTCAGACCGGCAAGCCGCTCCTCATCATCGCCGAGGACGTCGAGGGCGAGGCTCTCGCCACGCTCGTCGTCAACAAGCTCCGTGGCGGCCTGAAGGTCGCGGCCGTCAAGGCTCCGGGCTTCGGTGACCGCCGCAAGGCCATGCTCGAGGACATCTCGATCCTGACCGCCGGCCAGATGATCTCGGAAGACCTCGGCATCAAGCTCGAGACCGTGACGCTCAACATGCTCGGCCGCGCCAAGCGCGTGCGCATCGAGAAGGAGAACACCACGATCATCGACGGCGCCGGCAAGAAGAAGGACATCGAGGCCCGCGTCGGCCAGATCAAGGCCCAGATCGAGGAGACCACCTCGGACTACGACCGTGAGAAGCTCCAGGAGCGTCTGGCCAAGCTCGCCGGCGGC
>JARYGW010000444.1:0-3800 GCA_033792295.1 Allobosea sp.
TAGGCCGGATACATATGAGCGACTTCCGTCACCGTGCCGAACCCGTTGTGAAACGCAGCCGGTCCATACAAAAGGGCCATGTGGCGCTGGGCGAACATGGCGTAGGCGGAAATCAGGGTCGGCGCATAGGGCAATTCGAACTGGCCGGGGCCGGCGGGCAGGACGAAGGGATCGAAGGACGGCGTTGCCAGCGGCCACCAGCGCGGGCAGGCGGCGTAGCTGATGACCACGACCTCGGCGAGACCGGCGGCGATCGCGGCAGCGGCATGGCCGGCATGGACGATATAGGAACAGCCGCCGACATCGGTGCTGTCGAAATAGGTTGGCTTGATGCCGGCATATTCGGCGAACTCGGTCAGGCTGCTGACGCCACCGCCCTCGGCCCAGTCGCCGGCCGCCACGCACAGACCGTCGACATCCGACAGCTTCAGGCCGGCATCCGCCAGGGCACCCGACATGCACTCCATCTGCAGAGCGAAGGGATGCAGACGGGGCGCCTGCCTGCGCGGCGACTCGTATGCACCGACGATCGCGGCTTTGGTAGACGTGCCGTTCACTCGCAAGGACCTCTGTTTCGGTTCCGTGGAGCGTATGGCGTTCGCCTCGTCCGACAAGCAGTTAGAAACGGCGATATTGGTGCATTGAGCGCACGGATTGCGCTTGACGACAGCCCGCCCAGGCTTGATTCAGACGCTGAATTGTGGCCCGCACATGCGGGGTTGGTGCACCCATCGACGATCAGGGGAGTTCAGGATGCGGCGTCGCCTTCCGCCTTTGCTGGCACTGCGTGCCTTCGAGACGTTCGGCCGGACCGGTACGGTCAGGGCCGCGGCCGACGAACTCGCCGTGTCGCATACCGTGGTGTCGCGTCATATCCAGAACCTTGAATTGTCGATCGGCATCAAGCTCGTCCAGAAGTCCGGACGCGGCCTGACTTTGACGCGCGAGGGCAAGCGCTACGCCGCCCAGATGCGGCACGCCCTGGACCTCATCGCGGATGCGACGGGCGAGCTCTGGAGCGGCAGCAGCGACGCGCTCCACATCTGCTGCATGGCAGGCCTCGCCTCCAGGCGCCTGCTCGCCAGGCTGCGCGAGATCGAGGAGTTCCTGGGCGGTCGCGAAATCATCCTGCAGCCCATTTCGTCGCGTCCCGATTTTAGCCAGGGCGATGTCGACGCCGAGATCAACTATCTGGAAAATCCGAGCTTTCCCGACGAGCTCCGCGGAGAGATGTTCTTCCGCCCCCGGATTCTTGCGGTCGCGAGCCCATCCTTCGTGGCGCAGCATCCCGAGACGACCAGCGTCTCGGACCTGATCGAACTGCCGCTGATCCATGAACGCTCGACGCGGCAATGGGAAAACTGGTTTGATCACGCGGGCATTGCCGAGACGCCCCGGTTGCGGGGGCCGCGGCTATGGCATGGCCATCTGGCTGTGGAGGCGGCGCTCCTCGGGCAGGGGGTTGCGCTGGTCAGCGATCTGATGGCGAGCGAGCTCTTGGCACGAGGCGATCTCGCGGAGATCGTGCCCTCGAACATTCGCCTCGGCGGGTATTACTTCATCACGCAGGCCCGCCGTTGGAACGAGAGCGCGATCGCTTCACTGCGCAAATGGCTGTTTCAGACTTTCCCGGACACGCACTTGATTGCGAACGCATAACGCACCGGACGGGTGCCAATTTGCTGCTGGTTGGCCTATGGGCAGCTGCCTATCCTCAGGTCATGACAGCCATTACAATCTTGCCCACCGGCAGCCGGAGCGCGCAGGTCGATCCGTCCTGGGTCGATATCTACGGCCACATGAACATGGCCTATTACGTCAAGCTCTTCGACGATCTCGGGCATGACATCCTGGCGGACCATGGCTTGGGAGAGGCCTATACGCGTAAATTCGGCTTCGGGCTGTTCACCGTGAAGGCCGCCATCGACTATCTCAGAGAGGTAACCGCCGACGCTCCCCTGACGATCAGCCTGACCATCGAAAAAGCCGACAGCAAACGGCTTTGGACGAAGCTCGAAATGCGCCACTCGGAGCAAGGCTACGTTGCCGCGACGATGGCGCAGCTTGCCGTCAATGTGAGCTTGGCGACACGGCGTGCCGTGGTCTTTCCGGCGGAGCTTGATGCCGTGCTCGACAGCTACAGATGAAATTGGTCGTGAACCGCCCCCGGGGTTCGTCGAAGGCCGTCTGGTTTGAGACAGGCCGCCGGCCCGCTCGTCCGGCATCGCGTTACAGCGCTCTTCCGGCCATCTCCCGGATATCCGGTCGCCGGCGTCTCGGCACGAAGAGCGCCGCGCTGCTCGAGGGGGCTCGACCCGGCCATCATCCAGAGCGGCTCGAACCTCGGGAAGGCCGAGCCGATGGGAGATCAAAGTGCTAAAGCATGGGCCCGATGCGATGTTTAGCTCAGTGTTTTAGGGTACCTTGATTGTCCTTCCGCAAGGGAAGGTGCGCTAGGCTCGAATTGGGTAGCTGGGGCGATAGCCTCCTTTTGCTGTTGCGGCTGCGTTCATGCTGATCGCCTGTGGTGATGGTGAACATGCCGCATTTCGCTGCCTTGGCTCGGGCAGAAAACCGGCGAATCCATGGGTCTCCGACCTCCCTTCCCGCGTCGGAGTCCGAGGGAGACGTTACAAAAGCGGGTCACCCAAAAGGGGTACTCCCTCTGTGCGGGCGGGAATCCCTTTGCTCGCTTCAGCATGCCGTTAACGTGGCGTAAACTGTCTAATATTGCGGGTCGAGTGAGGGTGACGTTGTGTTATCGAACGAAAGACCTCCGGAAACAAAGATATCTGCGGCTGAATTGCAAGAATCGGCGCAGAAGATCAAGGCCCTCCGCCACGCTGCGACCGAACATGCTATCGAGATCGGGCGCGAGCTTCTTCGCATCAAGGAAAAGCTGCCTCACGGCGTCTTCGTCAAATGGGTCGAAAGAGCGTGCGAGTTCAAAATCAGGACCGCTCAGGACCTGATGAAGCTCGCCCGGGAGACGGAGATCGATGCAAAGCTCGTGGCGCTCATGGTTCCATCGACGCTGCGGGTCTATCTGTCCAAGAAAACCCCGTCCGCGGTCCGCGACACGATCCTGAAACGGCTCGAGAACGGTGAGCGAGTGTCGCGCAGCGACCTGTATTCGCGGGTTTCGGAGACGCGAACGAAAGCTAAAGCCGAGACGACGGAGCACCCGCTTCAGGAAGGGTTCTCTTCGACGTTCTTCACCTCCGGGCTGCATGGGAACGGCGGCGAACGGCGAGGCAACGCCGGCGGCGATCGGGCTCGCATGGTGGCCGAACTGCTTCTGCGTCATCTCAGCCCGAAGGACTACGAATTGATCATGGAAGAAATAAACTGGGAGGTCTGGAACAGGGTTTTCGTCTGGATGAGAGCCGCACGGATCGTGGACTCCGAAAGGGTCGAACTGGCTGCGCCGAATACGCCAGCTCCTCAACCCGCCGAGGTTCTCTCCGCCAAGCTGCAGTGAAAATCGCTCGGCTACCTATTCTCGATCGTCCTCGGTCCGAGGCGAGTGTTCCCCTGAAGCCCGTCCTTCCGAATGGGATGCGCGATGCGGCCGTCGTTCCGTTGGTGGATGGAGATCGGAAGTCCCATGTCGGACTCTATCGATGATCGTCATTCATTGTCGACGTTCGGATTTCTCACCTTCCGTCGTCGCTGGAAGCTGATTTGCGCCTGTGTCGTGCTGGCGGTGGCGGCAGGCGGGACCTTCGTCGCGTTGCGGGGGGCGAGCTACACCGCCTCGATCCAATTCCTGGTCTATGTGAAAGAAGTTCAGCCCGGCC
>JARYGW010000445.1:0-3771 GCA_033792295.1 Allobosea sp.
ACATGGCTGCGGATATGGGTGGTGCCCATCTTGACCATCTGGGCGACGAGCCGGCCGGACTGCCGGTTGGCGTCGATACCGAGCTCGCGGCGGTTGCGGCGCTCGGTCTCGATCTTGTCGATCAGGGCCGGCCCGGCCGTGTGGCGCTGCCAGCCCATGCCCCAGAAGCTCTTGTCGAGATGGGTGTGCGCCTCGACGAGGCCGGGGATCATCAGCCGGCCACCGGCGTCGAACACCGTCGCGCCGGCGGAAGCCGCGCCGGCCCCGACGGCGGCGATCTTTCCGTCGCGCACCAGCATGTCGGTCGCTCTGCCGCCGCCGCGACGAACATTCCGGATCAAGAGCTCTTCGGCCATGGCCACCGGCTCACAATCATTCGGGAGAGAAAGATCCGCTGCCGTCACGCTGCTCACGACCTAGATCACGAACAGAGGCAACGCGGAGAACCCGCCGGCGGGGTAGACGGCACACACGGCCTGCTGAGCGGGCACCGGTGCGATCTGCCGGGTTCCTTTCAGGAATTCCTCCATCAGGACACGCAGCTCCAGCCGTGCCAATTGCGCACCCGGGCAGACATGAATGCCGCGGCCGTAGAGGAGGTTCCGTTCTGGATCGCGATCAAAGCGGACTTCGTCAGGATCGCCAAAGATTGCTTCATCGCGGTTGGCCGATGCCCACATGAGCGTGATGCGCTCACCCGCTGCGATCCTGCGACCACCGATCTCCACCGATCGCGTCGTCACCCGGCGGTTGGAGATGAGCGGCGGGTGCAACCGCAAAATCTCGTCGATCGCTGTAGGCAGCAAGCTAAGGTCTTCCCGAAGCTTCTGCTGCAACTCCTGATTTTGAGCGAGATGGTGTCCGAGGATGCCAACACAGGCGGTGATAGTCCCCAGTTCGCCAACGGTCCAGTTGCGCAGAATGCTGACGATCTCGTCATGAGATAGACGTCGGTCGTCTATCCATTCCTGCAGGAGACTGGTGGTGACATCATCCGGAGCAGCGGGGCCCGATTGGCGCCGCGCCTCCAGCAGTTCACCGATATAGCCATCGAATTCAAGGGCGATCGCAGCCATTGCCCCAGTATCTTTTGCCAGTGTGGCCTCATGATTCCTGCGAACCCACGCAAGCAGTGGCTCATGCAGGCTATCCGGCCAGCCGAGGAACGCGCACTGAATGCGTATGGCGAAGCGCTGAGCAAGTCGCGTGACCAGATCGATCTCCACACCCCGTTTCAGACCGGATACGAGATTGGCTGAGATCGAACGACAACGCGGCTCGAAAGCCTCGACTCGCCCGTGCTCGAAATGGCGCTCGATCAAGCGCCGATAGGCCGTATGCCGGGGAGGGTCCATGCCGCTCGGCACCGACAGATGACTGGAGACCGCGCTGCTGAAGACGTGATAATCGTCCAGCGCCCGCACCACGTCCCCGTGCCGAAACAGCGACCATCCCAGATAGTCGCTGTATGCCACGGGGCAGCGCTGGCGCATCTTGTCATAGGCCTTAATCTGATCGGAAAGGACGATATCGGACCGTGGGTCCCAGTCCGCCTGGATCTTTTCTGGTATCGCGCTCACGCAAGTCCCCCGCCAGATGCCCTGCCGCAGCGGCGGCCGTGGGCTCCAAGTCTCCCGCTAGCCCAGCTAGCGTGGGTGGTCTTTGCTTCGGCTCAAATAGAGCCAAGGTGAAAATGCCGATATTTCGATGTCGCATAAGCTTGCAAAACGCATGATCGCCGGAGTGGTCAACCAATCCAGACGCTTGAGCACCGTCGGAGATTCAAACGCACACATGCTTTCGGCCTGGCAGAATCGAACTGGTTTCCGTGGCGCCCTGCTCAAGGCTCCAGCCGACAATCCAAGGCTTCGACTCTTCGTTGCAAGGATCTCTCGCTCAGCGAAACCGGGTAGCACGAGCCGCGTGATGATACGGATTTGGAAACCCGCCGGTCACAGCGATATCGAGTGATGGCGATCACTGGCCATGTGCTGAACACCCGGGCGTGCACCAGGGTCCGATGCAACGCGCCAATTGATCACGTCCCAGGGCAGCCGACGCCACGAGATCATCCCACCACGTGTCATTCGCATTGACGAGTGCCTCAGTGACCGGCGCCGGACCCAAGTGCATTGGTCACTGCCCCACTTGTCGCGAAGAGGAAAGCCCTGATGCGACGCGCAGCGATTCGCCGCATAATTTGCCGTCAGCACCGAAGACGCCACGCCAGATCCGGTTTCCGCATCGAAGAGTCAATCGCCAGCGCCCGGCATCCTCTCCCTCGCCCTTCTCGACCCGGCTCCGGAATTGGCCGCGCTGCATGTAGGCTCGCAGCTGATTTTCGGAGATCGAAAACCGTTCGGCGACAACCTTGGCATCGAGCACAAATTGCTGCTCTGCCGCTCCATTCGCGATGGATAAGACGGGTGCATGTTCACAATCCATGCGAGCGTTCATCACGTCAACATCAGCAACAGACAAGCGACTGCTCCACTTATGACAAGCTGCGAGAGCGCACATTTACCTTGCGCGCTGTCATCAGATTAATTTCAAAGAAGTAAAATATGGTTTTGAGTGGACTTGTAGGCACGAAGGCAAAGAGACAACGTCCTTTCGTCGCGGTCTTTGAGCCAACGCAAACGAACCCCGCCAAGCGCCGCCTATCCTGACATCGCAGCCTCGCTCTTGCTTCTATGCAAGACAGCGTCGGCTCACGCGCGCCGCACCTCCGTACCTGGAGGCGGGCAGAGGCACACCGATTCAGGCGGCCATGAGCATCGATCGAGATCTTCTTCTTGGCTTATCTGTCTTCGCGGACTTGCCTTTCAGCGAACAGCACGCGCTTGCAGCCGCAGCTTCCCTTCGGTCGCTGCAGGCCAACGAGGCCGTCTTCGTCCATGGTGAACCGGCAACCGATCTCTGCCTCGTCCTGTCGGGGCGGGTCAAGCTGACACAATCCGGCTGGGCTCGTGACCCGGTGATCCTGCGAATTGTTCACCCGGGTGAATTTCTCGAACTCGGACGGAGCCTGCGGCCGAGCCGTCATGGCGCCACGGCCACTGCATTGTGCGGCGCAGTTCTCGCCGTTTGGCCCACGCAGGTCTGGCGGAGCCTGGTTCGCGAGATGCCGGCGATCATGACCTGCCTCGCCCAACTCCTCGAACAGGAATTGAGCGATGCGCAGGGTCGTTTCGTCGAGATCGCCTCGCTTGACGTCCCTCGACGCATCGCCCATGCGCTTCTGCGGCTCGTCAATCAGGCGGGCCGGAAGGAAGCAGCCGGAATCCGGATCGATTTTCCGCTGTCACAGCAGGATCTCGCTGCGTTGACCGGGACGACGCTGTTCACTGTCTCGCGCATCCTGACGCGCTGGGAGCGGCGTGGCCTCCTCGCCGGCGGCCGGCGGACGCTGCTGGTGCGCGACATTCCCGCCCTGACAAATCTGGCAACCGCGGCCGAAACCGATCGCAGCGCCTGAGGGCGCTCCCCGAGAATCCGCTTCATCCCTGCTTGCCTAAACGCAAAGAAGCAGTCGGACCGTCTCGCTATCACCGGCTTGCCCCTGCCCTCTGCATGCGGGCTTTCGCGCGCCGGCCTCACCGGCGCACCCGCAAACCCTCGCAACGGAAGGGTGAACGCATGGCCGAACGTCTGACAAAGGCGGGAGCCCGCAATGTCTTCTACGGCGGATCGATCTTCTTCTTCGCCATTTTCGTCGGGCTCACCGCCCACAGCCACTGGTTCATGCGGACGAAGTCCACCGACGAGACG
>JARYGW010000446.1:0-3764 GCA_033792295.1 Allobosea sp.
CGGCTCGCAGATCACGGCGGGCGAGCGCAACTGGGCGGCACTGATGCGCGAGGAGGCGCGCGCCCGGCTGCGTTACCTGCTCCCGCCCGGGACGATCCTGTGCCTGCCGACGACGCCTTTCCCGGCGCCGCTGCGTGGCCTGCCAATGCCGGCGCTGCAGCCGATGCGGGATCGCATCACCTGCCTCTGCGCGCAGGGGGGCCTGGCGGGTCACCCGCAGGTCAACCTGCCGGGCGCGACTGTCGGGGACGCTCCCGTCGGTCTGTCGATCATCGGCGCGCGCGGCAGCGACGCCAGCCTGATCGCCGTCGCACAAGCCCTGGAGGACGCCGCTTGACCGATCTGACCCTGAACCGGCCCGAGGTCGTCGCCGAGATCAGCGAGCTCTTCGAGCGTTACGAGCAGGCGCTGATCGACAAGAACGTGGACGTGCTCGATGCCAGCTTCTGGAACAGCCCGCACACCATCCGTTACGCGCTGGGCGAAAACGGCTACGGCTTTTCCGAAATCCACGCCCATCGCGTTGCCCGCCCACCGGGACCGGGCATCAAGGAGAAGCGGATCCGGCTGGAGATCCTGACGCTCGGCCGCGACTTCGCCACCGTGAACCTGGAATTCAAGGTGCGCGGGCGCGACGTGATCGGCCGACAGAGCCAGAGCTGGGTGCGCTTCCCGGAGCTGGGCTGGAAGGTCGTCTCGGCCCATGTCTCGACGATGGAGGGGCCGCGCCCCTGGTGAGCGGCACAGCCTCGTCATGAAGACGGCTTGAAACCGGCGTTCACTGCGCCGGTCGAATATTGCTGGAGAACGAGCGATGCCATTCTACCGCGGCATGACCTGCGCGAACGTGACCATCAGCGGCGACGGAGGCGATCCCATTACCGCCTATGTCGCCAAGCCCGAGGGGTCCGGCCCCTTCCCCGCCGTGGTGCTGGTCCACCACCTGCCCGGCTGGAGCGAGTTCTATATCGAGACGACGCGGCGCTTCGCGCATCACGGCTATATCGCGATCTGCGCCAATCTCTACGAGCGGTCAGGACCGGGCAATCCGGACGATGTCGCCGCCAGGGTGCGCGCCGAAGGCGGCGTGCCGGACGCCCAGGTCGCCGGCGATACCGAGGCCGCGGTGAAGTGGGTGCGCAGCCAGCCGGAGCACAATGGCAAGGTGGCGCTGTTCGGTTCCTGCTCCGGCGGACGACATGCCTTCCTCTACGCCTGCCAGAAGCAGGACGTCGATGCCTGCGTCGAGCTCTGGGGCGGGCGCGTGGTGATGCCGCCGGAAGATCTGAACGCCAAGACGCCGGTCTCGCCGAATACCCTGACCAAGGACCTGTCCTGCCCACTCATCGGCATCTTCGGCAATGAAGACCGCGCGCCGAGCCCCGAGCAGGTCAACCAGCATGAGGCGGAGCTGAAGCAGCACGGCAAGGCTTACGAGTTCCACCGCTATGACGGCGCCGGCCACGGCTTCTTCTACTGGCACCGGCCGATGTATCGCCCCGAGCAGACGATGGACGCCTGGAACAAGATCTTCGCGTTCTTCGGCAAGCATTTGTCCTGATCGGAGGAGCACAGCATGTGCACGTCGATTGTCGAGATCGTCCCGGTCGAAGGCATGGCCAAGCGCGGCGAGGACTGGTTTGCACTGACACAGGCGGTCGTCGCCTATGATCATGCCCGCCACGCGCCGCTGGCGGATGTCATCACGCTGGATTTCGTCAACGCCGGGCTCGACGCCGGTGCGCGGGCCGGCATCGAGTTGACGCTCGAAACCGCCAAGGCACTGCATGAAGCGCTCGGGCGGGCGATTGCGGAAGCGGAATTCGAGGAGGCAGAGGTGCGTGGCAAGGGTGCACCGGCGCATTTCGTCAGGGCGGCTTAGGCGGCAGCTGTCGCTTCTCGCCTGCTCCGGCCGATCATGGGGGCGCGGTCGACAGCCACCAGCCCCCGCCGGCGAGCCAGCAACTTTCGTCCGGCTCGCCGGCGAAGCGGATCGACTGCACGCTCGCGATGTCGCCCCGTGCGAAGGCGGCCGCGAGATCGCCTTCGATTTCTGCGTCCCGCTCCGCCTGGCAAGGAATGAAGCTGGCCGGCGAGATGAAGCGTGCGGGCCAGGACGACGGCTCTCCATCCCACGACTTCTCGACGAGAAGCATTCCGCCCCGCCGCTGCTCCCCCTGCAGCGGAAACAGGAGCCGGCCGCCGGGGCGCAATGCCTTCAGCCAATTCGCGGAAGGTCGGCTGATCCCGGCGTTCACATAGACGACATCGGCCGGCGGCAGGCCGTCGGCCGTGCCGGAGCGGGCCATCAGCTTCGCCTGCGGCCAGGGTTGGAGATTGGCCGCTGCTCGCTCCGCCAGGGCGGGATCGATTTCATAGGCATGGACGTGGCCTTCGGGGCCGACCAGCGTGGCGAGGATAGCCGAATAATAGCCGCTGCCCGCGCCGATCTGGACAACCGTCTCGCCCGGTTGCACCGCGACGCAGTCGAGGCAGCGCGCATGCAGGCTGGGCTCGCCGATATTGATCCCGCGTGCCGGATCGAGCGCGATCAACACGTCCTGGTAGAGAAAGGCGGGATCGGCATCCGGCGTCTCGACATAGCCGACACGTCCGAGCCCCTGTTTCCACGGGCTGGCGACGCGGATCTGCCATGGTCCCGGCCCGACGAAAGGCTCGCGCGGAACGGATGCGAAGGCCTCCTCGATCCGAGGATCGCGAGCGGCACCTACCCAGCTCACGTAGCGGGCGAAGAACGCCCGCAGCGTGGCGGTCCGCTGCTCCTCCGCAGTCACAGATTGCTGATCAACCATGCCCCCCTCGAAGCGCCGTCGCCCGACGATACAGCTTCAAGGGCGGGGATCAACATCATACCGGACGTGAATAGCGGCGCTGGTCCCGCTACTCCGCCGGCTCCTCGATCGTCAGGCGGAAGTCGCTGGCCGGATAAACGCCCATGATCTTCATCTCCTTGGAAAAGAAGGCGAGCTCGTCGAGCGCGCGCCGGAGCGCCGGGTCCTCCGGGTGCCCCTCCACATCGGCGTAGAACACGGTCGCCGAGAACAGGCCGTCGACCATGTAGCTCTCCAGCTTCGTCATGTTGATGCCGTTGGTGGCGAAGCCGCCCATCGCCTTGTAGAGCGCCGCCGGGATGTTGCGGACGCGGAACATCAGCGTCGTCACCGTCTTGCCGGCACCCTGGCGGGCATACTCCGGATATTTCGAGAGCACGACGAAACGCGTGGTGTTGTGCTTCTCATCCTCGATATCCTCCATCAGGATATTGAGGCCGTAGACATCGGCCGCGATACGCGGGGCGATGGCCGCGCGCGTCACGTCTCCGGCCTCGGAGACCTGCCGGGCGGAGCCGGCCGTGTCGGCCGCGACCTCGGCTTTCAGCCCGAGCTTGCGGATGATCTTACGGCACTGGCCGAGTGCATGGATGTGGCTTTGCACGACCTGGATCGTCGCCAGCGTCGCCCCCTCCACACCCATCAGGTGAAAGCGGATCGGCAGGAAATGCTCGCCGATGATGTGCAGCCCCGAGCGCGGCAGCAGGTGATGGATATCGGCGACGCGGCCGGCGATCGAATTGTCGATCGGGATCATGCCATAGCGGGCCTTGCCGTCGCTGACGGCCGCGAGCGCGTCCTCGAAGGTGGCGCAGGGCAGAAGCTCGCAGTCCGGAAACACCTCGAGAGCCGCCTGCGAGGAGAAGGCTCCGGGCTCACCCTGGTAGGACACGACGAAGGACATGATACGCT
>JARYGW010000447.1:0-3760 GCA_033792295.1 Allobosea sp.
ATCGTCTCCGGCGTCTTCGCCCGCGAGAGCGACGGCGTGCAAGTGACGACGGGCACCTCGATCGGGCTGATGATCGACAATGTCGACCAGCGCTCGAAGGATTATTCGGACATCAAGGACAAGTACCGGCCCGGCCACGCCGACTACACCTATGACGTCAAATACGGCATTCGCGACTATCGCGGCGGCGGGCGCTCCTCGGCACGCGAGACGGCGATGCGGGTCGCAGCCGGCGCCATCGCACGGAAGGTCGTGCCGGGCATGGTCGTGCGCGGCGCGCTCGTCCAGATCGGTCCGCACAAGATCGACCGTGCCAACTGGGACTGGGAGGAGGTCGGCCGCAATCCCTTCTTCTGCCCGGATGCGAAGGCCGCCGCCTTCTTCGCCGACTATCTCGACGGCATCCGCAAGGCCGGCTCCTCGATCGGCGCCGTGCTGGAGATCGTGGCGGAAGGCGTGCCGCCGGGACTGGGCGCGCCGATCTACAGCAAGCTCGACGCCGAGATCGCCGCGGCGCTGATGAGCATCAACGCGGTGAAGGGCGTCGAGATCGGCGAGGGCTTCGGCGCGGCCGAGCTCTCCGGCGAGGAGAATGCCGACGAGATGCGCACCGGCAATGACGGGCACCCGCTCTTCCTCTCCAACCATGCGGGCGGCATCCTCGGCGGCATCTCGACCGGGCAGTCGATCGTGGCCCGCTTTGCGGTGAAGCCGACCTCCTCGATCCTGGCGACGCGCGCGACCGTGACGCGCACAGGCGGCGAGGCCGAGATATTCACCAAGGGCCGACACGACCCTTGCGTCGGCATCCGCGCCGTGCCGGTCGGCGAGGCGATGGTCGCCTGTGTGCTGGCAGATCAATATCTGCGCCATCGCGGGCAGGTCGGGGTCGTCGAGCCACGCTGGCCGTTCCAGGAGTAGAGCTGGCGTCGCGAGTCCCCCGCATTGACGGGAGCCGTTCGGGTCAATGAGCTGGCTTGCATTTCAGCAATACTGAAAATGCATCGCTGTTTCATTGCGGATGAAGCTTCTCCGTACTAGCTTCTCGGCATGAAGCTCGACGTCTGGCTCCGGCAGAACAAGATCGCGCGCAGCGCCTTCGCCAAGCAGGCCGGCCTGTCGCCGGCCAGCGTGACGGCGCTGTGCAACGATCCGGCTGCCTGGATTTCCCGCGAAAGCGCCGAGCGCATTGCCGCCGCCACCGGCGGTGCCGTCACTCCCAACGATTTCCTCGGCCTGTCAGGGCCGCGCGAGGCTGCCATGTCGAACAATGTCGCAGAGACCATCGAAGCCTTCGCCCGCGGCGAGATCGTCATCGTCACGGACGACGACGATCGCGAGAACGAGGGCGACCTCATCGTCGCAGCCTCGCTCTGCACGCCGGAAAAGATGGCCTTCATCATCCGCAACACCTGCGGCATCGTCTGCGCGCCGCTGACGGCGGGCGAGGCGCGCCGCCTGCGGCTCGACCCGATGGTCTCGTCCAACGATGCCCCGCTCGGCACCGCCTTCACCATCACCGTGGACGTCAAGCACGGGCTCACCACCGGCATCTCGGCCGAGCAGCGCACCAACACGGTCCGCGCCCTCGCCAACGGCAACATGGGCGCGGCCGATTTCGTGCGCCCCGGCCATGTCTTCCCGCTGATCGCCAAGGATGGCGGCGTGCTCATGCGCTCGGGCCATACCGAGGCGGCCGTCGACCTGTGCAAGCTCGCCGAGCTGCCGCCTGTCGGCGTGATCTGCGAGCTCGCCAATGACGACGGCACGGTAATGAAAGGCCCGCAGATCACGGCCTTCGCCGAGAAGCACGGCCTCAAGCAGATCACGGTGGCGGATTTGATCGCTTACCGGCAGTCGCGCGAGAAGCTGGTCGAGCGCGTGCATTCCTTCCCGGTCAAGACCGCCTTCGGCGAGATGACGGGGCATGTCTATGTCACGCCCTTCGAGGACACGCAGCATTTCGCCTTCGTGATGGGCAAGCTCGGCGACGGCGAAAAGGTGCCGGCCCGGCTGCATCGCGCCGACGTCGTGTCGGACGTGCTGGGCGGGGCGGGCGCGATCCAATGCGCGCTCCGGCGCTTCCAGGAGGAAGGGCGGGGCGTGCTGATCTATCTGCGCGACGGCACCGCCGGGGTGCCGATCAAAAGCGTCGACGAGGAAGGCTCGGATGCGCTGCGCAGCCAGCAATGGCGGGAGGTCGGCCTGGGCGCGCAGATCCTGCGCGATCTCGGCGTCGCCTCGATCGTCAACCTTGCGTCTTCGCCGCGCTCCTTCGTGGGTTTGAGCGGCTTCGGCATCGAGATCGCCGAGACGCAGCCGCTGGAGTGAGCGGAGCTCAGCTTCCCATCAGTGCGCTGACATGGGCGGCGGTCGACTTCGCCAGCCCCTCGAGGTCGTAGCCGCCTTCCAGGACCGAGACGAGGCGGCCGGCGGCATGGGTGTCGGCGAGATCCATGAGCTTTCGGGTCGCCCAGGCGAAATCCGCTTCGCGTAGATTGATGTTGGCGAGGGGATCGCGCCAATGCGCGTCGAAGCCGGCCGAGATGATGACGAGATCGGGACGGAACGTGGCGACGCGCGGCAGGATTCCGATTTCGAAAGCGTCGCGGAACTCGTCCGGGCCGTCACCGGCCGCTAGCGCGACGTTGACGATGGTGCCGTGGGCGCCATGTTCGGAGGGAGAGCCTGTGCCAGGATAGAGCGGCGCCTCGTGTGTGGAAGCGTAGAGCACGCTCGCATCGTCCCAGAAAATATCCTGCGTGCCGTTGCCGTGGTGTACGTCCCAGTCGACGATGGCCACGCGCTCGGCGCCATACGCCTTCTGGGCATGGCGGGCGGCGATGGCTGCACTGTTGAAAAAGCAGAAGCCCATGGCGCGCTCGCGCTCGGCATGATGGCCAGGCGGGCGCATGGCGCTGAACGCATTGCGTGCCTTGCCCGTCATCACTTCGTCCACTGCCAGCACCGCGCCGCCGACGCCTCGCAGGGCCGCCTCGACCGTGCCGGGCGACATCGTCGTGTCGGCGTCGAGGTGCACGAGGCCTTCCTCGGGAGAGGCGTCGAGAATCGTCTGCACATAGGCCGGCGAATGGCAGAGCGTCACCTGGTCGAGCGTGCCGAGTGGCGCTTCCACCCGAATCAACGGCGTAAAGCGCTCCTCCTCAAGGGCCCGTTCGACGGCCCGGAGGCGGTCGGGGCGTTCGGGATGGCCGATGGGCGTGGCGTGGAGCAGACCCGCGGGATGGGTGATGAGCAAGGTCGTCAAAGGAGATTCATCCTGTCGCGAGGGCATTCAACAGCAAAAGCGTGACCGCTTTGCCACGCTTGCGGTGCGAGCGCCCGTCCAACTGCGGAACAAGATTGCGCCATGCGGGTTTGGGGCCTAGTCCTGCGCAGGATCATCGCCTCCCGAGCCTTCTGGCCCCCTGCCGGCGATACGAAGCGTTAACGTTCGATTCATCATAAAGGCTGCCTTCGGGTCGCTCTGGTGGAGGCTATGAAAAAGACCGTTTTCGTCGCTCTGGCTGTGTCCGCGCTGCTCGGTGCATGCCAGTACAAGAGCGTTGCCGCTCCGGAACTCTCGGCCCGAGATGCCGAATATATCGCGCTGGTTCCGAAGTTCGATACCTATCTCCCCTATCTTCCCTATGAGATCAGCGATCCGACCGGCCAGCCGCCGGGCACGATCTATATCGATACCAAGGAGAAGTTCCTCTATCTCGTCCTGCCGAACAAGAAGGCGATCCGCTATGGCGTC
>JARYGW010000448.1:0-3747 GCA_033792295.1 Allobosea sp.
GAAAACGCGGATTTCGCGAAATTTCCCATGCTGCAGAACGCCAGCCGCCCCAGCATGTGGCTGCATTGGTTGAGGCTTTCCGGGCTCAATTACCAGGGGCGAATTCAGGGAACCCGGTTTGCGCACACCGAGATGCTCATCAACGCCGCGGTCCAGGGCATAGGCATCGCCATCGTGCCTGTTTGCTACGTTGAGGCGGAACTCGCCCGAAACGAGCTCCATATGCCGTTTGGGCCGCCAATTTTGTCGGGGGACTCCTATTACGCGGTGTATCCGGAACGGAAGGCGCAGCTGCCAAGCGTCGTGGCCTTCCGCAGCTGGGTCACGCGGGAGACGCGAAGCTATCGAAAGCTGAAGGCGCAGTAGCGAATCGCGCTCGTTGCGGAAACGTACAACGGTCTCTCAGCTCGCGCGCCGCTTCTGCGGGTCGACGACCCGGTCGATGACCTCGATGCGGCTCGGGCGACCGCCTCGCCATGCGACGTGTCGGGACCTCTTTGGGAGGGCCTGATGCTGCCAGACGCAGACGATTTACGATCTGTTAACCATTCCGTCGATACACCGAAGCAACCGAAAATTTACCAAGATAACCGACGTGTTAACTCAACCCCGGCCCATCCGCCTCAAGGGGCGGTCCTATCTCGCGCTCACGCTGACCCCGGAGCTGCCCTTCGAGGACTGGCTGGTGCGGCTCGACGATCTGGCGTCGCGCTCCGCCGGCTTCTTTCTGCGGCGCCCCGTCGTGCTCGATGTCACGGGGCTCGACATCGACCGGGCGGAGCTGCGCGATTTCGTCGGCAAGCTCGGCGCCCGGCAGGTCCGGATCATGGGGATCGAGGGCGCTTCCCCGGCGTTGCTCGGCTCGGACTTGCCGCCGGCGATGGCCGATGGCCGCCCAACTGCTGATATCGAACCTCCGGCCGCGCCGGAGAACACCAAGACCGAGGTCGTCGAAGCCGTCGAGCCCGTGCTGACGTCCCCGCCGAAGGCCGTGCCTTCGATGATCGTCACTCAGCCGGTGCGCTCGGGGCAGTCGCTGGTCTTCCTCGAAGGCGACATCACCGTGATCGGCTCGGTCGCCTCGGGCGCGGAGGTCGTCGCGGGCGGATCGGTCCATATCTACGGCACCCTGCGCGGGCGGGCGATGGCCGGCACGATGGGCAACGGCGAGGCGCGCATCTTCTGCCGCAGGCTCGAAGCCGAGCTGGTCGCGATCGACGGCTACTACAAGACGGCCGAGGACATGGAACCGGAATATCGCGGCAAGGCCGTGCAGATCTGGCTCGAAGGCGAAACGTTCAAGGTCGGCGCGCTCGCCTGAGCCGACGGCGTCATCATTCAAAGGAGCGGTCAATGGGCAAGGTCATCGTGGTCACATCCGGCAAGGGCGGCGTCGGCAAGACGACCTCCTCCGCCGCACTGGGCGCTGCGCTCGCGCAGGGCGGCGAGAAGGTCGTGGTCGTCGATTTCGACGTCGGCCTGCGCAATCTCGATCTGGTCATGGGGGCCGAGCGGCGCGTGGTCTACGACCTCGTCAACGTCATTCAGGGTGAGGCCAAGCTCACCCAGGCGCTGATCCGCGACAAGCGGCTGGAGACGCTCTACCTGCTGCCGGCCTCGCAGACCCGCGACAAGGACAACCTGACGGCCGAGGGCGTGGCGGCGGTCATCGGCGCGCTCAAGACCTCGTTCGACTGGGTCATCTGCGACAGCCCGGCCGGCATCGAGCGCGGCGCGACGCTCGCCATGCGCCATGCGGACGTCGCCATCGTCGTCACCAATCCGGAAGTCTCTTCAGTCCGCGATTCCGACCGTATCATCGGCCTGCTCGATTCCAAAACGCTCAAGGCCGAGAATGGCGAGCGTGTCGAGAAACATCTGCTGCTCACCCGCTACGATCCTGCCCGGGCCGAGCGCGGCGACATGCTGAAGGTCGATGACGTCCTCGAAATCCTGTCGATCCCGCTGCTCGGCATCATCCCCGAGAGCATGGATGTGCTGCGCGCCTCCAATCTGGGATCGCCGGTCACTCTGGCCGATGATCGCTGCGCCCCGGCGGTCGCCTATTTCGACGCCGTGCGCCGGCTCAAGGGCGAGGCGCTTCCCGTCGCGGTTCCGGGTGAGCGGCGTGGCTTCTTCGGCAAGTTCTTCGGAAGGAAAGCGGCATGAATCTGCTTCGTCTTTTCTCCCGCACGCCGTCGGCTCCTGCCGCTCGCGAGCGATTGCAGGTCCTACTGGCGCATGAGCGGGCCGCCGTCGGCGACTCCGACCTCGTCACCAAGCTGCGCGACGAGATCCTGCGCGCCATCTCGAAGCACATGCAGGTCGACGACGAGAAGGTCAGCGTCCGCATGGAGCGCGGCGCCCAGGTCTCGACGCTGGCGGTCGATATCGAGATCCCGTTCGATGCGGGCAAGAAGGCGGCCTGAGGGCCGCCTTTCAAGCACAAGCCTCCGGTGGCGCGCTCACCGTGTCAGTTCGGCTGCTCGCCTGGCGAAGGCGGTGGCGAGCCGGCCGGTTTCGGCAGCGTTGTCGGCAGAGGCATTGCCAGCCCGCGCCCGCGCCGCAATGCCCTCGAAGATCACCGCCCAGCGGAACAGCGCGAAGGCGAGATGGAAGGGCTGTAGCGTCTGGCTGTGATGGGCCCGGGCAGCATAGAGCGCCGAGAAACGATCGAGATCGGGCAGGCCGAGCGTCTCGAGATCAAGACCCTCGATGCCGCCGTATTCATCGGGCCGCGACAGCCAGGCGATGGCGGTGTGAGCGAGATCGGCCAGGGGGTGGCCGAGCGTCGACAGTTCCCAGTCGAGCAGGGTGACGACACGCGGTTCGGTCGGATGGAACATCGCGTTGCCGATGCGGTAATCGCCATGGACGAGACTGACGGTCTCGTCGGCCGGGATGTGCTCCGGCAGCCAGGCGCGCAAGCGGTCGATATGGACGTCGTCACGGCTGCGGGACAGCTCCCATTGCCGGCCCCAGCGCGCGATCTGCCGGGCGAAATAATTGCCGGGCTTGCCGTAGTCGGCGAGGCCCGCGGCTTCCACATCGACATTGTGCAGCGCCGCCAGTGTTTCCGCGAGTGAGGCATACATGGCGCTGCGCTCGTCGGGCGAGAGGCCCGGCAAGGTGCAGTCGTGGAAGACGCGGCCCTCGACCTTCTCCATGAGGTAGAAGGGCGTGCCGAGGATGGTGCGGTCCTCGCAATAGAGCAGGGCGGGCGGCACCGGCACATCCGTTCGGCTCAATGCGCTGATGACGCGGTATTCGCGGTCGATGGCGTGGGCGGAGGGCAGAAGCTCGCCCGGCGGCTGCTTGCGCAGCACCAGCGCGCGGTCGTCATAGGTGACGAAGAAGGTCGGGTTGGACTGGCCCCCGCCGATCCGCTCCAGCCGCATCGGGCCGGGCAGGCCCTCGAGCGATCGGTGCAGGAAAGCGTCAAGCGCGGCGGCGTCGAAGCCGGGTTCGATCTGGGCCATGGCGGCCGTCATGCGCCGGCGACCTGCCAGTGCCAGAAATCATCGCCTTCCTTGTCGAGAAAGCGGTTCAGGACCATCTGGTGCACCTCGTCGGCACCGTCGACCAGTCGCGCTTGGCGGGCATAGCGGTAGATCCATTCCAGCACGGTATCCTTGGAATAGCCGCGCGCGCCGTTGATCTGGATCGCCATGTCGGCTGCCTCATGCAGGGTGTTGGCGGCCTGGACCTTGGCCATCGAGACTTCCTTGCGGGCCTGGCCGCCGCGAT
>JARYGW010000449.1:0-3740 GCA_033792295.1 Allobosea sp.
GATTTTGTCATGGCACGGGCAAAGGTCCAGCACATTTCGAGGTCGCTCATCTTCATCGAAGCGACATTGTGCGTTGGGGAGCGCATAATCGGTTCGGCACAAGGCGTGTGGAAGGTCCTCAAGCGCCGCTGACAAGGCTATGCCCCGGTGGACTTGCCCCGCGAAACTGGAGAGCTCTGACGGAAAGAAGAGCAACTCATGGGCAAGCCGCAACGCCGGTTTGGGAAGGAATTCGAGGCGGAGGCGGTTCGTCTGGTTGAGACGAGTGGCAGTACACAGTGTGAAATCGCCGAGGGTCTCGACATTGGTCTGTCGACGCTGCGGCGCTGACTCGATAAGCGCCGGGAGCGTAATCTGGAGGCGCCCTCCCGAGCGGCAGGAAGACCTGGCGGCCGAGCTGAAACGGCTGCGGTGCGAGAACGAGATACTGCGGCAGGAACGCGAAATCCTGAAGAGGGCCGCGGCTTTTTTCGCCGAGCAGGGAAGTCGATGAGGTTTGAACTCATCGATGCTGCGAAGAAGGAGTTCCCCGTCCAGCGCCTGTGCAAGGTTCTCGAGGTCCGCCCGAGCGGGTACTCCGCCTGGAAGGGGCGTCCTGCTTGCCGTCGCCAGCGCGACGACATGATGCTGCTCACCCATGTCCGCGCGGCCTTCACCCTGTCGAACGAGACCTATGGGAGCCCGCGCTTGGTGCACGAACTGCGCGACAACGGCCTGGTCGTCGGACTCCGGCGCGTTGCCCGACCGATGCGTGAGATCGGAATGAAGGCGCGGCAGAAGCGGCGGTTCAAGCGCACGACCGACAGCCTGCTTGCCTTTCCGGTGGCCCGGAACCTCCTCGACTAGGACTTCGCCGCGGCCGGTCCGAACCAGAAGTGGGGCGCTGATATCTCCTACGTCTGGACGCGCGAGGGATGGCTGTATCTGGCCGTCGTCATCGACCTCTTCGCCCGGCGTGTCGGCGGCTGACCTAAGCATTCATCTGTGATTATGTCCGCACCCCAATCGGCCGCTTTGGCGGCACGCTCGCATCTGTGCGGGCTGATGATCTCGGCGCTGTTCCGCTAAGGGCACTGCTGGCGCGCAATGCGAGGCTGGATCCGTCGGCGATCGACGAGGTCATCTTCGGCTGTGCCAACCAGGCCGGCGAGGACAACCGCAATGTCGCGCGCATGTCCTCCCTCCTGGCAGGGCTGCCGGTCAGTGTTCCCGCGACGACGATGAACCGGCTTTGCGGCTCTGGGATGGATGCGGTCGTCGCGGCTGCCCGCGCCATCAAGGCCGGCGAGGCGGAGCTCGTGATCGCCGGCGGCGTCGAGAGCATGTCGCGGGCGCCCTTGTGATGCCCAAGGCCGACAGCGCCTTTTCGCGCCATGCGGAGATCCATGACACCACCATCGGCTGGCGGTTCGTCAATCCGTTGATGAAGAGGTAGTACGGCGTCGACTCCATGCCAGAGACGGGGGAGAATGTTGCGGCCGAGCGGAAGATCAGCCGTGAAGACCAGGATGTGTTCGCAGTCCGCTCGCAGCAGAAGGCCGTCGCGGCCCAGGCCAGTGGGCGCCTGTCCCGCGAGATCGTCCCGGTCTCGATCCCCCAGCGCAAGGGCGATCCGGTCGTCGTCGACAAGGACGAACATCCGCGCGGGGATACGACGCTGGAGAAGCTCGCGAGATTGCCGACCCCGTTCCGCAAGGAAGGAGGAACCGTCACCGCCGGCAATGCCTCGGGCGTCAATGACGGCGCTGCGGCGCTGATCATCGCGTCCGAAGCTGCCTCGCGACGCCATGGCCTCACCCCGCTCGCGCGTGTCGTCGCCGGTGCCACGGCGGACGTAGAGCCGCGCATCATGGGTATCGGTCCCGCACCGGCGACGCGCAAACTCTGCGCATTGCTTGGCCTCAAGCCGTCGGATTTCGAGATCGCCGAGCTGAACGAGGCGTTTGCCTCGCAGGGTATCGCGGCCCTGCGCGAGCTCGGCATTCCCGAGGATGCCGGGTTCGTCAATCCGAATGGCGGAGCGATCGCGCTAGGCCATCCGCTTGGCATGTCGGGTGCGCGCATCGCCGGGACAGCGGCTTTGGAACTGTCGCTGACCGGAAGGCAGCGCGCATTGGCGACAATGTGCGTCGGCGTCGGCCAGGGAATCTCCGTCGCGCTTGAACGCGCCTGAATTCAAATCTGGTCCGGCGCAGTCTGGACGAATGAGGCACAATCCATGGCAGGCAAGATCTATGACAGCCCTTCGGCGGCGCTGGAGGGGCTACTCTTTGACGGGATGACGATCATGTCGGGCGGCTTTGGCCTGTCCGGCAATCCCGAGAGCCTGATCCCCGAAATCCGCGATGCCGGCGTGAAGGATCTCACCGTCATCTCCAACAATGCCGGCGCCGATGGGTTCGGCCTGTGGATGCTGTTGCAGACGCGGCAGATCAGGAAGGTGGTCGCCTCCTATTTCGGCGAGAACAAATTGTTCGAGCAGCAATATCTCGCTGGCGAGCTGGAGCTCGAGCTCAACCCGCAAGGCACGCTGGCCGAGCGCATCCGCGCCGGCGGGGCCGGCATCCCGGCCTTCTATACGAAGACCGGCGTCGGCACGGTTGTCGCCGAGGGCAAGCCTGTCGAGGAGTTCGAGGGGCAGACCTATGTCCGCGAGACCTGGCTGCGGGCCGACCTTGCCATCATCAAGGCCTGGAAGGCCGATCCGGCAGGCAACCTGATCTACCGCCGCACGGCACGTAACTTCAACCCGAACATGGCGACCGCCGGCAAGGTCACCGTGGTCGAGGTCGAGGAGATCGTCCCGGCCGGCGCGCTCGACCCCGAGGCGACCCACACGCCCAGGATCTATGTCGACCGCATCATCCTGAGCACGATCAACGAGAAGCGGATCGAGAAGCTCACCACCCGCCCCCGGGAGACCGTATGATGGCCTGGACCCGCGAACAGATCGCCGCGCGTGCCGCACGCGAGTTCAAGGACGGCTATTACGTCAATCTCGGCATCGGCATCCCGACGCTGGTGGCCAATTACATCCCCGAGGGCGTCGAGGTCACGTTGCAGTCGGAGAACGGCATGCTCGGCATGCGGCCCTTCCCCTATGAGGGCGAGGCCGATCCGGATCTGATCAACGCCGGCAAGCAGACGATCACGCTGCTGCCGACCTCGAGCTTCTTCTCCTCGGCGGATTCCTTCGCGATGATCCGCGGCGGCCATATCGACCTGACAATCCTGGGCGCGATGGAAGTCGCCGCCAATGGCGACATCGCCAACTAGACCATCCCCGGCAAGATGGTGAAGGGCATGGGCGGCGCCATGGACCTCGTCGCCGGCGTGAAGAAGGTCGTGGTGGTGATGGAGCACGCCAACAAGCATGGCGAGCCAAAAATCCTGGAGCGCTGCACCCTGCCGCTGACCGGCGCCGGCGGCGTCGACCTGATCGTGACGGACCCCTGCGTGCTCTCCTGTGACAAGACCGGCGGCACGGGCCTCACCCGCGTCGAACTGGCACCAGGCGTCACGCTCGACGAGGTCAGGGCGAAGACCGGGGCGGCGTTCAGGGTGGGGGCTGATTAGCCGGCCGCCGATGCCTGCTGACGCAGAATGAGGTCGACAAAAATCTCGTGACCATCGGCCCTAGACGGACAATGCGATTGTCTGTCGGAATCGGTGGTTGCGGGCCCCCGCAACCAAATTATCCAGAAGAGTTCCAACGCCCCGCCTCAAAAGGTGGGGCGTTT
>JARYGW010000044.1:0-20461 GCA_033792295.1 Allobosea sp.
TGACGGTCCATCGGACATCGAGCGGTTGGCGAGATAATGCGCTCATGGACACACCTGCCGCGTCAAATACCGCGCGCGCCAATCGGCCTCGATCACCTGATCAATCAGGTTTCCGAGCCGCTGCGCGACGGACGGGGCCGCCTGCTCCTTCAACTCGGTCAGGTGGCGCTGCAATCGCATCGCGATTGCCTGACGCACCTGCTGTGATGCCCGGCCGTCCTTGCGACGCAAGGTGCGCATCCAGTTCTCGCTTCTGCCGAGGCGCAAGGAAAATTCCTGCTCTGTTGCGAGCAAATTGAGCGATTTAAGCTCCTCTGCGGAGTGGATAATTATGGACGCTTCCATATTTCAACGCTATTCCTATGTTCATCGTGTGTATTGATAAGTAATCGTGTGTTTATTTATTCGGGGGCAATATTTAATGGATACGATAACATCTGTTTTGGCGCTGATCCTTGGCGATCATATCAATCGCGTCGCTCATGACCAATTTTTTTCTTACGAGAATGTGACTTTTTACTGCCAAGAGGCTCGGCGTTCGCGCGCCGGCTTGCCGCGAGATGCCAAGGATTTCCGTCTCCTCGTCGAGTTCACTGCCGACGATGAGACCACAGGGTGGGAGCTTGAAGTCCTCGCAGCCGTTCGCGGCGGTGCGCTCTGGAATCCTGCCGCGCGGCTGGTCGTCAAGGGGTGCCGGGCCGCTGATACGGACGATGAAACCACCATCCTCGCCCGAGCCGAAGAATGGGCCGGGCAATGGTAGCCGCCGCCCCTCGATCCGAACTCCTCTCGGCCACGAAGCTGTGGCTGGGCAGTCGCTATGACACCTTCATCATGGTGAGCTTGAAGCAGTCGCTGTGGGACGGCGCGCGGTGGACCCATCTTACTCGCGAGCACATGATCCGGACGGCCAGATTTCTTCACGATCGCCTTGTAAAGAAGCTCGGTCGAAGGCTCACGCGGCATGGTGGGATGTGGCCTTTCGTCGTCTTCTACCACGACCATGCCGGCAAGCGTCTGCATCTCCACATCATGGCTGAATGTCCGAGCTTTCTCACACCGGAGCAGTTCGAGCGAATTTTTCGCGATGCTGCGAAGTCTCTCGATTGGATTCACCGAGAGATTGATTTCCGGCCGATCAAGGACGGCGCGACCTCGTGTGGCACCGTGGTCGAGTATTGCCTCCGAGGCGGTGACGGCCTCGACAACATGATCTTCGAGGCCAGTTACCCGGCCTAGAAGCCGCTTTGCATTAAGATGGGAAGTGCCAGTCGTGGCCTTCGCCTGTGCTCTCGAATGATTCCATTCGAAGCAATCGTGTAGGTCCCGGTCATCGGGGTAGCTGCGCACGAGTGAGAAACCTGAACTTGGACGAGAGTCGAAGTTGGCCAGATTCGCGATTCGGATCGCCGCCGTAGCCGGAAGGGTGCAGAGCTTGCAGATTAGATGTGGTGATGGAGCAGGGTGACCTGCCTCCTTGTTAAGGACTATTGTCAAAATTCAGGGAAAACATCAGGAAATCTGTGAGTTGACGAGAGCGGCAGCGCCAGCGAAGCCAGCGGACGCGAAGTCAACGAACGAGGTCTGCGGAGCAGGCCGCCCGTCACTCTCACCAAAACTCTTCATCCAAAACGCAGCACAAAAGCCGCCGCATCAAACTCCCGATCAAACCGGAAATACAGCCCGGCTTCTCCTCTGACCTCATCCCGGTCATTCGCGTCGTAATCGAGCCCTTCGATATACACCCGCCTTGGAGAGCGATTCGCGCGATAGCCTCGCCAGTCGCCCCGGACATTCGACCGGAGCCAGCCGAGCACTTCATGGAAGCACGCGCCTTCCAACTCCAGAAAGACATAGTGCGGCCTTCGGGAGCACATCGGCCCGCCTCCGGCCGTCATGCGAACCGCAGCCGAAAGGCGACCGCATCCGCGTCACGCAGGAACCGCACAAATACCGACCAACGGACACCCTTGCCGTCCACCATGACTTCCACGCCATCGCGCGTCTGGCAGACGATCTTCTCGTATTCGCCGACCACCTTCCAATGACCCGCGCGGACATTCTCCTTGAGCCACTCGAACGCCTCTGCCAGCAGCTTCTCATCCGTGATCTGGATGCCCGTGCCAGTCGGATGCAAAGCGCGTAAGAACACCTGCTTCAACGAAGGCAAAAAATCGACCGAATGAGACGAAGTGATCGGGTATTCAAATTTAACCGTCGTCTCTCCATGAATTGAATTCGATGAAAATTCTCCAACGAAATCCATTTATTCACTCCATTTCGCAATTGACTACAATTCATGCTGACTCGATTCTTGTTACATGTCGAGTCTTGTTTATTATGCAGCCGCAGACCGGTTAAATATATGCATGACAACTTTCGGCTCCGCAGGCCGTAGCCTCATCGGCTCCAATGAGCGGTGGGACCGCTCTGCAATCCAAAATTTCACTGGCGTCGATCCAGTCACGACCCGCTGGTGCGCCTATTTCGTCAGCGCGACGCTCAAATCCGAGGGCTTCCCATCCGCGCCATCGCCCGGACAGGTCAGTTCATACCGGTCGTATGGTGAGGCCGTCACAGGTGGTCCACAGGTCGGCGATGTCGCGATCTATCCGACCGGCAGCCACGTCGGCGTGGTCACGCGCATCGATCCCGATGGCACCGCCTATGTCCTCTCGGGCAACTACAGCGAGGCGGTGAAAGAGACACGCGCCGAGGGCGGAACGATCTACCGCCGCCCGATCGATCAGGCCGGAAAGACACCGGCCGAGGGCGGCGGCTTCGGCCGCGCCGCGACCGATGCCCGAGAGGGCTCCGGCAAGGGCAACACGGACACCGACGCAGAAAACCAACGCAGGGCGGAGAGCAAGGGACCGCTCGCCAAATCCGATCACGACGACATCCAAGGCGCAGCCGGCAGCTATTCCAAGACCTCGACCGCCAGCATAGTCTCGCGCCTGCCCAGCCATGAGCCGTGGAACGGCCACCCGAAGGCCAAGAAGCCCGATCGGCGCGGCTTCGATCCCGCGACCAACTCCACGCCACCGGCCGGGCGCGGATCGGGCTCCGGGCTGGGCGCAGGCGGTGGCATCAGCATAGGAGGCGGACAAAGTGCCCAGCCGCTCAACCGCAACCCGTCCGGCCATGTGACCACCGGTGACAACAAACTCGTTCTGGAAGCGATCAAAGAGAAAGAGAGCCGTGGTGACTACCAAGCCAAAGCGCAAACCTCGTCCGCGTCGGGAGCCTATCAGTTCACGAATGGGACTTGGCAGCGAGCGGCGGCCAATGCAGGCTTTGGCGGGCAATATCCCACTGCTCGCTCCGCTCCCGCATGGGTTCAGGACGCCGTCGCCGACAAGGAGGTCTCCAGAATCCGCAATTCCTATG
Organism: Allobosea sp.; assembly: GCA_033792295.1. Lineage (GTDB taxonomy): Bacteria > Pseudomonadota > Alphaproteobacteria > Rhizobiales > Beijerinckiaceae > Allobosea. The sequence goes on from JARYGW010000044.1 coordinate 3,391, forward strand.
GCTCGGACATCCGCACCATCGGAAATGTCTGGTTTACTGGCAATCCGCAGGGCGCGATGAATGCCGCCGCTCAAGCGGCCAACCCCGGCAACTCGGCCGAGAAATACAGCAATCATCTCGCGGCGATCTACGCCCGCAAGAAGCAAGAGGCCGATCGGAAAGCGATCACAGAAACCGGCGATCCCGGCCCGGACCCAATGGGCGGTCAGCAGGTAAGCAGCGACCGCAACACGACCACCGCGCCCGCACTGGACAGGCAGGGCGGAGGCGTTTCCATCGGCCCGGCTGGGTCGGCGTCCCCATCGAGCCGGATGGGTTTTGCATCGCCTTCAACCCGCGCGTGACAGCCAGCCGGATGGACCTAGCCCTTCGCGGCAGAATCGCTCTATCCAGCCCATCCCGCCAAACGCCATACTCGCTAAAAAAATTGAGTGATCTCGATCCACAACGCAGCCGCATCGGCTCGCTCATCCGCGAACAGCGTAAGCGTCAGAACATCACCCTCGCGCAGCTATCCGAACTCACCGGATGTGCCATCTCGACGCTCCACGCGCTCGAAGCGAAAGGACGCGGGACCACTGATCTGATAGACAAAATCAGCCCGCATCTCGACCTTCGGTTTACGGGTCTTTCAGAGCCTCACCAGCGGCTTGGACTCCGCATCTTACACCGGCGGCGCGAACGAGGCTGGACGGCCCTAGAAGCCGCCCTGAAAGCCGACGTGAGCCCTGCTGCTCTTCGCCGTCTCGAAGCCGGGCAGACAGCCCGGATCACAACCCTAGACCGCCTACTGGCGGTCTTCGCTCCCCGCCTCCGGCTGCGCGAGCCCGAGCTATCAAAGTTCGCCGGAGGAAGGCGCGATGAGCGCCTGACCACCCCGGAAATCTGGGCGAAGATCGAGCAGGCGCTTGGCGGCATGGTGGACGTCGACCCATGCGCACATCCGCTCTCGCCGGTCAGGGCGCACCAGCGCTATTTCCCGGCCGATGACGGGCTGAAACAACACTGGCACGGGACGGCCTACATCAACCCGCCCTACACGAGGACGTCCGCCTTCTGCATCAAGGCAGTGGAAGAATGGCGCGCCGGCCGTCTCACTGCCGCGATCATGCTTCTCCAAGCCAACATGGAGCGCCACTGGTTCCATGATCACTTGCTCGGCGTCGCCGACACCCTCCTATTCAGGGCCACCATCCGCTTTCTCGACGAGAACGCGACCAAAGAGGTTCGCGTGCCGGGCTCGCATATGATCTGCGTCCTTGGTGGCTCCGAACAACTAATCGCGAAGCTGATGGCCGCATTTCCAAGCGTTCTCATCCCGAAGGATGCGGTCAGGAGTGCGGCGTGAGTGCGACTCTCCGAGCCAGAGCTTCGTCCAGAAGTCACTGCGCCTGAACGAGAATTTGGCACAGCATGTCGGAAACGCCGCCATCGGCGAGAAAGCCCATTGCCTTCTGGGAGCCCGCGACATTCATGATCCGCGAGTTCTTGCCATTGTCGAAGACGATGAGTTTCATGCCGTCCTTCTCGACCCGCATGGCCTTCCACGACTTGACGCTCGCAGCCTTGCGGAAGCCGTCGTAGTTGGTGCTGCTGCGGATGACACGAGCGCTGCCGCTGCCATCCATATGGAACTCGATCGAGGTGCCCGGCGCTGTGCAGGTGGCCACGCCGCTTTCGCGATACGGGCTGCCTTGGCTTTGCGCATGTGCCGTGCCGGCAATAGCCGAGCATACAACTGCGAAAAGAAGAGCTTTCGTCATGGATGAATGCCTACCCCGCTGTGATCCTGACATAGCTCTTGTGGACCCACCCGGACTGGCAGTTTCCGGTGTAGGGCTGACGCGTGGCCAGATTTACATTCACTTGCGAATAGCAATGCTGAAAGTTTTGCCGGTCACGAAAGGGAAAGATCACCGCGAGCCACGGCCCGGATTGGCCACAAATAATCAGCTTGTCGCCGTTGAAGACCTGATCGATCTCGAAATACTTGGCACCGCCCGGTCCCGAGCGCACTGACAGGAAACCGCTCTTCGGGTCCCCGGCGCGACGTGGTCCAAGCCCTGCGACCACGCCCTGCATCTGGCAGGCGTCGAGATGGGGGCTGCCGCCGATCATCACCTCGACACCCTGCCGCTCGGCATGAGCCGCAAACCCTGTCACTGCGAGCACCGCGACGAGGGCAGCCTGATATGCTCTTTTCATTTTATTTGCAGACCAATTTCCACTCACCGTTGAGTTCGCCAATGCCATTGACCGACCCAATAGGCGAGATCGCTTCTGGCAATTGGACTTTTCCGGTCTTCCACTGGATGGGTTTCCCTGCAAAAATCGGGTCCTCCGAACTAAACATCCGACTGTTTCCGTATGCGCGATAGACTCCGGTATCAGCATAGATGACATCCATTCGCGTGATGTCGTGTTCGTATTTGCCCTTGATATACAAACCGGTATTGCAAGACTTTGGGCTCTCTTCTGTGAGCCACCTGATCTTGTTTCCGCAGACTTCCTCATGAGCGGCAGCTTCCACCTTGAGGATGCGCTTACCCGTTCGATCCACATAGGTGGCTCGGGAGGACATACACTCTGCCGCCTGCGCGGATACGGGTGTCACAATCGCTGCAATCACGACAGCAAAGATTCGGGGAGAACTCACCGGCTCTTCCCTCTCGGCGCGCAGCTACTGGATTGGATCGCCTTCGCAGCCCCCTTCAGAGAGAAGGACGAAGAGCGCCCATCAGAGAACTGGACGAGCATGGACTTCGCACGCGGCAGCTTTTGAAGGACGGCGACGAAATTCGCATTGCAGGACCTGCATTCGGTGTTGAACGGCCCCGTGAATTCCTCGGCGTCGAGGATGATCTTTTCGAAAGTTCCGGGACGAGGTCCGTCGCCGTGGATTTGGATGAGGATTGAACCCTCCGGTGAGAAATCGTTGCAGGAGATCAGCAACTCGTTTCCAGAGCCGTTCTTGACCGACAGTTCGGTAACGCCCTGTCCCCAACCTTTCCGCCAGCCGCCAACTTGTTGGGCACTCGCGCCATGAATCGACGCGAATAAGCCACCCGCAACGATCGCGGCCGCGATCATCAGACGCATTTCAGGCTCCCCAGCCGATGCGGGCAAATCAGTTCGCTCGCGTTGCGTCAGCCATTCCACAACGCCTTCGATACACGCAATAAAAATCGATCAGGCTCCGAGCGCCCGATAGACGCTCGCCCGCCCGATCTTGAGACGACGTGCGATCTCACTCGCACCAATTCCCTGCGCTGCAAGTTCGCGAACACTGGAGACGTCGACCGAAGGCTTGCGGCCCTTGTAGCGGCCTTCGGCCTTCGCCTTGGCCACCCCTTCCATCTGCCTTTCTCGGCGGATGGCCGTTTCGAACTCGGCGAATACCCCGAGCATCTGGAGGAAGGCCCTACCGGCCGGCGTGCTGGTGTCGATCGGCTGTTCCGTGGCCCGCAGCGCCACAGATTTGGCCTCTAGCACCCTCACGAGCCCCGCTAGGTCAGCAATCGATCTTGCGAGGCGATCCACGCGAGTAACCGTGATGACATCGCCGGCTCGTGCGAACTCAATCAAGGTCTGAAGCTCGGTCCTGCCCTCGGTTGTCGTGCCGCTTCGCTTCTCCGACCGGATCACCTCGCAACCGGCAGCGCGCAGCGCCTCCTCTTGGATTGTCAAATCCTGTTGGGAGGAACTCACGCGGGCGTATCCGTAAACGGCCATGGCCAAACCTGTCTCAATAGCTTCTAGACCTTTCGTGCTTACCGTCTCAAAATATAAGAGTCAATTCTATTGAGACAGTCGCGGGGCTAGTCGGCTGTCTCACGCTCCTGCCTCGATTGCGTAAACTCATTTGAAGCAGGTTGCGCGCGCCGGGGGGCTTTGGGCCGAAAGCGAATCTGGGCTACAGCAGGATCGTGCCGTCGCGGGATTGCAGTTCGCTGGCTCGAAACTCATGGCCGATCTCGTTCGGTCGAACCATGTGCATGCGACAGTTGGTTTAAACTCTAGCCATCAGCAGGTGGAAAGCACTCGCGTGGAAAGCAAGCATCTCCCCGATACTATCGAATTCAATCGGCCTGCAAAATTCAAGGCTCTGAAGCGTCTCGGCGCTGGAGCTTGCGGCGAGACGATTCTAATCCATGATGAGAACATGGACTGCAACTTTGTTGCAAAAAAATACAGCCCTTTCTTCTCGCAGAAAGATGCTCCGGACGATTTTATAGAGTTGCTCCGCAGGTTTAATCATGAGGCGAAGATTCTATTTCGATTGAATCACCCTAATATAGTGCGGGTGTTCAATTACTACGATTACAGCGAGCACGGAACTGCTTACATATTGATGGAGTATGTTGATGGCGAGAACATAACCGATTTCTCTCGGCAGAACCCATCAATGCTTGATGGCATTTTTGAGAAGGTGGTTGATGGATTTGTGCACCTAGAGTCCAAGAATATACTGCATCGAGATATTCGACCTTTGAATATTCTTGTTGATGATGACGGAAATCCGAAGATTATTGATTTTGGATTTGGTAAAAATATGGAAGGTGAGATTGGGGCCGCCGACAAGAGCATTTCACTCAACTGGTGGTGCGAGGTTCCGCCGGAATTTTTGCATTCAATCTACGATTTTCAGACCGAGGTCTATTTCGTAGGGAAGCTGTTTGAGCAGATAATTGTCGAAGAGGCTCTCTCGGATTTCAAATATAAGAAGATCGTATCGAGTATGTGTTTGCGTAATCGCACAGATAGATTTTCAAGCTTCTCGGATGTTAAGTCATCACTTTCCGCCGGTAAATTTGAGACGCTGTCGTTTTCGATCGATGAAACAAGGATATACAGAAAGTTTTCTGATACTCTTATTGGGATAATTTCGTCGATTGAGCAATCAACAAAATATGAGAGAGATAATGCGAAAATAATTCTAGGCCTTGAAGCCGTTTACCGTAGGTCTATGCTTGAGGAGCATGTTCCGGACGCATCAAGTGTTGCTCAAATATTCCTTCAAGGTCCATTCAGATATTGGACGAGGAATGAATTTGAAACGGATACGCTGCAAACTTTTCTTACAATGCTCAAGTCTCTTCAAGCTGATAAACAGAGCATTGTTCTGGAGAACCTTCTGTCGAGACTCGACGCGGTGCAGCGGTCAAAGCCGAAATCACCACTCGATGATGATATTCCGTTTTGAGCCAAGCGGCCCTATTGAGCGACGCAACTATGCACGCGCTCGACCTCCACATCGTAGCGCTAACGCCGGGCAAGGTGCTGGGCTGCCCAGCGCAACGTCGTGTTAGCACCACCGCAGCTTGAACGCGACCGCCGCCGCGCTGATCTCGCGAACAGCGACGCCGAATCTGTCGTCGTGATCCATGAAAAAGTTGATGAAGGCCGGCAGCCCCTTTGCCTCCGCCGTCATCTGCACGAAGCCGTCGCCCAACATCAGCCGATAGGGATTGCAGACGATCGGGTAGCCTTGCATGGCCCCCATCAAATCCTGAATATCGATGTGCAACTTGATGCCCGATCTGGCGAATCGCCCGAGGTCGCCACGGGTTAGGCGAGTGCCATCGATTAGACGCGCATCCAGAACAGCATGTTTGACGAAGCGGCTGTAAAAATTTGTTCGCGATACGCCTTCGTTGGTGAGGTTAGTTCGACAAATTCGAGGAGGGTATATTCTTCCTCCCGATTTCGTTATCGAGATAAATCCACTGTCTACTTTCTCAAATCTGCGGCGAAGAACGCTGTATTCAGAAATTTCGCCACATTTTTTGATCGGATCATAGATCGCGAACATTGTGGGATGTAGCGTTTCTGGCTCCATCTTGAATTTATCAGCAGCGGCTTGGTCCGGGGCAGCCAAGCAACCGACGATCAGGCAACCGCACATTCTATCGTCTCAATTGAAAGCGGTTCAGCGGCAAGCTAGGGTTGAGAAGATATCGGCTGGGGAACTAAAAATGCGCATTAGAGAACGGGACTTGGCTATTCCTGCCTTGCGAGCGGCCGCCGCGCGCCCTGACGGCTACATCAGCACCGCCGATCTAATAACGGCGATGGAAGAAGAGTTTGAGCCCTCGAGCGAAGACGCCGAGATATTGGATGGTCGTCAAGACTCGAAATTTTCCCAGATCGTTCGAAACTTGGTCTCGCACCGCAATAGCTCCACAAGTATTTTTGCCAAGGGTTACGCGGATTACCTAGAAGACGGTCGCGCCATCAAGATAACGGATGCAGGTCGCGCTTTCTTGGATCAAACGCCCGAATAGCGCGCCTTGTAGCCGGGCTTTAGCCATTTTAGCTCGGTGCCGGTCGGTGCATCCTTATCCCATACGAACCACGCATAGGCTGTGGTTCCACTGCCTTGCTGAACCGCACCAGCGGGATAGAAGGTAATTCTTTCGCTGAATACCCAAACGCGGCTCGGAGGTGTCTTCGCAAAAATGGTATTGGCTCGATTTGCTCCTTCCAAGAATGCAAGGCGCAGCAGCAGAGCAAACTTGCGGCGGGCGAGTGTCGTGCCGGCCCTGACAAACCCTTCGGCGGCATTATAGGGCGGGTTCGTCACGATGTTGTCGGCGCGGGCCTTGGCTGAAAGGAAATCGACGCCAGCGGCCCCATATCCGCGCTCATAAAGGTCAGTGCTCTTTACAGAGCCTGCGTCCTCTAACACGCGAGACATCGCACCATTTCCGCAGGCGCACTCCCAGATGTCGCCCTTGAATGTCTCGTTGTCAGTCAACGCATATGTGGCCCATGCGGGCGTCGGAAAGAAATCCGGTCCTTGGAGATCAGCGAACCGCTTCATCGTCGGCTTGAAGCCGCCATTGAGATTATAGGTGCTGTCGGTCACGAATCTCTCCTTTAAGGAAAGATTAAACGAATCAACGACTTAAGATAGGATTAATGGGTGAGTCAAAGTGTCCCAGCCCTTCGGGACCAATTTCCGCTTGAATAGCTGGGCTTTGGCCGACCCTATGCCGACGCCGCTACTGAAGATGCGCGGCCCCGGCAATGCACCAGTAACAAGCGTCCATCTCACCCTACTCTCGCGGCGACGGTGTTTCGCCTCGCCACCGATCGCCGATACGCGTCAAAGCTCGCGGATGCCGCAAAACTTCGGGGCTCTGAAAAGAACCGCGCCACCCGCGCTTCTGTCACAGCGGAAAAGCCGTGCCGGAGTTCGCAGTTGAACGCCTCGATCCTATCGGATGGCGCGAGCAATTTGCGTTCGCTTATGGGAAAACTGCCTTCCCGACACGCTGCCAGAACCGCCTCGAACACGGCAGATAGTCGTTCGAGATCAGGAGCCGAGCCGATCAAATCATCCATGTAGACCGACACATATGCCCCGTCCCGCATGGCCGCCTCGATCGCCGCAGCAACCGGGCTCCGCATTAAAACAAGGCTCGCCAGTGCCGGGGATTGGACGAAGCCGATTGGTAGAGCGTATGCAGGGCCGGGCCTGATTGGGTTCTTGACGCAAGACCACTTCGCGAAGGTGCGAGCCTTGGTAAAGCCGATTTGGTGTAGTGCTGCCGCGACGCGGTTACGAGAAACCGAGTAGAAGAAATTTTGGAGATCGATCCGAAAGAAGAATGCGTTCCGCAAGTGGCGATGTAACGCCGCCACATGGCCACCCTTCTGATAGTGGAAAAAATGGTCAGGCAGGCGGGCGTTCGCCTCGATGAATTCGATCAGCGTCTCGCCGTTGCGCCGGCTGTCCGCATTCTGAACGAATATGAACTTCCCGCCGCTTCTGAAGCTGAACTCGTAATTGAAGAACATGTGCGCCCGCAGTTGGTGGCCTTGTTCACAACATCGATGACGCGCTCAACGACCCGAAGGATCGCAGCGCTCGCCAGAGCGATATCGCGAACAAGGCGCACGACGGCGGAAAACTTTCGCATCGCACACTCCATTGTTCTCCTACTGGCGATCCATGGCTCCATCCGAATGGAGCCATCAACCGAGACAAAGTGATCATGCCCAAGAGCATGTCATGTCCAAAGGCATGCCAAGTCGTCCCGAAGGATTTCCTTACAGCCCGAGCCATGGACCCTATTGCCAGCAGGCTGAAGCTAGATGGGATAAACGCATGAGTTGCGCAAGTGTCCGCCACAACGCGAAGCGAGCTTCTCCGGAGGTCAGTTGCGGCCTAGCGCTCGATTCTCGATTTCCGGCACGGTCATGCACATATGGCAGAGACGCTCTCCGCCCCAAACATGACCCCAAATAGTTCCCCAAACCCGAGAGTCGCGGCCGAGAAAAGATATTATTTTTCAGATAGATGGGGGTAGTGGCGGAGACGGAGGGATTCGAACCCTCGATACCCTTGTGGGGTATGCTCATTTAGCAAACGAGTGCCTTCAGCCTCTCGGCCACGTCTCCGGCGAAAGGCTCTATGCCCGATCGTGAAGCCCTTTGACAAGCCTCGTGGGCCACTTTGTCCGATGGATAATGGCATGAGGCTGCGGAGACAGGTGAGTATTCCCTTCATCGAGAAGCAGGATGGTCCAGAAAGCCACTCAAGCACTCCCTTGGTAAGGGAGAGGTCGAATGGCTAGCGTTCCCGAAAAGGCAGCCTGCATCGGCTCGCCTTGCTCTCCGAAGTCCGGGTCACTAGATTGAGCGCATCCGTTGGGGTGCCGAGAGGCTGAGAGGCGCGGAAATGCGTCAACCCATCGAACCTGATCCGGGTAATGCCGGCGAAGGGAACGGTCCTCGGCTCGCAGATTTCTGCATCGCGCCTTCGGCCGCTGCCTTCCCGTAAACAGGGGAATGCATGGCTATCTTGTCAGGCCAGCACAGGGATCGGACGGTTGCGATCGTCGGCGCCGGCGTCGTTGGGCTCGCTTGCGCCGTCGAATTGCTCGATCGCGGCTCGGCCGTCATCCTTTACGAAGGCGGTCCGCGGATCGGCGCCAAGGCCTGCTCCTGGTATGCCGGCGGCATGCTCGCGCCCTGGTGCGAAGGCGAGAGCGCCGAGGAACCGGTCGTCCGGTTGGGGCAGGAAGCCGCCGGCTGGTGGGCGCGGCATACCGATCAGGTCGTGCGGCAGGGCACGCTCGTGGTCGCGCCTAGCCGGGACCGTTCGGAGCTGCGCCGGTTCGGCCAGCGCACCAGCCGTTTCGAGGAGATCGATGGCGAGGCCATCGCACGGCTCGAGCCTGATCTCGCCGGGCGCTTTTCGCGGGGATTGTTCTTCGGCGAGGAGGCGCATCTCGATCCGCGTCGTGCGGTCGTTGCTCTGGCTGACAGGGTGCTCGCGAAGGGCGGGACCATTCATGTCGACAGCCCGATCGATCCCGCCGATCTCGACGCCGAGATCGTGCTCGATTGCCGCGGCCTTGCGGCGCGCGACGTCCTGCACGACCTGCGCGGCGTCAAGGGCGAGATGCTGATCCTGAAGAGCGACGAGGTCGCGCTGGCCCGACCGGTGCGGCTGCTGCATCCGCGCATTCCGCTCTATATCGTGCCGCGTGCCGACGGGCATTTCATGGTCGGCGCCACCATGATCGAGAGCGAGGCGCGCCGGCGCATCTCGGCGCGCTCGATGCTGGAATTGCTCGGCGCGGCCTATGCGCTGCATCCGGCCTTCGCCGAGGCCGAGATCGTCGAGATCGGCACCGATGCCCGCCCGGCCTTTCCCGACAACCTGCCGCGGCTGACGCGCCGGGGCAGGGTGATCCATGTCAACGGGCTCTATCGCCACGGTTTCCTGCTCAGCCCCGCCATGGCGCGGATGGCCGCGGACGCCGTGATCAACCCCCAATCCAGACCGGAGATGCTGCATGACCTTGCTGCTTAACGGCGCGCCGCAGGACATCGCGGCCAAGACGCTGGCCGAGGCGCTGGCCGAGCTTGGCTATGCTGGCAAGATCGTCGCCACTGCGGTGAACGGCGAATTCGTCCCGGCCCGCAAGCGCACCGAACTCAAGCTGAACGACGGCGACCGCATCGAGGTCGTCGCCCCGATGCAGGGAGGCTGAGATGGCGTCCTTCTATGGTTTCGCACCGCAGAACCCGCTCTTCCTCGGCACGGCGCAATATCCGTCGCCCGCCATCCTCGCAGAGGCGGTGAAGCGCTCGGGTGCCGAGATCGTCACCGTCTCGCTGCGCCGGGAAGCGGCGGGCGGGGCGGAGGGGCAGGCCTTCTGGACGTTGATCCGCGAGCTCGGCGTCAAGGTGCTGCCCAATACCGCCGGCTGCCACACGGTGAAGGAGGCCGTCACCACGGCGCAGATGGCGCGCGAGGTCTTCGGCACCGACTGGATCAAGCTCGAGGTCATCGGTGAGGACGACACGCTGCAGCCGGATGTGATCGCGCTGGTCGAGGCGGCGCGCATCCTGTCCGATGACGGTTTCAAGGTCTTTCCCTATACGACCGAGGACATCGTCGTGGGCGGGCGCCTTCTCGACGCCGGCTGCGAGGTATTGATGCCCTGGGGCGCGCCGATCGGTTCGGGGCGCGGCCTCAACAACCCCTACGGCCTGCGCACCATGCGCCAGCATTTCCCGGATATCCCGCTCGTCGTCGATGCGGGCATCGGCCTGCCCTCCCATGCCGCGCAGGCGATGGAGTTGGGCTATGACGGCATTCTGCTCAACACTGCCGTGGCCAAGGCTGGCGATCCGGCGGCCATGGCGGAAGCCTTCGCGCTCGCTATCCGCGCCGGGCGGCTCGCCTTCGGGGCGCAGCCGATCGAGGCGCGCGACATGGCTGCACCCTCCACCCCCGTCATGGGCAAGGCTTTCTTGGCATAAGGCATGTCTGGCATGAAGCTCGATCCGTTCTACCCGATCTTCGATAGCGCCGACTGGATCGCGCGCATGCTGCCGCTCGGCATGAAGCTGGTGCAGTTGCGCGTGAAGGAGCGGCCGGAGCCGGAGGTGGCCCGCGAGATCGTCCGCGCCAAAAAGCTTTGTGCCGAGACAGGTTGCGTGCTCGTGGTCAACGACTACTGGAAGCTCGCTATCGAAGAGGGCTGCGACTGGCTGCATCTCGGCCAGGAGGATCTCGATACGGCCGATCTCGGCGCGATCCGCAAGGCGGGCCTCAAGCTCGGCGTCAGCAGCCATGACGAGGCGGAGCTGGAACGCGCTCTGGCGACGAAGCCGGATTATGTCGCGCTCGGCCCGGTCTATCCGACCATCCTGAAGCAGATGCGCTTCGGCCCGCAGGGGCTGGAGCGGCTGACCGAATGGAAGCGCCGGATCGATGCCCTGCCGCTGGTCGGCATCGGGGGCATCTCGCTGGAGCGGGCACCGGGCGTCTTCGAGGCCGGCGCCGATATCGTCGCGGCCGTCACTGACATCACGCTGAATGCCGATCCCGAGGACAGGCTGAAGGCCTGGGTCGCGGCGACGCGCAAGCACTTCGCGCCAGCCGCCTGAGCGCTGTTATCCCGGATCGGCGCCGCTATCGCGGCCCGTCCGGGATAAGCTGGGAACAAATCGTTCAGCTTTCGGCTTCCACCGACATCGCGTGGCCGTCGACATGGCCGAGGCTTCGCTCGGGATCGAGCCGGTCGCGCACGCGCTGCTTCAGCACCTTGGAATCCGGAAAGCCGCCATCGGCCTTGCGGTCCCAGATCAACTCGCCGTCATAGTGGATCTGGAAGATGCCGCCGGTGCGCGGAATCAGCGCGACCTCGCCGAGATCCTGCCCGAAGGTCGAGAGCAATTCCTGGCCGAGCCAGGCGGAGCGCAGCATCCAATTGCACATCGAGCAAGAGGTGATGGCGATGCGGGGAGCGGGCGTGGTCTGGGTCATGATGGGCCCCCTCGGCAGAGAAATTCGGCTCCGGCATCGGGCCTTCGGCGCCGGGATGCAAGCCCGAAAGCGGCATGGCAGCCCGGCGCCAAGAGATGGTCTAAGTCTTTGTTTTGAATAAGTTTAATGACGCGGCATCAAACCTCTTCAAGATAGCGCCGGCGCAGATGCGCCTTGAACACGGCGGTGTCGAGCGGCCGGCCGGTCGCTTCCGTCAGCAGATCGTCGGTCGAGAGCAGCGAGCCCTTGCCGTGGATATTGGCGCGCAGCCAGCCGACCAGCGGGGTGAAGTCGCCCTTGCCGATAGAGGGCAGGATGCCGGGCTCGGCCCGGCAGGCGGCATCGAAGATCTGGGCGGCCGTCATCGCACCAAGCGAATAGGTCGGGAAATATCCCCAGCCGCCCGAGGGCCAATGGATGTCCTGCAGGCAGCCCAGCCGGTCGTTCGGCACAGTGACACCGAGCAGCGTCTTCATGCCTTCGTTCCAGGCGGCGGGCAGGTCGGCGAGCGCCATCTCGCCGGCGATCAATGCCTTCTCCAGCCGGTAGCGCAGGATGATATGGGCGGGATAGGTCACCTCGTCGGCGTCGACGCGGATGAAGCCGGGCTCGACGCGGGTGTAGCGCCGCCACATCGCCTCGGTTTCCCACGCCGGTCCCACGCCTCCAAAAGCCTCGCGCATCAGCGGCGTGGCGAAGGCGAGGAACGGACGCGAACGACAGGCCTGCATCTCCATCAGCAGAGACTGGCTCTCGTGGAGGCTCATGCCGCGCGCAGCCCCGACCGGCTGGTTGAGATAGGCTTGCGGCCGGCCCTGCTCGTAAAGCGCATGGCCGGTCTCGTGGAGGACGCCCATCAGCGCCTTGGTGAAATCGGCCTCGTCATAGCGGGTGGTGATGCGGACATCGTTGTCGGCGCCGCCGCAGAAAGGATGCGTCGAGATATCGAGCCGGCCGCGCTCGAAATCATAACCCAGCGCCGCCATCAGCTTGAGGCCCAGCGCCCGCTGCGTTTCGGCCGCGAAGGGCCCCTCCAGCGCCGGCAAGGCGGGTCGGCGCGCCTGCCCCGCCATCGTCTCCTGCGTGAAGCCGGGCAGGAAGGCGGCGAGATCGTCGAATAGCGCGTCGATCCGGGCCGCACTGCCGCCGGGCTCGTAGTCGTTGAGCAAGGCATCATAGGGCGAGAGCCCGAGCTTCTCGCCCTTCGCCTGGCCGATCTGGCGCTGCAGGTTCAGCACTTCGGCTAGATAGGGCAGGAGCCCGGCGAAGTCGGCATCGGCCCGGGCCTGCCGCCAACGCATCTCGCAGGCCGAGATCGCCTTGCTCGATGCTTCGACGAGCTCCGCCGGCAGCGCCGTGTCCACCGTCCACACCCGCCGGATCTCGCGGAGGTTGGCCTTTTCCCAGGCGCCCAGCGAGGCATCCGCCTCGGCTCCGGCCAGCCAGTCGCCGATGCGTGGGTCCGTCACCATGCCGTGACGCAGCACGTGCAGCAGCGCCATGCTCTCGGCCCTGGTTTCGGCCGCGCCCCTTGGCATCATGACATCGGAATCCCATTGCAGGATGCCGACGGCGTTGGAGAGGGCAGCGATGCGGCCAAAATGGCCGGCGAGATCGGAATACGCGGTCATGAATACTCTCGGCTGACGAAAAGGCGGGCTCAGGCGAACAGCTTGGAATATTGCCGCGGTTGCGAGCGCAGATACTGGTTCGGCGCCTTGACGCTGGCACCGAGCGCGGCGGCTGCATGCCAGGGCCAGCGCGGGTCATAGAGAATGCCGCGCGCCAGCCCGACGAGATCGGCCTCGCCGGTGCCGATGATGGCTTCCGCCTGCTCGGGCTCGGTGATCAGACCGACGGCGATTGTGGGGATGCCTGTAGCGTCCTTCACGGCTCGCGCCAGCGGCACCTGATAGCTCGGCCCCAGCGGGATCTTCTGCGCGGTCGAGAGGCCCCCGCTCGAGACATGGATGAAGTCGGCCCCGCGGGCCTGCGCGGCCCTGGTGAAGGCGATGCTCTGCTCGATGTCCCAGCCGCCTTCGACCCAGTCCGTTCCGGAAATGCGGAAGCCGACCGGGTAGCCGGCCGGCACGACGGCGCGCACGGCCTCGAAAGCTTCGAGCGGAAAGCGCATCCGGTTCTCGAGCGAGCCGCCATAGTCGTCCTCCCGCTTGTTGGAGAGCGGCGAGAGGAACTGGTGCATCAGATAGCCATGGGCGCCATGGAGCTCGATCATGGCGAGGCCGAGCCGCACGGAGCGCCGTGCCGCAGCCGCGAAAGCCTCGACGAGGCGGGCGATATCGTTGCGGGTCAGCGCGCGCGGCGGCCGCGGATAGGCCTCGAAGCCGATCGCGGACGGGGCATGTACCGTCCAGCCGCCTTCGTCGAGGGCGAGCTGGCCGCCACCCTTCCAGGGCTGGGCGACCGAGGCCTTGCGGCCGGCATGGGCGAGCTGGATGCCGATCGGCATGTCGGACCAGCGCCGTGCGGCTTCGAGCGACCGCGCCAGGGCGGCCTCGTTCTCATCCGACCACAGGCCGACATCGAAGGGGCTGATGCGCCCGTCCGGCTCCACCGCGGTGGCCTCTATGATGAGCAATGCCGCCCCCGAGAGGGCCAGCTGGCCGAGATGGATCGTGTGCCAGTCGCTGGCATTGCCGTCTTCGGCTGAATACTGGCACATCGGCGCGATCACGATGCGGTTGGCAAGCGAGAGGCTGCCGAGCTGGTAGGGGCTGAAAAGCTGGCTCATCGGAAGGGGGCTCTGGGTGGGACGACGTTGCCTGCACTCTAGGTGGGTGCAGCACCCCAGGCCAGAGCCGTTCACGCAAATGCGCTGCCCCATCAACGCAGGCACGCACCTCGCCACGACGCAGCGGAGTGATAGCCTGACGACGATCATCGCCATCATGGAGCCATCTCATGTCGGATCGCGCGGAATCGGTCTTGCTCGCACAGGACGACGGCGTTGCCGTGCTGACGCTGAACCGTCCGGCCGTGCTGAACGCGCTCGATGCGCCGATGTCCGAGCTGTTCCTGGCCCATGTCAGGGCGATCGCGGCGCGCGACGGCGTTCGCGCCATTCTGCTCAAGGGGGCGGGGAAGGGCTTCTGCGCCGGTGGCGATGTCTCGCAGTTCCTCGCTGGCGGCGATATCGCCACGGCAATCGCCGCGATCATGGACCCGCTGCACGAGGCGTTGCGCGTGCTCGATGGCCTGCCGCAGCCCACGGTCGCCTGCCTGCATGGCGCGGTGGCTGGTGGGGGCCTTAGCATCGCACTCGCCTGCGATCTCGCCATCGCGGCCGAAAACGCCCGCTTCTCCATGGCTTATGCCCGTATCGGTGCCACGCCCGACCTGGCCGGCTCCTTCCACCTCCCGCGCCTGGTCGGCCTGCGCAAGGCGAAGGAGGTCGCCTTGCTGGGCGAAGCTCTCGATGCGGCGGAGGCGTTGCGGCTCGACCTGGTGAACCGGGTCGTTCCGAGCGAGCAGGTCGAGCCAGAGGCGCTGGCCTTGGCGCGGCGTCTCGCCGAAGGCCCGACGCAGGCCTATGGTCGCGTGCGCCGCCTCCTGACGAGCGCTGCCGGTCACGATCTCGCAGCGCATCTTGAGGCCGAGCAGCGAAGCTTTGCCGAATCGACCCGCACCGACGATTTCCGCGAGGGCGTGACCGCCTTCCTGGAAAAGCGTCCGGCCCGTTTCACCGGGCGCTGAGCTTGAAGAAGGACACAACGATGCAGGATAGCCATCGCACGCTTTTCCTGAGTCCGGCAGAATTCGTCGACAGCGATCACGAAGCCGTCATCGCCGCAGCCGGACATCTGACTGCCGGCGTCATCGAGCCAGCGATCCAGGCCCGCATCCTCTACGAACGCGTCCGCGATGGCATCCGTTACGATCCCTATCGCGATTTCCTGAATCCTGGCACCTATCGTGCCAGTGCCGTCCTCGAAGCCGGCATCGGCTACTGCGTCGGCAAAGCCGCGCTCTATGCGGCGCTGTGCCGGGCCGTGGGGATTCCGGCAAGGGTCGGCTTCGCCGATGTCCGCAACCACCTGGCGACGCCGCGCCTGCTGGAAGCCGTTGGGACCGACGTCTTCGCCTATCACGGCTATACCGAGATCTATCTCGGCGGCGGCTGGCTCAAAGCCTCGCCGACCTTCAACGCTGCGCTCTGCGACCGCCTCGGCGTCGCCGTCCTGCCCTTCGACGGGGAGAGCGACGCTTTGCTCCAGCCCTATGACGAGCAGGGCCGCAGCTTCATGAGCTATATCGTCGACCACGGCAGCTTCTTCGACGTGCCTGCGAAGTTCCTCACCGGCGAGATGTCCCGCCTCTATCCGCGCCTGTGCGTGCCGGGCGGCCTGCGCGGCAGCACGATGGAGGAGGAGGCGCGGGGGTAGATCGCTGCTGCGCTTCCTGCTGGCTGCGGCCGGGGCGATCTATCTGTTTGTTGTTGCGGATGGATTTTCGAAAAAAATGGGTGCCGCAGCTCGGGCCGATGCCGTGGCATCGAAATATTCTCGCAGTTGCGAGATCGCCACTATAAAACCGCCTCAATCTGACTTACTATAAGCAGGCTTACGATTGGAGGTCTGTGGATGAAGCGCCCCCTGCGGCGGGAGCTGATGTTTCAGCTTGCCGAAACTTCGCGTCTGATGCGGACCTATGTCGACCAGCGTGCGCGCAAGCACGGGACGACGCGGGCGCAATGGGGCGTTCTCGCGCGATTGCGCCGCCAGGAAGGGCTGAATCAGGCCGCGCTGGCCGAGCAGATGGATCTGCAGCCGATCTCGCTGGCGCGCCTGCTCGATCGCCTGCAGGACCAGGACATGATCGAGCGGCGGGAAAACCCAGCCGACCGGCGCGCCTATCTCCTCTATCTCACTCCGGCCGGCCGGCGACTGGTCGACGATCTCGATGAGGTCCGTGGCGCCATCGCCCATGAACTGCTCGGCGAGGTCGCGGATGAGGCGGTGGTGTCGGCGTTGGAGACGCTCGGCATACTTCGCGAACGGATTCGTTCTCAACGAGGGGACGACGAGACTCAGCAGCCGCTTTCGGCTGGTCAGATGGCCTGAGCGGGTGGAGCTAGTATGAAGCGTTCAGGATTTCTTGTCGGCGTCGTGTTGGTCGCCGCTGCTGCGGGTGTCTGGTATTGGCGTTCGCACGGAGAGGGTGCGCCGCAGGACGCGCGGGCGGGACGCGGCGGTGCAGCCGTCTCCGTGACCACGGTGGCGGCGGAGCAGGCGGACTTCCCGGTCCGCAAGCACGCGATCG
>JARYGW010000450.1:0-3727 GCA_033792295.1 Allobosea sp.
TATCTGATCGACGCGATCGTGCTGCTCGCCTTCGGGTTCGCCGGCTGGCGCTACACCCGCGCCAAACAGATGACACGGCAGTATCACTGGCTGTTCGAGCGCGCCGGCCCCTTCGGCTGGAAGCCGCGCCCCGGCGCCGTGATCAAGCCGGAACTGACCTGACAGATTGTCGAGCTTGTCGCGTGACAGCCTGCCCGAAACACGCAAGACTGCGGTTTGGAGCGGCAAGACGCGCCGAGACGGGCCCAAGGAGATTGGCCCGTTTGAATGCATCCTTAGAGGGGAGTTGCAACTCATGAAGAAACTGCTGTTGGGCGGCATCGCGCTCGGCGCGGTCCTCGCCTTCTCGGGCGTGGCCAATGCCCAGATCAAGCTCGGCGTCGGCGGCCCGATCACCGGTCCGAACGCCGCTTTCGGCGCGCAGCTCAAGAACGGCGCCGAACAGGCGGCCGAAGACATCAACGCCGCCGGCGGCATCCTCGGCCAGAAGATCCAGGTCAGCGTCGGCGACGACGTCTCGGATCCGAAGCAGGGCGTCTCGGTCGCCAACAAGTTCGTCGGCGACGGCGTGAAATGGGTGGTCGGCCACTTCAACTCCGGCGTCACCATGCCGGCGTCGGAAGTCTATGCCGAGAACGGAATCCTGATGATCTCGCCTTCGGCCACCAACCCGAAGATCACCGAGCGCGGCCTGTGGAACACCTTCCGCACCTGCGGCCGTGACGATCAGCAGGGCGGCGTCGCCTCGGCCTATCTCCTGAAGAACTTCAAGGACAAGAAGATCGCCGTCGTCCACGACAAGACGACCTATGGCCAGGGCCTCGCCGACGAGACCAAGAAGGGCCTCAACGCCGGCGGCGTCAAGGAAGTGCTCTATGAAGGCGTGAACGCCGGCGAGAAAGATTTCTCGGCGCTCGTCTCGAAGATCAAGGCCTCCGGCGCCGACTACCTCTACTGGGGCGGCCTGCACACCGAAGGCGGCCTGATCGTGCGCCAGATGCGCGACCAGGGCCTGAAGACCGTGCTCGTCTCGGGTGACGGCATCACCACCGACGAGTTCGCCACCATCGGCGGCCCCGGCGTCGAAGGCACGCTGATGACCTTCCCGCCGGACCCGCAGAAGCGTCCGGAGGCGGCCGCCGTCCTCAAGAAGTTCGAGGCCCGCAACTTCAAGCCGGAAGCCTACACGCTCTACAGCTACGCCGCGGTCCAGATCATGGCCGAAGGCGCCAAGCGCGCCAACTCGACCGATCCGAAGAAGATCGCTGACGCGCTGCACAAGGGCGAGCCGGTCAAGACCGTGATCGGCGACATCGGCTTCGACAAGAAGGGCGACATCACCCGCCCGGACTATGTCGTCTACACCTGGAAGAAGCAGCCCGACGGCAAGATCACCTACGTCGAGAACTGATCGCGGCGGCTGGTCCAGCCTGACGCAGAGAGCTCGCCCGGAGCATCCGGGCGAGCTTTTTCATGGCTGTACGGAGCGGAATACCGGCACATCCGCCAGCGTCCAGCCCTCGTTACCGACAGCTTGCTCGCGCCGAAGCAGCGCTCAGGCGTAGGCAACCCAGCCGCGGAAAGCGAAGCCGGCATAAAACAGGCTCGTATCGCGGAAACCGGCCTCGCCGAGAAGCTGCTCGTCCTCCTCGGGAGACAGGATCGGCAGGCGCTCGCCGATCGCCGAACGCGCCTTCTGCGCCTGCTCCGGCGCAATGCCGGAGGCTGCCGCGAAGGCCGCATAGCGCGACAGCCAGAGCTCGCGGCTGTCGGCGTCCTGCGGAAAGCTGAAATGCGCGACGACAAAGGGAGCGCCGGGCTTGAGCCGCTGGTACACTTCCCGCAGCGTACGCAGGCGCTCGCTGCGTTCGATGAAATGCAAAGTGAGGAGGCAGGCAGCGGCGTCGAACGGCCCTTCGGGCGCGATATCGATCACCCCATGATGAAGCTGCGCGCGGCCGGAGAAGGCACCAAGCGTCTGCCGGGCGAGGTCCAGCATCTCCGCCGAGGGATCGACGCCGTCGAACCGCCAGCCGGGTTGAGCCTCGGCGAAAGCCTTGACCTCCAGCCCTCCTCCCGCCCCAAGAACGAGCACCCGCGCATCGTCGGGCGCGCGCTCCGCGAGAAGCAGCATGACCATGCGCTGCAGATCGGCGAAGCCGGGAACCAGCCGCGGTGGACCTTCGGCATAACGCGCGACGGCTTGTGGATCGGAGAAGGCATCCTTGGTCGAAGGTCCCGTCATGGACGCCTCTCTCGAACCCCCTACGGATTTTATTGATTCAATGTCTGCGGAACGGCGCTCAAACTCTTGAGAAAGCCCGCGAAACGCAGCAGTCCATCCGGCCAGGGTCCGTGCCCGGACTCGCTGTTGAGATGGCCGCCATCACCCGCATCGACGAATTCCGAGCCCCAGGCTTCGGCCAGTGCCTTCGCCTCGTCAGGAGTGCAATAGGGATCGGTGGCGCTCGCGATCAGCACCGAGGGAAAGGGCAGCTTCTCGCGCCGATGCGGGATGAAGTCCTCCCCCATGCCGGGGATCGCGCGCTTGGCCCGCTCGGAGGCCGGCGCCACCAGAAACGCCCCCGCGACCTCGCCAGGCTTCAGGTGCTCGGCCGCATGGGCGACAGCGCTGACACCGGCCGAGTGGGCGACCAGAACCACGGGACGCGTCGCCGCGCGCACGGCCGTGACGATCCGGTCGGACCAGCCATTGCGCGTCGGCTTGTACCAGTCCTCCTGCTCGACGCGGCGCGCCGTCTTGAGGCGGCTTTCCCAGCGGCTCTGCCAATGATCGGGGCCGGAGCCCGACCAGCCGGGAATGATCAGAATATCGACGTCGGAGGATTTCATAACTTGAGCTGTTCTATACGTCCGGCTTCGGCAATGACAGGCGGCTCGCTACCCAGATGCTGGTCGCCCGAGGTGATCTAGGCCGGCGGACAACTCCCTTCAAGGCCACACAAAGGGGCATCGTCCCAGAGCTGCATCTCGATATAGCGGTCGTGTCTCCGCCGGGGCTCGTTTCTCCACCGGTCGGCAGGCATTCCTGTGTCCCTCACAAGGATATCGAGTTCATCCAGGGTAAATATCTTTCCGTGATGAGGCAGCCGCTCGCAGGCAAGATCAGCGCGAAATCCGAGCAGATAGCTCGCCATACTGTCGGGATAGGTGAAGGTTATGGTTTCTGCCGGGAAGTGCGCCAGCGGCAACACATGAGAGCAGGGGCGCGATGCATCCAGCCCGTCCGCCATGTCACCGAGGAAAAAATACACCGGATACCGCAACTTCGGTGCCCCGAGCTTTTTGGTGCGTTCCGACAGCAGCCATATCTCGGTCGCCCGTCGGCGCGCGAGATAATTCGGCTTGATCGCGCGCAGGCCTGAAGCAGAAATGGAAGCCAGTACGGCCCCCGCCGCCTCGTCGGAAAGACTGCAGAGGTTCCGGAAAGCTCCGCGCGCTGGATCGTAGTTGTGAGTGACGATCGCGGGCAATCGATAGACGCCCCGATCGTCCACCTTCAGGCTTCCCCGAACACCCGCCGGAAGATCGTGTCGACATGCTTGAAGTGATAGCCCTCGTCGAACATCGCCTTGAGCTCGGAGGCCGTGAGCTTCTCGGCCACGTCCTTGTCGGCGAGCAGGTTGGTCAGGAAGTCCTCGCCATGCTCCCAGGTGCGCATCGCGTTGCGCTGGACCATGGCATAGGCATCCTCGCGGCTCGCCCC
>JARYGW010000451.1:0-3664 GCA_033792295.1 Allobosea sp.
GGTCGTCTCCGACCTTGACTTCGAGCTTGTTCGGCTTGGAAAGATCCTGCCAGTTCTTGCTGATCACGACCGCACTCCTGGTGCTGAATTCATCTGGCGGCCACCGCCGCCCCGGACAGGCGCCCGCCCCTGCGGGCGCCTCATGCAATGGTCAGACGTCAGACGCGACGGCGCTTGCGCGGACGGCAGCCATTGTGCGGGATCGGCGTGACATCGCGGATCGAGGTCACGGTGAAGCCCGCGGCCTGCAGCGCGCGCAGCGCCGACTCGCGGCCCGAACCCGGGCCCGTCACCTCGACCTCAAGGGTGCGCATGCCGTGCTCGGCAGCCTTGCGGGCGGCATCCTCGGCAGCAACCTGCGCGGCATAGGGGGTCGACTTGCGCGAGCCCTTGAAGCCCATCGTACCGGCCGAGGACCACGAGATCGTGTTGCCCTGCGCGTCGGTGATGGTGATCATGGTGTTATTGAACGAGGCGTTCACATGCGCGACGCCGGAGACGATGTTCTTGCGTTCGCGACGACGGACGCGCTGGGCTTCCTTGGCCATATCTTGTCTTCCATCCTTCAGGCGCGCCCGTCATGCCAGGCGCTGGGGATACCGGCCCCCTCGAGGGTCAGCCGGCGCATAGACAGCGGGCCGGATTACCGGCCCGCCGAAACTCACTTCTTCTTGCCGGCGATCGGCTTCGCCTTGCCCTTGCGGGTACGGGCGTTGGTGTGCGTGCGCTGGCCGCGGACCGGCAGCGAGCGGCGATGGCGCAGACCGCGATAGCAGCCGAGATCCATCAGGCGCTTGATGTTCATCGAGACTTCGCGGCGCAGGTCGCCCTCGACGAGATAGTCGCGGTCGATCGTCTCGCGGATCTGCAGCACTTCTGCGTCAGTCAGCTGGTTGACGCGGCGCTCGTCGGCGATGCCGACCTTCGCGCAGATCTCCTTGGCCTTGGCGGCGCCGATGCCGTGGATATACTGCAGGCCGATGACGACGCGCTTGCCGGTGGGAATGTTGACGCCCGCAATACGAGCCATGGTCTCATCTCCATGTCGGCCGAAGCACCCGATGGCACCCCGGCGGTTGAAAAAATCCTGCGTCCGGTGGAGGCCGGCTCATGCAGGACGTTGAACGACTCCACGCGATAATGCGACGTCGTCCCTTCTCGCGAAGGCAACGGCATCGCTCCCATGAAACCGGATGGCGGCTCGTTAACGGGTTGCCGGTCGAGAGTCAACCCATCGCAACCAAGAAACATGCCAAGGCCGGCCGCGACAAACCCCAGCCGGCCTTGGCGAGCAGCATGCGCCCTACTTCTTCACCAGGCTGCACTTGCTCTCCGAAAGCGGCGGAATGATCTCCGCAGCCGGAATCTTGCGGACGACCTTGAAGTAATCCCACGGTGCCTTCGACTCTGCTGGCGCCTTCACTTCAACCAGCAGCATGTCATTCATCAGCCGGCCATCCTCGCGGATCTTCGCGCCCGGCGCGTAGAAATCGTCGACCGGCATCTCCCTCATCTTCGCAGCGACCGCGGGGCCGGCCGCCGTTCCCGCCGCCTTCACCGCCTTGAGATAATGCAGGACGGAGGAATAGACGCTGGCCTGGATCATGCCCGGCATCTTCTTGGTCCGCGCCATGTAGCGGTCGGCGAAGGCGCGGCTGGCCTTGTCGGCGTCGTGATAATAGGCGGTCGTGGTGATCAGTCCCTTCGCCTTGTCGAGACCGAGGCCGTGAACGTCGCTGAGCACGACGACCATCGCCGCGAGCTTCTGACCGCCATCGACCAGGCCGAACTCGCCCGCCTGCTTGATCGAGTTGATCGTATCGGTGCCGGCATTGGCGAAGGCGACGATCTTGGCCTTGGACGACTGGGCCTGCAGCAGGAACGAGGAGAAGTCCGGCGTTCCCAGCGGCGCGCGCACCGAGCCGAGCGTCTTGCCGCCATTGGCCGCGACAATCGCCTCGATATCGGCTGTAAGCTGATGGCCGAAAGCATAGTCGGCAGCGATGATGTACCAGCTGTCGCCGCCCTCGCGCAGGATCGACAGAGCCGTGCCCTTGGCCGATGTCGTCGTGTCGAAAGTCCACATGAAGCCTGTCGGCCCGCAATCCTCGTTGAAGAGCCGCGTCGTCGCCGGGCCGTTATAGAGCGCGACCTTCTGCTTCTCCTTCGCGATCCCTGCCACGGCGAGAGCGACAGCCGAATTGGTCAGGTCGGCGATGGCGGTGACACCATCGGTATCATACCATCGCCGGGCGAGCCCCGCCGCGATGTCCGGCTTGTTCTGATGATCGGCAGCGACGATCTCGATCGGCTTCCCGAGCACGGAGCCGCCGAAATCCTCGATCGCCAGCTTCGCCGCCTCGACCGAGCCCAGCCCGCCGAATTCGGCATAATTTCCGGATTGGTCGTTGAGGATCCCGATCTTGACGGCGTCCTGCGCCCGCGCCGCTGCCGGCGTCAGCGCCAGCGCAGCCGTGACCAGCCATGCACCCCATCTCGTCATGCGCCTGCTCCCTGTCCTGCACCGGACCGGAAAGCCGCCTCGCCTTCCGGTCGACGGGTGCTACACGCCGCTTGACACGGCCTGGACACAACACATCCGGCGGGCCCCCGACTGTCAACGCATCGGCAGATAGAGAAACGACACAGGCAAGCGCACAAAAACGCACGGCAAAGAAAAACCCGGACGGGCGCGAGCCTGTCCGGGTCCAATGCATGAAACCGTGTGAAGCTCAGCCCTGCGCGACGACGGAAAGTGCGTTGGCGATCGCCTCCGAAACGTCGTCGATCGGCTGCATGCCATCGATGATCGTGAGCTGGCCGCGCTTGTCGTAATAGGGAGCGACCACAGCGGTATCACGATTATAGGCTTCGAGCCGGGTCTTGAAGACTTCCGGATCGTCGTCCTTGCGCACCGGTTGTCCGGACGCCCTCGCCTCCTCGGCGCGGCGAACGATACGATCCACAAGCTTCGACTGGTCGACCTTGAGTTCGAGCACGGCATCGAGCTTCAGCCCCTTGCCGGCGAGCATTTCGTCGAGCGCCTCGGCCTGCGCCAGCGTGCGCGGAAAACCGTCGAGGATGAACCCTTTCTTGGCGTCCGGCTCCTCGATACGGTCGGCAACGATGCCGATGACGATCTCGTCGGAGACCAGGCCGCCGGCATCCATCACCGCCTTGGCCTTCTGACCGACCGGTGTTCCGGCAGCAACGGCGGCACGCAACATGTCGCCGGTCGAGAGTTGCGGAATGCCGTGCTTCGCGACGATGCGCGCCGCCTGAGTGCCCTTGCCCGCCCCCGGCGGCCCCAGGAAAATCAACCGCATCTTATCTCCGCGCTCCTCGCAATTTGGCCTTCTTGACCAGCCCCTCATATTGATGGGCCAGCAGATGCCCGTGAACCTGCGCCACGGTATCCATCGTCGTCGTCACCACGATGAGCAGCGAGGTGCCGCCCAGCAGGATGATCGGAATCTGAGCATAGGTGATCATGAACTCGGGGATAAGGCAGACGATCGTCAGATAGCCGGCGCCGAGGACGGTGATGCGCGTCAGGATGCGGTCGATGTGTTCGGCGGTGCGCTCGCCGGGGCGGATGCCCGGCATGAAGCCGCCATGCTTCTTGAGATTGTCCGCCGTCTCGACCGGATTGAACACGATCGCG
>JARYGW010000452.1:0-3631 GCA_033792295.1 Allobosea sp.
GGCGAGGTGCGAGCCCGCTGTGCGGCGCAGGGGAGGGTCTTCACCCGCGCCGACCTGCATGAGGCGATCATGCTGGGAGCGGTCGAACGGGTGCGGCCGAAGATCATGACCGTGGTCGCGATCATGGCGGGATTGCTGCCAATCCTCTGGAACACCGGCACGGGCTCGGAGGTGATGCAGCGGATCGCCGTGCCGATGATCGGCGGCATGGTCTCCTCGACCGTGCTGACGCTGCTGGTGATCCCGGCGATCTACGGCCTGGTCAAGGGCTGGCGGTTGCCGTCGACCGTGGCGCCTGAGAAGGCAGCATCGGAAGCCGCCTCGGCGCCTCTTGTTGCCGCTGTCGAATGATGGAGGGACTGGGCATGCACGACATGATGGGTGAAATGGGCTGGGGCATGGGTCTCGCGGGCCTGCTCGGCATCGCGGTTCTGCTGCTCGTGATCGCCGCGCTCGTAAAATACGTCTTCTTCCGGTGAGGGTGCTGGATGCGCAACTGGAGAAGGACCTAACCAAGGCAAAGGAGACAATCGTGCCGATCGAGCGTTCCCTATCCCGCCGCGCGCTGTTGATCGGCGCCGCACAGGCGGTTTCAGCGTTCGCGCTGCGGCGCCCTGTTTCGGCCGCCGAGACGCCTCCGAAGATGGTCGTGACCCGGGATCCCAATTGCGGCTGTTGCCGCGGCTGGGTCACGCATATGCGGAAAGCAGGCTTTCCGGTT
This sequence comes from Allobosea sp., assembly GCA_033792295.1. GTDB lineage: Bacteria > Pseudomonadota > Alphaproteobacteria > Rhizobiales > Beijerinckiaceae > Allobosea. Next base: position 722 of record JARYGW010000452.1, read on the forward strand.
GAGATGGTTGAGGTTGCCGACGTCACGCCGCTTAAGACCCGGCTGGGTGTGCCCGATAGTCTGATGTCCTGCCACACCGCCGAAATCGGTGGCTATGTCGTCGAAGGCCACGTTCCGGCCGAGGCGATCAAGCGGCTTCTGATCGAGCGCCCGAAGGTGACGGGCCTCGCGGTTGCAGGGATGCCGGTCGGTTCACCCGGAATGCAGGTGCCCGGGCAGGCGCCCGAGGATTATGACGTCGTCATCTTTTCCGCCAGCAGGCAGCATGTCTTCGCGCGCTATCGGGGGCTGCACCAGATCTGATGGCAATGGCGTCCATCCTCGCCGGATTGAAACCGGTCATTCGGGAACTCGCGGCGGGCGAGACTCTATTCGCGAGCGGGGATGCGACGCGGGGCTTCTTCCTGGTCCGCAGAGGGCAGATTCGCCTTGCGCGCTTCAGCGCCAGTGGGTGCGAGACCCTCCTCTTCGTCGCCGGACCGGGAGAGCGTTTCGCCGAGGCCTCGTTGTTCGTCGAGACATATCATTGCGATGCGCGGGCCGTGGCGGAGAGCTCGGTCGCCTGCTTTCCCAAGTCAGCGGCGCTCGCCCTGTTGGAGGGCGATGCGACCGCACGGTTGGAGCTAACGGCGGACCTTGCTCGGCAGGTGATGGAACTCCGGTCCGCCTTGACCCTGCGCGATGTTCGCTCGGCGCGAGAGCGGGTGCTCGGCTACCTCGTGGCGCGAACCGGCGTCGACGGCCGCACCATTGCCATCGGCGGGCCGCTGAAGGACATCGCGGCGATGATCGGTCTGGCGCCTGAGGTTCTGTACCGGACGCTCGCGCAGTTGGAATCCGAACGGATCATTCGGAGAGGAAACGGCATTATCGAGCTGACATGATTTCAATCATGTTGCGGCGCTTCCGACACCCTTATCGGAATGATCGAGGAGACCGTTCCATGATCATAGCAATCACGTTCAGCCTGCTCATCCTGGCGATCTCCGGATGGGTCGCTCCCGTCTCGGCTCAATCCGTGAGTCCTTACGCTGGCCAGGAGGCGCGCGAGATCAAGGCTCTCTCACGAAATGAGATCGATGACCTGTCTTTGGGGCGCGGCATGGGTTTGGCCAAGCCCGCGGAACTCAACCGATATCCCGGTCCACTTCACGCGTTCGAACTGGCGTCCGAACTCCAGCTTTCGGTCGAACAGCGCAGCGGCTTGAAGGAATCCGAGGCGCGCATGAGAGCGGGCGCGATGGCGTTGGGCGCCGAAATCCTGGACTTGGAGCACAAGCTCGACGTGGCCTACGCACGGCGCACGATCGAGCCATTGCGCCTGCGTGAACTGACGGCCCAAATCGGCACCAGGCAGGGCTCATTGCGGGCGGTACATTTGCAGGCCCATATCGAGACGGCTGGCCTGCTCACCTCGGATCAGATCGCGCGATATGATGTTCTGCGTGGCTACCGCAATCCATCGCCGGCGGCGCCGAGCGGCCACCATCTGAAGCAGCACCGTTGAAGTCGTTGTCCGCGACGGCATCGCCCCTTTGCCGCAGTGGGCGCAAGACGAACCGCCTATCATCCACCGTTGGCGCACGATACGCGTGTCTGTTCCATGTAGAGTACGCCATCCCTGACGGAGATCGCGAAAGCTCGACGAAGGCCGCTGTCGAACGTGACTACGATCGAATTGTCGGCGACCACATAGCTGCCAGTGGTCTGCCATAGCCCGTCATACGCGAAGTGTCCGTCGGCTCCGAACGCGAACCTCGCGCCTCCCGGCGTAGTGCATAGCTTGCCGTGAACCGCTTGCGTGATCTCTTGGGCGCCCAATCGCAATCCCGAGGGATGAGCTTGAGCGATCTCAGTGGAAGCGGCGAGGAAGGGCAGCAGTCCCGCCGCTGCGAAAAGGACACCCTGGAGACCCATTCTCGCCTCCTTGGATCAAGGAACCGTGCCTCGTGCATTATACCACAAGATTGGATTTCTGAGGGACCGCGGCATGGAAACTTTCGTCCACCGGACGCCGGAGCCAGGGTAGTCGAGATCGACGAGAACGCCCCACGAATGGACGCTTCAGTTCAGGCGAGCGCCTGGACAGGCCATGTGCACGGGTCCGGGCGCCGAAAGCTGAGTCCAGATGCGGGGACGCGCCGGCCGAGGCTAGCCGATCCCTTCATAGGCAAGCTGGGCCATCATGCCCGTCGCCATGTGGTAGGGGTGGTGACAATGCAACGGCCAGCGGCCGGGATTGTCGGCATCGAACGTGATCGTCACGGCTGCGTCCGGCGGTACGAGGACCGTATCGCGCACGGCTCCCGGGAGCGATACCCCGTCGATGGCGGTGACCTGGAAATGATGACCGTGCAGGTGCATCGGATGCGACATCATCGATGCGTTTCGCATCGTGACCTCGATCCTCTCGCCCTTCCGGATCCGGAGATCGTCCGCGCCGCCGATCCCCCACGTGTAGTCCTGCATCCGGCCGGTGAGGGTCAGCGCGAAGCGGCGATCGGGAGCCCGGACGGGAAGCGAATGCAGGGCCCGCAGCTTCCGCTCGAGTCCGAGTTCGACGATCGGACCGGCGTGCTCGGCGCTTCCGGCGACGCGTTGCACCGAGGCTCCCTGCGTGGCGAGGATCACCCCGGTGCGCTCGCTGGCCCCTTCACGCAGCGCGAGAACGGGATAGGCGCCCGGACCTTCGGGCAAGGACAGCCGGATGTCGAGCCGCTGGCCCATGCTGAGCGGGAAGGCCGTGCCGACGATCGGTTCGACGTCCCTGCCATCCACCGCAAAGAGCGTGCCGGGAACCGATCCAGTCTCGATGGTGAAGGCCGTCGCGGTGGCGCCGTTGATGATGCGTAGGCGGACCCGGCCGCCACGCTCCACCCGGATCACGTCGGGATCATCGAGAGCGCGATC
>JARYGW010000453.1:0-3625 GCA_033792295.1 Allobosea sp.
CACCGGCGGCTCGCGCGCGAGGGGATCGATCCGGAGCAGTTGGCCCACAAGCAAGCCAGCATCATGCGGGATATGGTGGGTGTCTGCGCCGAGTGCTCGATGACGCGCCGGTGCCGCCGCGACCTCGACCGGCAAGGCATCCGCTCGGTTCATCACCAGTACTGCCCGAACGCCGAAACCATCGAGGCTCTGCGCCAAGGCTCCGATCCGTTGTCGTGACGAGGCTGCCGTCAAGAACGATTCCGGCACGCTGGCGGCGATCAAAAACACGTCCAGCACCCAGACCTCGACCAAGGTCTTGGAGGGATTGCTGAGCTATGATTACGACCTCAACCCGCGGCCCCTGCTGGCGATCGCGTGGTCGGTTTCGCCGGACGGGCTCGTCTATACGAACGATCCTTCCGTGAAGCCCGTCACCGACATCAAGCCCGAGATGCGCATCGCGGTCACCGCGACGACGGCGCCACAAGCGATCCTGCTCCGGATGGCAGCGGAAAAGGCCTTCGGCCCAGGCCAGGCCGGACGCTTCGACAAGCAGATGGCGATCATGCCGCATCCGGACGCGACGACGGCGCTGATCTCCAAGGCCGCGATCCAGCTTTATTTCGCCGCGCCCCCTTTCATCTCGACGCTTGAATCGTCGGGCAAATGCTTCAAGGTCGTCGACTGCGCTCGGTGGATCCCGCAAGCGTTCACCTCAGCACCCTCACCCTCGGCGAGATCATGCGCGGTATCGCGCTCAAGCAGAAATCGGATCCGAAATCGGCTGGGCATCTTGCCCAATGGCTGCGCAAGCTGCGCCATGACCATGCCGATCGCATTCTTCCAGTGACAGATCAGATTTCGGTCGAGTGGGGACGGATCGCAGCCATCCGGCCGCGCGGCGACATCGATGCCCTGATTGCAGCGACAGCCATCGTCCATGATCTCATCCTCGTGACCCGCAACGTCGTGGACTTTGAGGATACAGGCGCATCGATCATCGATCCCTGGGAACCCAGGCCATGACGAAGCGTGCTCGAACGGGATGGCGGAAGCAGGCTGTCCCTGCCGCTGACGGCAAGGTGCACCCCTCCCGCGAGGGGCGGAATGTCATGGATCCCCGGGGACGCGGGTGCATCAAGGGCTGATGCAACAAAAAGACGCCGGGCCATCCGCCGGCTGGGGGGCTGCAATCGGAAGCCCGGCGTCACCGCCGCATATCCTGACGGTCAGTCAGATGGGTCGACGATTCGGGCTGAATTGCGGCGGCAGCGCCAGCCAAGAGCCGCGCCGCCGGAGATCCCCCATGATCTCGCTGCGCTTCGCGCAGAATTCGCCGATGCATCGTCTGAGCGACTAACGAGAACCCGGTTGTCGAGACGGATTCGGCTCCTTACCCTGCGTCGTCTGGCCGTGCCGTGCCGCAACACTGCGCGCCAGTCGCTGCCGGCCGCCAGACTTCCCAAAGCACCCGCGGCCGGCAGCGCATTATCACGGTACGGCCCCAATTGGTGCAGAGACCACCGTCCGAAACATGCTAGTGAGTCGTTCCAAATCGCCGTTTCCAGGCCAGCAATCGCCCTGGGCGACGCGATGGGAAGCATCGAGGGCCCTGTGTACCAAGTCAAAGCGATGATCCGGAATTCGAAGGTGAAGAGCTCTGCCGCATCGGCGGCCGACGCGCTTCGGATGCTGCGCGAGATGCAAGGCCGTGACGGCGTCACCTCCTGCCTGGTTCTCCAGAAGGGCGTGCTCGTGAGTGCCTCGGACCTGGAACGCGCAGCGCGGCGTGAAAAAGGATTCTAGTCAGCGCGAAACGGCTCCACGTGCGGGTTGGCGCGGCGTGAGCTATGGTGGCTGTGATGTCTGACGACGACCCGCGACAAGGCGATTCCGGCACCCCGGCCAATTTTCCCGGTGTGCCGGCAAGCGTCTCGCAATCCCCTCCCCTCTCGCCGCATCTCGCGCGTCTCGCCGATCGCGCCCGCACCTATGTCGAAGCCGCAAGCTCACTCAACACCCGCCGGGCCTACGCGGCGGACTGGCGGCAGTTCACCGGCTGGTGTCGGCGCCAGGGCCTCGAGGTTGTCCCGCCCTCGCCACAGACCATCGGGCTTTACATCACCGCCTGTGCGTCCGGCGCCGCCACCCGCGACAGGAAGCGGAAGCGATATCGCCCTCAGCTTCTCACCTACATCCACGCCCTTGAGATCGATCCGCCGGTGGACCGCCCGCCGATCGACTGGAAGCTTGTGACCAATCTGTCGGTTGGCGATCTCGCCGCCGCCGTCGAGAAGCTCGCATGGTACGCTTAGCGCTGGAAAGCGGAGGTCTTCCACAAGGTGATGAAGTCCGGCTGTCGCGCCGAAAATGTCAGGCTCGAAACCGCCGATCGGCTAGCCAAGTTCCTCGCCCTTATCGCGGTGGTCAGCTGGCGCATCTTCTTCCTCACCATGTCCGCACGAGCAAAGCCCGAGGCTGAGCCGACGACAGTCCTCACCCCGGCCGAAATCGCGGCACTCGACAACATCGACGCAGCCCGGGCCAAGCCGCGCATTCTGCGCAAGACCCTCGACACCTATCTGCTCCAGATCGCCATGCTCGGCGGCTACCTCGCCCGCAGCCACGATCCGCCGCCCGGAAACATTGTTATCTGGCGAGGCCTCACTCGCCTCAATGACATCGCCCTCGGCATCTCCATCGCAACGCGCCGACGATGAGGGTAATCGAAAGCCTCACCGGAGGGATACAAGTCAACAAAGCCGTACCGAGATTTGCTTGGCTTTAAGCGATTGGAACAGTCAACTCGCCATGCCGGGCCAGGATCCGGCCGCGCTTGACGACCGTGCGGTCGGCGGGGCGCTCCACGATGGCTTCGGCCAGGGTCTCGCCGGGCAGGATCACCAGATCGGCGTTGCAGCCGACGGCGAGCCCGTAATCCGCGATGCCCATCACCTTGGCGCCGCCATGGGTGCAGATGTCGAGCGCCAGCTCCATCTCCGCGTCGCGGCGGAAATTGTTGCACAGGCCCACCAGCGTCGCCCGCTCCAGCATGTCGCCCATGCCGTAGGGGTTCCAGCTGTCGCGGACGCCGTCCGAGCCGCCGGCGATCACGACGCCGGCCTTGATGCAGGCCATGACCGACGGCGCCGGCGAGGCGGCCGGGGCGGTGGTGACGAGCGTGATCCGCTCCCGGGCCAGATCGTCGAGCAGGCGGCGGGCATGGTCGGCATCCGGCATGCCGAGGCAGAAGGCGTGGCTGATCGCGACCTTGCCCTGCATGCCGAGCGCACGCACGCGCTCGATGGTCAGATCCATCGAGAAGGCGCCCATCTCGCCGCGCTCATGCAGGTGGATGTCGATCGGACGGCCGTATTTCTGCGCCAGGGCGAAGATCGCGTCGAGATGCCCCTTCGGGTCGCGGTCGACCGCGCAGGGATCGAGGCCGCCGACGACCTCGGCGCCCAGCGCCATCGCCCGGTCGACCAATTCGAGCGTGCCGGGCCGGATCAGCAGGCCCGATTGCCCGAAGGCGACGATCTCGACGTCGATCACGTCCTTGAGCCGCTCGCGCATGGCCATGACGCCCTCGATGCCGGCAATGCCGGTTTCGGTGTCGATGTCGACATGGCTGCGGATATGG
>JARYGW010000454.1:0-3615 GCA_033792295.1 Allobosea sp.
CGCAGCTACGGGCTCAATCTCGGCATCGCTTTCCAGCTCATCGACGATGCGCTGGATTACGGCGGTGTCGCCGCCAAGCTCGGCAAGAACACCGGCGACGATTTCCGCGAGGGCAAGATCACCCTGCCGGTCGTCCTCTCCTTCCGCCGCGGCACCGACGAGGAGCGCGCCTTCTGGAAGCGCACCCTGCAGGATGGCGACGTCCAGGACGGCGATCTCGAACAGGCGCGGGCGCTGATGCGCAAGCACAAGGCGCTGGAGGACACGATCGAGCGCGCACGCCATTATGCCAAGATGGCGAAGGATGCGCTCGGTCTCTTCCCCACCTCGCCGATGAAGCAGGCGCTGAACGACGCCGTCGATTTCTGCGTGGCGCGGGCGCACTAAAGCATCGGGCCGAAAAGCGGAATCCACTTTTCGAAATCATCGGATGCGACGCCATTAAAATAGATCGTCGCTATCGCGCTCGATCGGACGCGTGACGATCTAAGTTCGCGAAAGCCTCAGCGCAGCAGCGTCGGCCGCGCCCACCAGCCCGGGCGCTGCTTCGCCAGCATCTTCGCGGCGGCGGCACTGGCGTTGCAGTCATCGAACAGGGCAAAGCAGGTCGCGCCCGAGCCCGACATGCGGGCGAGCCGGTTCCCGGGCAGCCCCTCCAGATACGTCAGGACGTCGCCAATCTCCGGCGCGATGCTTTGAGCCGGCGCGGCGAGGTCATTTCCCGAACACGCCAGCAGGGCACGAAGCTCCTGAGCTTCAGGAGGTAGGACTGCCCAATGGTCTCGTGCCGCTTTCAGCGGCTGGCCAGCCGTCAGCCCCAGGGCGCGGAAGACGCTGACCGTCTCGACCGGAACGCCCGGATTGACCAGCACGGCAAACAGCGAGGGGAGCCGCAGGACCGCCCCCAGCTTCTCTCCGATGCCGGCCATCAGCCGCGCCCGCGATTCCAGGCAGACAGGAACATCGGCCCCGACACTCGCCGCGGCCTCTCGCAACCTGCGATCCGAGAGGGAGACACCGTTCAGCCGCGCGAGCAGCCGCAGGGCCGCCGCTGCATCGGCCGAACCTCCGCCGATGCCGGAGGCGATCGGGAGCCGCTTGATGAGATGGAAGGCGCCCGATGCCGAGCCGGGGAACGCCCGCTCGAAGGCACGCGCCGCCCGCAGCACGAGATTGCCGTCGTCAGCTTCCAGCCCCGCAGCGCGCGGGCCGGAAATGGCAAGCGCAAGCGGCCGATGCGGGAGCAGGCTCAGCTCGTCGCCAATGCCGGCGAAGGCGACGAGGCTTTCGAGTTCGTGATAGCCATCCGCGCGCCGGCCGAGCACGCGCAAATCGAGATTGACCTTGGCCCGCGCCCGGGTGCGCAGCGCAATGCCGGCCGAGGCAGCGATGGCACGGCCCCGGCTCTCCGTTTCAGGCTCCATGGAAGCAGGCAGGCGTCAGCCGCCGTCCTTCTTGGTCTGCTCGGCAGGCGTGTTCTGATCGCCGGCATTCGCGGATGGCGGCTCGTCCAGCCCACGCTCGATCTTGCGCAGGATGTTCGGCAGGTCCTCCGGCTCCGGCTTCAGGTCGCGGGCATGGTTCCACTGGAACTTCGCCTCGAGCTGGCGGCCGGTCTTCCAGTAGACGTCGCCGAGATGGTCGTTGATGACCGAATCGGAAGGACGCAGCTCCATCGCGCGCTCGATCTCGCGCGCGGCGTCCTCATAGCGGCCGAGACGATAATAGGCCCAGCCGAGCGAATCGATGATGTAGCCGTCACGCGGGCGCAGCTCGACGGCCCGGCGCAGCATGTCGAGGCCCTCGTCGAGCTTCATATGCTTGTCGACCAGCGAATAGCCGAGATAGTTCAGCACCAGCGCACGCTCGCGACCGAGCGGATCGGGCAGGAGCTCGAGCGCCTTGCGCAGATCGGCCTCGGCCTCCGGCCAGCGGTTGATGCGCTCGCGGGCGATGCCGCGGAAATAGAACAGGTCCCAGTTGGCGCGGCCCGGCGAGGCGATCTTGTCGATGGCCTTGTCATAGGCCGCGGCCGCCTCGGCGAACTGCTTGCGCGAACGATAGATGTTGCCGAGCGCGGCGAGCGCGTCGACGTCGTCGGGCCGCTCGGCGATGACCTTGTCGAGATGCTTCACCGCCTCGTCATGCTTGCCGAGGTTCTCCAGCGCCAGCCCGGCCTGGATCTCGGCGTTCGGACGCAGCGGCGAGGTCGCCGGCATCTTGTCGTAGACCGCGACTGCATCCTCCGGCTGACGCGAGCGCTCGAGGATGTCGCCCAGCGTCAGGATGGCGAGATCATGGCTGGGGTCGAGATAGATCGCCATGCGCAGATAGAGCAGCGCGGCGGCCTCGTCGCCCTGGCGGTTGCCGGCGCTGGCGAGGCCATAGAGCACCTCGGCCGCGCCCTGCTGCGCGGTCGCGATTTGACGCGGTGGCGCCTCCTTCTTGCCGACGAGGGCCATCCCTTCACGAATGATCGGATGGTTCGGCAGCAGACGGTCGAAATCGGCATAGGTCGCGGCCGCGCCATCGAAATCGCCGCTGCGGGCCTGGAAGCGGGCCCAGAGGTCGACCAGTCGCAGCGTCGTCTTCTCGGCGTCGTAGGCGCTCTTCAAACGCTTCTCCGCCTCGCTCCGGCGGCCGGCCGCGTCGAGGATCAGCCCGGCGTGGTAATCGCGGAAGAGATTGTAGGAAGGCTCGCCCTTGAGGCGCTCCAGCGTCTCGATGGCGCGCCGCGAATTGCCGGAGCCGAGATAGGACCAGGCCGAAAGCAGCGTCGCGGTGATGTCGGCTGCACGACCGCGGCCGCCCCGCTGCAAATGGTTGCGCGCGGTCTGGTAGCTCTTCTGCTTGATCGAGCGGACGCCGATGACGAGCTGGGCGAGGCCGTTGCTCGGGTCGACGCGAATCAGCCGGTCGGCGGCGCGGAAGGCGTCCGGCATCGAGCCATCGGCCAGGAAGGCGACGAAGGCGCGCTCCAGCAGGTCGTTGTTCTGCGGATCCTCCTTGACGGCCTCCCGCAGATAGACTGAGGCCGCACCGAGATCACGCGAGGCGCCAGCAACGATCGCCGCGAGATAATTGCCTTCGAGCGTATCTCCGGGCTCCAGCGATTCGGAGGCACGCGGTGTCGCCCCCTGCGCCACGGCGGCCACCGGCAGCACCAGAACCAAAGACAATGCAGCAGCCGCGCCGGAGGCACGCACCTTCTTCAAAAATGTCACGACTGCCGTTCTCCTTCGGTCCGCCGCCTCACTGTTCCGGGGGCGCTCTTCCAGCGGACCGTGATCGCTCGCGTAGGCGCTCAAGATGGCCGTTTCCGGGCGAACCGGCAAGCCGGCCCGCATGCGAATGCGGCGCTTTCGTAGCGACGGCGCAACAGTCGCCAAAAACCGATTGACCAAGAGCTCCCAACCAGAAATCAGCAGTCATCAATCGAGGATATCGGTCCTATGTTTTCCCGGCTTGCAGTTCACGCGGCGCCTCTATTGGGGATCATTCCAATGAAAAAGATTGTTCTGAGCTTTGCTGCCGTTGCTCTTCTCGCCGGCTTTGTCGCCGGCTGCGCCACCCCCGAGGTGAAGGAAGCCCCGAAGGTCGTGCGCAAGGGCTGAT
>JARYGW010000455.1:0-3612 GCA_033792295.1 Allobosea sp.
TTCAAGGTGGTCTGTCACCGGCATCGACGATTCCGAACGGGCAGGGTGATGGAGATGACCAGCGGCGTCAGGATAGGGCCAGCGCCGCCGGGGAAGAGGAGGCCGGCAGGGCGAGCGGCCGGCGCTGGATCGTGCCGCCGCCGAGCACCTGCGCGCCCGGGCCGGCATCGGTATAGATGACGCAGGCTTGGCCGGGCGAAACGCCTTCCTCATCGACGGCGAGCTCGATCAGCAGGCCCTCGTCGTCACGGGAAAGCCGCGCCTCGCGCGGTGCCCGTGTCGAGCGGACGCGGACGGCCACGTCGAGCCCTTCTGCGGGCAGCGCATCGAGCGGCATCCCGCCGAGCCAGTTAAGGTCGCGCAGGCGGATCATGCGCACGCTCAGCGCCTCGCGCGGACCGACGATGACGCGGGCGGCATCGGCATCGAGCCGCAGCACATAGAGCGGCTCGGCCGCGCTGATGCCGAGCCCCTTGCGCTGGCCGACCGTATAATGAAGCACGCCGTCATGATGGCCGAGCACGCGTCCATCGAGATGGACGATTTCGCCGGGGCGGGCCGCGCCGGGCTTCAGGCGCTCGATGACATCGGCGTAGCGGCCGTTGGGTACGAAGCAGATGTCCTGGCTGTCGGGTTTGTCAGCGATCGCGAGCCCGAGTTCGGCGGCAAGCGCGCGGGTTTGCGTCTTGTCGATGCTGCCCAGCGGGAAACGCAGCAGGTCGAGCTGCTCCTGCGTGGTCGCATAGAGGAAATAGCTCTGGTCGCGGTTCATGTCCGCGGCGCGGAAGAGGCCGCGATGGCCGTTGCCGAGTTCGCGGCTGACGACGTAGTGGCCGGTCGCCAGAGCATCGGCGCCGAGTTCCTTGGCGAGATCGAGCAGGTCGCGGAACTTCACGGTGCGGTTGCACTCGACGCAGGGGATCGGCGTCTCGCCGGCGAGATAGCTCTCGGCGAAGCGCTCGATCACGGCGTCCCGGAAACGGCTCTCGTAATCCAGAACGTAATGCGGGATGCCGATGGTCTCGGCGACGCGGCGGGCGTCATGGATGTCCTGCCCGGCACAGCACGCGCCGGCGCGATGGATCGCCGCGCCATGATCGTAGAGCTGCAGCGTGACGCCGATGACCTCATAGCCCTCACGCTTGAGGAGAGCGGCGACGACCGAGGAATCGACGCCGCCCGACATCGCCGCGACGACGCGCGTGGCCGCGGGCGGCTTGGCGATATCGAGGGAGTTGCGGGGTGTCGTCATCGAGGGGTCGAGGTTCTGGGAGCGCATGCGGCGCCGGTGGCGGTTCTATATCGGCTTTGCCCGCCTGCGGCCAGCGTGATCGGCAAATCCTGCCGGTTACAGGCGGTTTCTGCCGCGAGAGATGCATGGCAGCTCAAGCTAAGCCATTGAAATATAGGTGGCCCGCTCTGGCGTGCAACTTGCTCTTCGCAGGCGGGTGCTTTCTGCCTGCGTCGCGGAACCGTTCATGCCTGTCGAACCCGTGTTCAATACCTCGCCTGCCAAGGAGCCTTCGGCACCGCGCCGCCGGCCCGCAGACGCTGGCCCGGCCGGTGCCAAGGAGGGTTTCTCCTTGCCGAATACGGGAACGGAATCCGCCGTGTCGGCGCGGGAGCCCGCCCCGAGCGCTGCCGGCAAGGAGAAGGCAGCGCCCGGATCCCGCCAGCAGGTCGCCACCGAAACAACGAAGGCTACCGGGAAAGCGGCCGGTTCGGCCCGGCCGACAGCCGAGACTGGCATGCAACCGCAGGCTCAGCCGTCGCAATCGGATTCCTTGATCGCCACGCTGGCCGGGCTTCTTTCTGCCGCGCAGAGGGAAGCCGTGTCGCTCGAGGATGGCAGCGTCGGCGAGGCGATCGCGAAGGAGACCGCGGGAGAGAAGGGCGACGGCAGCAAGAAGGGCGGTGCGGTTTCCGAGGAGAAGGGAAGTGGCGGCACCGAAGCGGCGTCCGTCGACAAGACCTCGGGTGAAGCGGCCGCCATCGCCGTGCCTCCGGATCAGAAGACCGTCCCGCAGCCGGTGGCGGCGATGCTGTCGTTTTCCCTGCCGGGGACGGCGACAGCGGATGGGGTGAAGCCGGAGGGCGATGCGCCCCTGGAGATTGGGGGCGGCTCGGCCAGGTCCGCGAAGGCTCCTGCCGAGGCCGTTTTCGGCGGGAAGTCGGGTCGTGCCGGGCACCCCGAAATCTCTGCGGGCACCCCCGCGCCAACATCGCCGCCGACCTCTGGCGAGCATCTGTCGCCAACCGGACAGGGGCATAAGGCGACAGACGCCGCTGCGGCAGCTGGCAGCAAGACCGATCCTGCGCAAAACGCGATTTCCGCTCAGGCGGCACCGGTTGTGGCCGAGGTGAAACCCGCAGAGGCCGTACAGCAGGCCTTGGCGCCGATCGATCTTGCGACACTCGTCCAGCAGGCGGTCGGCGGAGCCGAACCGGCCAAGCTCCTGCCCACGCTCGATCAGGCTGCGGCAACCAGCCAAGCGCCCGCTGCAGGGCAGGGGCAGACTCCTCTTCCGCCGACGCCGCTGCATGTGCTGCCGATCGAAATCGGGCTGCGCGCGCTCTCGGGCTCGAAACAGTTCGACATCCGGCTCGACCCCGACGAGCTCGGGCGCGTCGACGTCAACCTCTCCATTTCCGACAAGGGTGAGGTCAGCGCCCGCCTCGTCGTCGATCGCGTCGAGACCTTGCATCTGTTGCAGCGCGATGCGCGCACGCTGGAGCGGGCTTTCGAGCAGGCGGGCCTCAAACCTTCCGACAGCGGCGTCGACATCAGCCTGCGCGACCCTTCCGACCAATCCGCCTTCCGCCAGCATCGTCAGCAGGAGGAGGCTCCGCAGCGTTCGCGGCCGCCGTCCGCCACCGAAACCGGCGACGACGCCGTTCTTCCGACAACTTCCGTGCCGCAGCGCCGCCTCGTGCGGCTTGGCGGCGTCGATCTGAGCATCTGAGCAAGGACAAGCAGCATGGCCGTCTCAGGCGTGAATGGATCCTCCAACTCTTCGGGCACGTCGAGCAGCTCTTCGAGCAGCTCGAGCTCGATTGCGGGCAATTTCGACCAGTTCCTGCTGCTGCTGACGACGCAGCTCAAGAACCAGTCGCCGCTCGACCCGATGGATACCAATCAGTTCACCGCGCAGCTCGTGCAGTTCGCCGGTGTCGAGCAGCAGCTCAAGACCAACGACACGCTGAGTTCCCTGCTCAGTCTCAGCGCGGCCGGCACCGCGACGAACGCCGTCGGCTTCATCGGCGCGACGATCACGGCCGATGGCGCGACGACGCGCCTCGCAAACGGCTCTGCTTCGTGGAAGGTCAATGCCTCGGCAGCCGGTACCGCGACCGTCACCATCAAGGACGCGAACGGCAATGTCGTGCAGACGATGACACGCAGCCTCAGCGCCGGTGATCAGACGCTGAGCTGGGACGGTTCGACCTCGATCGGCACCAAGGCACCCGATGGCGAATACTCGATCACCATAGACGGCCGGAGCGTCGCCGGCGATGCGATCACGGCGAAGACGCAGATCAGCGGCCTCGTCGACGGTGTCGATTTCACCAGCTCGATCCCCGTGTTGAAGATCGGTGGCATCAGCGTGCCGA
>JARYGW010000456.1:0-3591 GCA_033792295.1 Allobosea sp.
AGGGGGCGCCTTGTCGGCCGTGAGGCCCACCAGCACCTGCGTCACGCCGGGCAGACCGCTGACCGCGCTGTCCGCCGCCCTGCGCACGGGCTCCATCGCATTGGCCTCGGTCGCGTCGATGCCGATCGCGAAGATCACCTTGCCGCCGTCGATCAGGATGTCGGCGACCCGGCCCGATGCGGCGAGCGATTGCCCGCTCGCCGGCAGCTTCACCAGTTCCAGCGCCCGCAGGATGTCGGCTTGGGAAAGGCTCACCTCGGAAAACTCCGTTGTTGTGCAGCAGTCTCAGGCTGCCTTGCGGATGTGGAAGACGAGCGTGCGGCCTTCGCCGGCCTGCTGCTCGATGTCGTCGCCGGTCTCGCGCGCCAGGTTCGGCAGGTCGATCGCCGCCATCGGGTCGGTGCATTGGACGACGAGCAGGCTGCCGGCCGGCGCCGTGCCGAGCGCCTTGCGCACATGCAGGACGGGCAGGGGGCATTTCAGGCCGCGCAGATCGAGCGCAATCGTATCCATGGTCGCGCCCGGTCGGGTCGTTGGCATTGTCATGCTTCATATGATGGCTTTTTGCGCCGGAGCAACCTGTGCTGTTGCCGCGGCTTGACCCGCGCCTGCATGGCAAGGAAGAACTGCAGGCAGCGCGGCGCCTGTCGCGACGCGGGGAGACGCGAACCTGATGGAAATGGACGGTCGGGAGCCGCAGGATTGGCCATGGCGCGCCTGAAGGGCATCGGGCCGGGGCATGCGCCGATGTCGGTCGACGAAGCCGGGGCACGGGCGGCTTCGGTGGCTGCTCCCGTCGTGGGCCTGCAGACCCTGCCGCTGTGGCAGGCCGATGGCCGCGTTCTGGCGGAGGATATCCGGGCCGGCCTGTCGCTGCCGACTTTCGCGAATTCGGCCGTCGACGGCTATGCCTTGCGTTTCGGCGATCTCGCCTTGGGGAGTGAAACCCGCCTGCCGGTGCTCGGCCGGATCGCGGCGGGCGAGGCGGCTGCGACGTTGGCCGCGCCCGGCGTCCTGCGCATCTTCACGGGGGCTCCGATTCCGCCCGGCGCCGACACCGTCGTCATGCAGGAGGATGTGCGGCGCGAGGGCGATGTCGTCGTGCTGCCGCCGGGTTTGCGGCGCGGCGACAATCTGCGGCCGGTGGGCGAGGACGTTGCACCGGGCGATCTTGTGCTCGCGGCCGGTCATCGTCTGCGACCGCAGGATCTCGGCCTACTCGCTGCCATCGGGCACGAACATGTCACTGTTCGCCACCGTCCGCGCGTCGCGCTGTTCTCGACAGGCGACGAATTGACCGAGCCCGGCCAGCCGCTGCCACCGGCCGGAATCTACGATGCGAACCGGGCCCTGCTGCGTGCGTTGCTGGCGCGTGCCGGCGCCGAGCCGGTCGATCTCGGCATTCTCCGGGACGACCGCGACAGCCTTCCATCACGCCTTGCAGAAGCGGCCCGCGACTGTGACCTCGTCGTGACCTCGGGTGGCGTCTCGGTCGGGGAGGAAGATCACGTCAGGGCGGCGCTGTCGGCGCTCGGCACGCTCGATTTCTGGCAAGTGGCGATCAAGCCGGGCAAGCCGGTCGCGGTCGGCACGGTGGCAGGCACGCCTTTCCTCGGCCTGCCGGGCAATCCGGTGGCAGTCTTCGTCACCTTCGCTTTCATCGCGCAGCCGATGCTCGCGCGGCTGGCAGGGGCGATCTGTCCTCCGCTCCTGCGCCTGCCCGTGCGTCTCGGCTTTTCGCATCATGGCAAGCCGGGGCGGCGCGAATTCCTGCGCGTTTCGCTCGAACAGGGCGTGGATGGCATTTCGCTGGCCCGCAGACATCCGGGCGAGGGGGCGGGCTCGCTGGTCTCGCTGGTGCAATCCGATGGTCTGGTCGAGCTGGCCGAGGATCTGCCGCCGGCCGAGGAAGGCGAGATCCGCCCCTTCCTGCCCTACGCGGCGCTTCTCGGCTAAAGCATCGGAACAATCCGATGCTGAGACAAGGAACCGGATCGCTGCTCCGCGCCCGTCAGGACGCGTGGCTATCCAGGAACCTGCAGCCTCAATCCCGCCGGAAGACCACGCTGGAACCCCAGCCGAGGAACAGCGCGAGCAGGACCGTGGCGAGGCCGTAGAGCCAGGCCCAGTCATAGGCGCCGGAGGCGAGGCGTTGTTCGGCGCCGGTCTTGATCACCTCGAAATTCGTCTGCTGGCGCGCCAGCGGCACGCCGCCGGCATAGAGCACGACATCGACGGTGTAGGAGCCGGTCGGCGCCGTCGCGGGCACCTCGATCGGGGCGCTGAACAGAGCGTTGGAGAGGAAGGTCACGCCCCGTCTCTCATAGGCGTAGAGGCCCTTGCCCTGCATGATCCTGACGAGGCTCTCGCGGAACAGCGTCATGGTGCTGTCGTCGAGCCAGGCTTGCGTCGGGCGTTCGGCATTGACGAGGCCGATGCGGTCGCGCCGGGCCGTGTCCTCGCTCATCATCTCGCTGATCGGCCGGTTTGTCGCGACGAGCAGGAAGACCGGATTGTCCGGAAAGCGGCGCTGGGTGCCGTTGATCCAGATCGGCCCGACCCGCTCCTTCTGGCGCACCAGCAGCATTCGGCGTGGGCCGCGCACGGTCACGACGATGTCGTAGGGATCGCCGCGCGAGACACTGCGGCCGTCGCGCTCGACGAGGCCGAAGACAGTGAGCTGGCTGCCGGTATAGTTGGACGTGATCTGGATCTGGTGGTTCGACATCGCCGCGATCAGCGTCTCTGCCCGCCCGGTCGCGATGCCGAGAGGCAGGAGGGCGATTAGTGCGGCGGCCAGAGCGAGGACCAGCTTCATCGCGCGCTCTCCGGCAGGACGACGGAGAAGGGCTCGCTCGGCGCGAGAAAGAGCTCGATCGCGAAGCGCAGGCCGACCGAGAGGATCAGCAGGGCGAGCAGCAGCCGGAAGGATTCGACGTTGAGGTTGCGCGCCGCCCGGCCGCCGAATTGCGCGCCGATGACGCCGCCGAGCAGGAGCAGGGCGGCGAGGATGATGTCCACGGACTGGTTGGTGACGGCGTGCAGCAATGTGGCGCCGGTCATCGTCACCAGAATCTGGAAGAGCGAGGTGCCGACGACGACGGCGGGCGGGATCCGGAAGAAATAGATGAGGCCGGGTACCAGGATGAAACCGCCGCCGACGCCGAGAACCGCGCCGATGAAGCCGATGATCACGGCGAGCAGGGCGATCGGGATCACGCTGCAATACAGGCCGGAACGGGGAAAGCGCTGCCTGAGAGGCAGGCCCATCCACCAGGGGTGCATGCCGCCGCGGCGCTTCAGACGGGCCGGCTTGCCGGCCCGCACGCGCAGCAGGGCCCGCAGCGCATCGTAGAGCATCAGCCCGCCGATGGTCGAAAACAGCGTGACATAGGAGAGCGTGATGACGAGTTCGAGCTGGCCGAGCCGCTTCATCGCGTTGAAGAACAGTACGCCGAGCACGGTGCCGACGATGCCGCCGGAGACGAGAACGCCGCCGAGCTTGAGGTCGAGCGCCCTGCGCCGGAGATAGGTCAGCACCCCGGTCATCGAGGAGCCGGCGACCTGGGCGGCGACCGTAGCGACCGCAAC
>JARYGW010000457.1:0-3576 GCA_033792295.1 Allobosea sp.
CCAGCGCCTCGCGGCCCTTGGCATTGGCCGGGCCGGGAAAAAGGTTCTCTGCCCCGTCTAGCCGCATCCAGGAGGTCACGAGCTCGCGGTCCATCTTCGCCTGGCCACCGACCATCATGTAGACCTTCAGCGCCTCGTAGACGAAGCCGGGATTGTTGGCGTTGGCCTCGAGCTGCTCCTCCAGCCGGAAGATGATGCGCGAGCGCAGCATGCGCTCCAGCGCCTGCTGATAGGTGATCTCGGTCGCGTTCTGCAGGCGGTCGCGCTGGCTCAGGCCGAAGGTGGCGAGCGTCGGTGTCGGCTCGGTCTTCGTCGCATAGCCCGCCGGCATGTTCCGGAGCTTGTGCAGCAGCGGCAGGATGCGGCTGAAATTGCGGTCGGAGATCGTGGTCTCCTGCAGCACGGGGGCTGCGGCGCTGCGATAGTCGGACAGGCCGTAATTGGTCGCGGTGATCAGGTCGCTGTTGCGCGAGAAACTGGTCCACCACAGCCCGAGCGCGGCGAGCGACAGGAGCGCGACCGTGGCGAAGCCGGCGATGCGGAACGCGGTCGTGCGGCGGGCGGCGCCGAGATCGGTCGAGACCCAGCCGGATTCGCCGATCACGACCTTCTGGATCAGCTCGGTCAGGAAATAGCTCTTGCCCTTGCCGGAGAAGGAGGCCGCGCCGGCATGGTCCGAGCCGAAATTGCGCGAGAGCGCACCGATCAGCTGGTCGATCGGCGTGCCCTCCTGCGTGCCGGAGGTGAAGTAGAAGCCGCGCAAGGTCGCATTGGCGTGGTAGCGCGTGGGCTCGAAGACGCGGGTCAGGAAATCGACGATACCGCGCTTCAGCGTCGCCATCTGGCTCGGGAAGCCGAAGATCTGGGCGCGCGCGACCGGGTTGTGCTCGTCCTGGAGCCGGTCGGGCAGGCGCTCGTTCAGGCGCTCGATCAGCGCGTCGTATTCCGGGGGCACGTCGCCGATCATGTTGCGGGTCTTGTCGGCGGTCTGGAAGGTATGGCCCCAGACCATGCGCCGCTGCGGCTCGGTCAACTGGCCGAAGAATTCGTTGAAGCCGGCGATCAGGTCGGTCTTGGTGAAGACGGCATAGACCGGGAAATCGACCTTCAGCCGCTCGTGCAGCTCGAGCAGGCGGGCGCGGATCGCGTCGGCATGGGCGGCGATCTCCTCGGGGCTGGAGGTCAGCAGGTCCTCGACGCTGATGGCGACGAGCACCCCGTTGATGGGCTGGCGCGGGCGGTTGGTCTTGAGCAGGTCGAGGAAGGCGAGCCAGCTCGACTTCTCGGCCTTGGTATCGGTGTCCTGCGTGGTGTAGCGGCCGGCGGTGTCGATCAGCACCGCATCCTCGGCGAACCACCAGTCGCAATAGCGGGTACCGCCGGAGCCCGCGACGGCGGCCGGCGTCGCGCCGCGCGCCAGCGGGAATTTCAGCCCGGAATTGACGAGCGCCGTGGTCTTGCCGGCGCCGGGCGGGCCGATGATGACGTACCAGGGCAGGTCGTAGAGATAGTCGCCGCCCTTGCCGCGCGCACTCTTCAGCGTCGCCAGCGCATCCTTCATGGCGCCGGAGAGGGCGGCGCCGTCACCGCTCGACTCCTCCTTTTGTAACGCCTCGGTCAGCGCTGTCGTCGCCTTGCGGCGGCGGATGACGATGACGGCGATCCAGGCGAGCGCGCCGAGCAGGAGCAGCAGCGCTATCGGCAATCGGACCCAGACCGACTCGAACGGGCGGACTTCGCCGAAGGCGACGAAGGGGCCGCCGAACCAGATCAGCGCGGCGAGCGCGAGCGCGCCGATCAGGATGGCCGCGATACGGAGCCAGGTGGCGAGGTTCATGGCTTCGCCCTCCTGTATTGAACTACCTTGGTGCCAACCGCGCCGTCATCCCGGGCGTGCCCCGGAATCCATCGTAGAGCGCTCCGCCCTCCGATGGATTCCGGATCTGCGCTGCTGCGCAGCTTGTCCGGAATGACGGTTGTTGTTGTAAAGCCTGACATTGTTCAGTTCTGACGCTGGATCAGGATTTCGACGCGCCGGTTCTGGGCGCGGCCGGCCGGCGTGGTGTTGGGCTGGATCGGCGTGTCAGCGCCCTTGCCCTCGAAGCTGATCCGGTCCGGCTTGCTGAGCTTGGCCTTGAGGCCGTCGCCGACTGCCCTGGCACGGGCTTGCGATAGCTCGACATTGGACGGGAAGCGGGCGGTGCGGATCGGCACGTTATCGGTATGGCCGACGACCTTGATCGCGCCGCCCTCCTGTTCCAGCACGGCGGCGATGCGATCGATCAGAGGCTGGAACTCGGCGCGCACGGCGGCCTGGCCGGGTTCGAACAGGGTGATGCCGACCAGGCGGACGATGACGACGTTGGGCGTCACCAGGCAGACGATCGGCGGCTGCACGGCGGCGCAGACCTTGGGCGGCTGCGGCGGAGGCGGGGGAGGCGGCGGCGGGGCCGAGAACACCTTGCGCATGATGCCGATCTCGCCCTTGGGATGGACGGAGAGCAGCGCGGTCGAGGCCGCCTCGGCATTGCCGGCGAGCAGGGCGCGGAAGACGAAATAGACGCCGAGCAGGGCGACGGCCGCGATCGCAGCCACCGACCAGACCGGCACCTTGAAGCCCGCGACGGCCTGCGCGATCGCCTGTCCGCGCCAGCGGGGCGACAGTTCGGGGTCGGGCTGCTTCACCCGGCGCAGGGTCTCGAAGAGGTTGCGCTGGATCGTCTGGAGATTGTTGGCGCCACCGGCGGACGTGCGGTGGATGCCCTGGAAGCCCAGCGCCAGGCAGGCATGCATCAACTCGAGCAGGTCGTAATTGACCGACGGGTCGGCCTTGGCCTTGTCCAACATCTCGAAGAAGCGGACGCCGCCGATACGTTCGCCGAAGAAGCGCGAGAGCATGCTGTACTGCGTCCAGACATGGCGGTCGTCACCGGGGATGTTCTGGACGATGTCGTCGGCGGTGGCGGCGATGACGTATTTCGCGGTCTGAGCGGTCTCGGCCGGGACGCCGGCGGCGCGGACTTCATGCTCGAAGGCTTCGATGGAATCGCCGACCTGCCCAAGAAGCTGGGCGAAGGGCGCGTTGGAGAGGTTAGCGCGCATCCGTCCGAGCAGCAGCAGGAGCGGGCCTGCGGCGCGCAGCAGCGGGTTGGCGTTCGGCGTCAGCAACTGGTCGCGGCGCGGCAGGGCCTGGCCGCCGCCCGAGGGTGGCGGTGCCTGCCGCTGCTGCGGGATCGGCGCGGGGTTCGACATCCACTCGTCGCCGGTGCCGGGCACGCCGGGCGAGGGCACTTGCGGCGGCTGATAAGGCTGCGGGGCCTGCGGCGCTGCGGGGGCCGGCGTGGCGGGAGCAGGTGGCAGGGGCGCCCGGCGCCCGCCGGGGTTCGGCCTGATGATGGTCCGTTCGGAACGGCCGAACGGGTCGGACGGCGAACCCGGGTCGCTCATCGCCTGCCCTCCAGAACGGCCCAGAGCTCGAGCTCGAGATCGGGCCAGTCACCGGAAAAATGCATGCCGATCGAGCTCGCCGTGCTGAACTCGGGCCAAAGCGGCGAGGTCCGGTCGAGATAGAAGTAT
>JARYGW010000458.1:0-3571 GCA_033792295.1 Allobosea sp.
ATCTCGGAGTTCCGGTTCAAGATCGAGAAGAATGGAGCGATCTTCTGGGTCGGCGCGGCTGTGCCGGCGGGAACCATCGATTTCTCGAGGGTCTACATCTTCTTCCACCCCGACACGATCTCGGTCGCCGACGATGCGTCCTATCCTGCCTTCAGCGGCCGCTGGCGGGATTCGGTTACGAACTATGTCTGGGAGCTCGGCGTGCAGATGGCGGCAATGAAGGCGATGCCCGTCATCGTGCCTTTCATGACGAATGCCTCACGCTCCAACAATCCGCGCACCAACCTCTTCGCCGATCGCGGCGCCGACACGCTCGACGACATCATGACCGCCATCCAGATATCGGCCGGCCAGGCGAATCCGCGTGGCGCGGTTCGGCAGGTCGGGGTCGCCAGCTACAGCTCCGGCGTCAACCATCTCTTCCGCTTCGCCGAGGTGGTCGGCGGAACGGGGCTCATCGGCGAACAGATCGACTTCGACAGCGCCTATATGCGCAGCGCTCACAAGAACATGCCGAGCCTGTCCGGCGTTGTGAACTGGATGGTGACCCAGTCGCCTCCTCCGCCAGGCCGACGCATCGGCTGGCTTCACCTTCCGCACGAGGCCTTCCGGAATGTGCATAACGGGAAGATGGACACGCACGGCAAGATCGGAAACATGATGTTTCACAGCATGATGATGCTGAGCGTCATCCTCTAGATCATCGCGCGTCCTTTCGGGCGCGATGACCTGGAGCCGGATCGCCCGACTTAGCCGCGGCCTTTCGAGAGGGCAGCCCTCGGCCCACGTCCGGAACACGCCCTCGAGAAGACCTGTTGATCTGCCGCGGTACGCACTATGTGTTGCAGCGGCCCGCCCGGGACCCGCCCACAGCGCTATCGCCTTTCCCGGCGCCGATCACGGAGTGCTTTCTTTGAGCGACCAGGGAGATCGGAAGACACAGCACCAGCCGAGCGGCCTTGCGCGGCGCTTGCTGAGACTGCTCGTCGAGATCGATTCCTCGCGCTTCCTCAGCAGGAGGCTCGCAGCGGCGCTGGGGCTTGTCTGCCTGCTCGGCAGCTTCGCGGCGGCAGGCTACTGGCTGCCCGCTCTCGTCCAGCATTATTTGCCGCGATAAAAGGGCCCGGGCAACGGCAATGTCCGGAATGAAGGGGATACAGCCGAAGCGTTTCTGCAACTCCGGAAGCGCGAAAGGACAGCCGATCGCCATGGCCGGATTGCGAAAGGTGGCCGGCCGGCGGCGGCTCTGAGGAGGCCAGAATTCCGCTACCGGCCGGCCGAGCCCTTCGGTTTCCCAGGAGATGCGGCGGACCTGAGTACCCGAGGGGCATTGCCGTGCAGCGCTGTGCTGCGTTGCGGAAACCCTTACAATTCGACCGAAACGAATCAATCGAATACGACCGATTCGTCATTCTTCATCGTTCCTTAACCTTACCGGCTAAGCTTAAGCTTGAAGCGTCATCCAGTGACTCAACGTCAAATTCCATGAGTCACACCAGTGACTTATCGGAACACCTTCATCCGTCGCATGCGGAACCGCGGCTCAGGCCGCGTTGGCAGCGATCACGCGATTGCGGCCCTCGGCCTTGGCCTGGTAGAGCGCGTCGTCGGCGCGCTTCATGATATCGGCCGAGGAAAGATCGCCGGCCTTGCGGCTGGCTACGCCGATCGAGACCGTGACGGGAATTTCGCGGCTGTTGCGATAGATGGCAAAGGGCGCGATCTCGACCCGCTCGCGAATCCGCTCCGCCACGACATAGGCCGCCTTGGGGCCGGTCTCCGGCAGGACCACCACCACCTCCTCGCCGCCCATGCGCGCGACGAGGTCGATGCCGCGCGTGCAGGCCCGCACGCGGTCGGCGAATTCCTTCAGCACCTCGTCGCCGGCATCATGGCCCCAGCTGTCGTTGACCGCCTTGAAGTGATCGACGTCGAGCACCAGCACCGAGAGCGCGCGAGCCCGCAAGGCGGATTCATCGAACATCGCGGCCAGCCGCGCATCCATGAACCGGCGGTTGTGCAGGCCGGTGAGCTGATCGAGTACCGCCATTTCCATGGAGGATTGCAGGCTGTCCCGCAGCCGGTCGGTGAAACGCTTGCGACGAACCTGGGTGCGCACGCGGGCGAGCAGCTCGTTGCGGTCGATCGGGCGGATCAGGAAATCATGTACGCCGATCTCGAGCCCGCGCAGGATGCGGGCGCGATTCTCGGCTTCGCCCATCATCAGCACGGAGATGTCGCGCGTGCGATCGAGCGTGCGGAGCTGGCTGCACAGGCGCAAGCCGTCCTGCCCGTCGAGGTCGAGGCTGACCAGGACGCTGTCGAACTCCCCTTCCGTCGCGCGCAGCATCGCCTGCTGGGTATCGGTCTCGACCTCGACGAAATGGAAGGCGGAGAGAGCGCTCTGCAAGCGGTCGGCGACGGAGGGCCGGTCCTCGACCAGCAGCACCCGGCCGTTGAGGCCGGTCTCGGCGGCGGCGGCGGCGAGCGGATCGGCGATGCCGAGGCGGCGCGAGGCGACGGCGCGATTGCGCAACTCGTCCGTCATGGCTTTCAGCCGCGAGAGGCTGCGGACCCGGGCGAAGAGTGCGGCGTCGTCGAGCGGCTTGGTGAGGAAGTCGTCGGCGCCGGCATCGAGCCCCTGGAGGCGGTCGCGCGGCTGGTCGAGCGCCGTGACGATCACCACCGGGATATGTGCGGTCGCCGGAGTACTCTTCAGGCGGCGGCAGACCTCGAAGCCGTTCATGCCGGGCATCATCACGTCGAGCAGCACGATGTCCGGCTCGCCACGCTCGCAGATCGCCAGCGCGTCGGGGCCGCTCGTCGCCGTGAGCACGTCGAAGTATTCCGCCGAAAGCTTCGCCTCCAGCAGCTTCAGATTGGCGGGAACGTCATCGACGACGAGGACGCGAGCGGACATGGCAGGCTTTCGGCTTAGAAGCGATCTCTTCGTTGCGGCATCGGACTTATCCGAAAAGCGGCTTCCACTTTTCGGTCCGATGCCTAGGCGGCGCCCGCATAAGCCCGGACGGTCTCCAGGAATTTCGCCACCGAGATCGGCTTCGAGAGATAGGCCTCGCAGCCGCCCTCGCGAATCCGCTCCTCGTCGCCTTTCATCGCAAAGGCGGTGACGGCGACGACCGGAATGGTCTTGAGGTCATCATCCTCCTTGATCCATTTCGTCACCTCGAGCCCCGAAACCTCCGGGAGCTGGATGTCCATCAGGATCAGGTCCGGATGATGGGTCCGGGCCAGTTCGATGGCCTCGATCCCGTCCGAGGTCTTGAGCGTGGCGTAGCCATGCGCCTCGAGCAGGTCGTTGAAGAGCTTCATGTTGAGCTCGTTGTCCTCGACGATCAGAACCGTCTTCATTCGGCCGCCCTCGTTCCTGCGCCGCCGAAATTCCGATGGAATCGGAGCCCGGCCTGGCGGCTTCGTTCTGGGAATGTGCTAGCATGCCAGCGGTTGACGAAACGCAAATCCAATCCGCGACAAAGGCCCATGGCACCCCGATACAGCTTGCAAGACGCCGAGGCGCTGGCGGTCCAGACGCTGGGCTTCCTCGCTTCCG
>JARYGW010000459.1:0-3555 GCA_033792295.1 Allobosea sp.
ACCAAGGACCACTTCCTCGGCCAACGTTCTGGCTTGCGGCCGTGACGCGCCGGCCCTCGTTAGACACGAGGTCAAAGCTCGCAGCCAATCTTCGAAGTAGTCACGGATGGCCGCCGCAAAACGGTCCCGCGTCGCATCGAGCGCAAAAGCCCCAATTAGGCAGATCCTGTGTCCGGAGCGGAAATAGCCATCGACTGACGTCCACATCTGCTCGAGGGCAGCAGGGGGATCGTCCCTCGCAAGCGGCTCGTAGACCTTCTCGACGAACCAGTGATCGATTTCGGCAAGGACCTCAGCTGCCATTTCCTCCTTTCCGCCGGGAAAAAAATGATAGAGGCTGCCCTTGCTGATGCCGGTCCGCTCCGTGATCGTGCCGAACGACGTGCCCTCATAGCCGAGTTCACGGAAGATCTCGGCCAGCAGTGGAATCACATCCGACTTCTCGTAGATCGTCCGGGGCACGATACGAATTTCCTGGCGCTTACAGGCCGAGATCGCTCAGGCCCGGATGATCGTCCGGCCGACGGCCGAGCGTCCAATGGAATTTCCGATCCGTTTCCTTGATGGGCATGTCGTTGATCGACGCAAACCGCCGCTTCATCACACCCTCGGCGTTGAACTCCCAATTCTCGTTGCCATAGGACCGGAACCAGTTGCCGCTATCGTCATGCCACTCGTAGGCGAAGCGAACCGCGATCCGATCATCTGTGAACGCCCATAATTCCTTGATCAGACGGTAGTTCAGTTCCTTCGCCCATTTGCGGCTCAAGAACGCGATAATTTCCTGACGTCCCACGGGGAAGTCGGCTCTGTTTCGCCAGCGGCAGTCCTCCGTGTAAGCCAACGCCACCTTCTGCGGATCTCGACTGTTCCAACCATCCTCCGCCATGCGGACCTTCGCCGTGGCTGTCTGCAGCGAAAAGGGCGGGACGAGAGCGCTCATGATCATAGCTCCTTATAAACCGAATGGTCTACCATAGACCGTTCGGTTTATAAGCGCCATAAAGAAATCACGGGTCCGCATGCGATTCTTGGCCCAGCCCCCAGTCCTACACCGGAGGCACAAAGCTTGCCGTGGCCGCGCACGTGATGTTGCTAGAATCCGTAGGGCCGCTCTGCCCAGCGCAGGAGAACGCGGGCGTCCCGGTCGGGCAGGGTCACGCGCTGATCGGGCAGGCCCCGGGCAATTGCTTGACCGACCTCCGGTTCCACCCGATTGCCGTGGGTCATGAGAAAGAACCAGCACCGGCTTTTGGTCTCCCGCCGATTTTCACTGCAGATCGTCGCCGGCCACAGCATTCAGGCGCCCTCCGTCATCCCGTCCGGTTGGCTGCGCGCTCGATCGCTTCGATCGAGGACAGGATGTCTTCGAAACGAGGGGCCTCACCGAAGATCATTGGTGTCATGTTCTCGTAGTCGCGCCCGAGCGGCGCGATCATGGCTGCCGTCGGCATAAGCGAGAACGATCCCGTCACAGCGGAAGCGAGATCGTAATCGGGCCGGTTGAAGAACATCATGGCGTGACGAACGCAGTCGGCGCCTAACGCCGCGTCTGAAAGCGCCGCCCTGCCGACATCCGAGTTGAATAGGCAGTGCAGATCGTAGAAGTGCCGCGAGATGCGCTGGCCTTCCTGGCGCAACTCGCCTCGCCGTTCGAACCAGCGCCGCAGCCCATGCGCAATCACGACCTTGTCCCAAAAGGTGCGCTCCGCATCGATCGTGGTGACGTTCGGGACTGCAAGTTCGAGCCCTGCCAGATCATCGGCAACGTAGGGTCGGACGTCGGCTGGACGATTCGGATCAAGTGCTGATTTCGCACCGGATTCGATGCGCACCGCCGGTCGCACATAGGCCTCGTCACGCGGCTCGACTTCGGGATACCAGATCAGCAGCGTCTGTCCGTCCGGATCTGCCGGGTCGATTTCGACGCGGCCTTTTCCGTCCGTTGCGTCGGCAAGGTGTTCGCTCAGGAAATCATGTAGCGGACCTGTAATGTAGCTGCGGCAAGCGTCTCGGATCGCGTCCAGTCGTGCACGGCGCTTCTTGTTGGACAGTCCTTCGAGCTCCGCGACTGAAGCCGGCTCCTGGAGATCATCACGAAACACCGTGACATCGATGTCTTCGGAAAAGCGCTCGATCAGCCCATGCGCCTTCGACAGAGACGTGCCGCCCTTGAACAGCAGGCGCGGCCCTCCGGCTGGCCGCTCATGATAGAGAGCGTTGAGTGTCCAACAGACCCAAAAGTCCTTTTCGACGTTTCCGATCGGCGTCCCGAGCCGGCTTGCCGTCGTCAAGAAAAGATCGAGCCTCTCATTCGCTGGCGCGAGGATAACCTCGTTGTAAGCGGCACTGCTCATGCGCGAGTCTCTGGCGCAGCGTTGGCGGGTCCGAGCAAAGGTCTGAGAAAATCCTGCATCCAGATCGGCATTGCCGACAGGCCTGCGCGAAGATCGTCGCAGATCTCCTTCCCATGCTCGGGATTTCTGAACAGCCTGTTGAGGCCGTTCTTTATGGCCTCTCGATCATTGTCCCCCTCCATCATGTCTTGCATCCAATAAAGCGCTTGAACGACCCGCATGCCCGGGCGTCCAGCCCAATAGAGACGGCTCGGCGCCGCCGCCTTGAAATGGATGACCTGCTTTCCGAGCTTGATCGGTTTCAGGCGGGCGTCGACGAGAACCTCAATGCGCGCTGGCACGGCTGTCGTGAGGCCAAGATCATTCGCGGCCGTCATTCCGTCGACCAGGATGCGAGCCTGGTCGCGACGTGCCACAGCTCTGATCACGGCGCGATAGTCGGGGACCGCCACCTTGCCCATCAGTTTGCTCATTCGCGGACGGTCGTAGAGTCCTCGGTCGATACGGCGTAGTTCGCCAGCCGCGACGAGGCGCTGCAGCGTCTTGTCGACGGCCGCACGACTGCCGAGATCGGCGAAATCGCTCGGCGTCCATACCTCTCCTGGAGGCGCCTCGTTGATACGGGCGACCAGTCGCGGCCGGAGGTCTGCGGTCGGTTTGTCTAGCATGTCCGAAATATGATGCAATTTTCGGACATCGGCAAGGGGTGTCCGAACGATGCGGCATGTTTCGGACACCCGCCCACCTTCCTACCCCTAAGGACGACCCCGCAGGACGATTCCGAGGAGTCGATTGACTCTCTGGGGTGATGAGAACAAACATAGAACATATCCAATGCGGAGAGCGTTGCAAAGGACATGAGTACGTCCGCCCCCCGATCTGTCGTGTCCGAGCTCCGGGCGCGCATCGCCCGGCTAGAGGGCAGGGCCGCGCATCAGCGCGCGGTCCTGCCCTTCGGCCTGCCGGCGATCGACCGGATTCTGCCGGAGGGCGGGTTGCTGCGCGGGGCGCTGCATGAGGTTGCTGGGGGCGGCACCGGCGCCGTGAACGGCGCGGCCGCCGCCCTGTTCGCCGCCGGCGTCGCGGCCCGCAGCGGCGGCAAGGTGCTGTGGTGCGTGACGCGGCCCGACCTGTTCGCGCCGGCGCTCGCCCAGGCCGGCCTCGCCCCCGGACGCGTCGTCTATGTCGAGTGCGGCGA
>JARYGW010000045.1:0-13659 GCA_033792295.1 Allobosea sp.
ACCGGCCTGATGTCCAAGCATATGGCGCAGCTCAACGCCTTCCTCGACGAGGCCTTTGCGGCCTGATCAAACTCCCGGCGGCGCCGCTCTGGCGCTGCCGGGCATCCGATGCCGTATCGGCGTTCCCGAAGACCGCTCCCGGACTTCACGCCGATGCTAAGCCGACCGCCAGAGAACGAGACAACAGAGGCCTGATATGGCGACCGAAATCCGCGTACCCACCCTCGGCGAATCCGTTTCCGAGGCCACGATCGGCAAATGGTTCAAGAAGCCGGGCGAGGCGGTGAAGGCCGACGAGCCTCTCGTCGAGCTGGAAACCGACAAGGTGACGCTGGAGGTCAACGCCCCGGCCGCCGGCGTGCTCGGCGAGATCGTCGCCAAGGAAGGCGATACGGTTGGCGTCAGCGCGCTGCTCGGCACCATCGCGGAAGGTGGTGCTGCTGCGGCTCCTGCGCCGAAGGCTGAGGCAAAGCCAGCGGCCGCGCCGGCTCCGGCCGCTGCCGAGGCTCCGAAGGCGGCTGCGACCAAGGCGGCCGATTCCGGCCCGGCCGTGGCGCGCCTCGCTGCCGAGAGCGGCGTCGACCCGGCTTCCGTTCCGGCTTCGGGCAAGGATGGCCGTGTGACCAAGGGCGACATGCTCGCCGCGATCGCGACCGGCGGTGCCGCCGCCCCGGCTGCGGCTCCTGCCCCGGTTCAGATCCGCGCCCCGTCGGCGCCGGACGACGCCTCGCGCGAAGAGCGCGTCAAGATGACGAAGCTGCGCCAGACCATCGCGCGCCGCCTCAAGGAGGCCCAGTCCAACGCCGCGATGCTGACGACCTTCAACGAGGTCGACATGACCAACGTCATGGCGCTGCGCAACCAGTACAAGGACGTGTTCGAGAAGAAGCACGGCGTGAAGCTCGGCTTCATGGGCTTCTTCGTGAAGGCCTGCGTGCAGGCGCTGAAGGAGATCCCGGCCGTCAACGCCGAGATCGATGGCACCGACATCATCTACAAGAACTACTACCACATCGGCGTCGCCGTCGGCACCGACAAGGGCCTGGTGGTTCCGGTGGTGCGCGATGCCGACCAGCTCTCCATCGCCGGTGTCGAGAAGAAGATCGGCGAGTTCGGCAAGAAGGCCCGCGACGGCAAGCTCTCGATCGAGGAGATGCAGGGCGGCACCTTCACCATCTCGAACGGTGGCGTCTACGGCTCGCTGATGTCGACCCCGATCCTGAACGCGCCGCAATCGGCGATCCTGGGCATGCACAAGATCCAGGAGCGCCCGATGGCGATCGGCGGCAAGGTCGAGATCCGGCCGATGATGTATCTGGCGGTCAGCTACGATCACCGCATCATCGACGGTAAGGAGGCGGTGACCTTCCTCGTCCGTGTCAAGGAAGGGCTGGAGGATCCGGCGCGTCTCGTCCTCGACCTCTGAGTCGTTGAAGGAGGACGTCGTGTCGGGCGTTGCGATCGTCACCGGGGGCAGCCGCGGCATCGGCCGGGCCGCCGCTATCCTGCTGGCGGAGCGCGGCTACGACGTCGTCGTCAACTATCAGGCCAATGCGCAGGCCGCGGCCGAGACGGTCGCGGCCGTCGAGGCCCATGGCCGTCGTGGCGTGGCGGTCAAGGGCGATGTCGGCAGCGAGGCCGATGTGCTGACGATCTTCGCCGCGGCTGACAGGCTCGGCCGCTTGACGGCGCTGGTCAACAATGCCGGCGTGATCGACACCCCGGCACGCATCGACGAGATGAGCGTCGAGCGGCTGGAGCGGATGTTCCGCATCAACCTCACCGGCAGCTTCCTTTGCGCCCGCGAGGCGGTGAAGCGCATGTCGACGCGCCATGGCGGGCAGGGCGGCGGCATCGTCAACCTGTCCTCGGCCGCGGCCATCCTCACGGCGGCGGGCCAATATGTCGATTATGCCGCCTCGAAGGCGGGGATCGACATCTTCACGCTCGGCCTCGCCCGCGAGGTCGCGGCAGAAGGCATTCGTGTCAATGCGGTGAGGCCCGGCATCATCGACACCGAGATTCATGCCAGCGGTGGCCTGCCCGACCGCGTTGCGCAGATGCGCGACCAGCTTCCGATGAAACGCGAGGGCACGGCGCAGGAGATGGCGCAGGTCATTGCCTGGCTGCTCTCGGACGAGGCTTCCTACGTTAACGGCGCCGTGCTGAACGCGACCGGCGGCCGCTGATCCCTCCTCGCCGGGGGCGTGGCCTCGGCCCGTTTCCTGCCCCCTGAACGCATTGGCGCTGATCGGGCAAAGCTGGCATCCTGACCGTCTCGCGACAGAGGAGACGGTCATGCCTGCTCTCGCCATAACGACCGAAATCACCGTTCTCGGTTGGAGCGTCGTGCTCCTGCTCGTCCAGATCGTTTTGCAGGCCGGCACCTCGGCCGATCTCGGCCCGGCCTATCTGTTCAGCCCGCGCGATGAGCAGCGCGAGCCGCGGAGCCTGATATCGCGCCGGCTCAAGCGAGCGCTCGACAATCTGCTCGAGTCCTATCCCGCTTTCGTCGCTCTGGCGCTGGCGCTCACAGTGACCGGCAAGGCGGGCGGCATCGCCGCCACCGGCGCCTGGCTCTATCTCGCGGCGCGGGTTGTCTACGCCATTCTCTACGCCGCCGGCATCCCGGTGATCCGCACCTTTATCTGGATGGCCTCGATCGTCGGACTGGTGATGATGCTCTGGCGCCTGATGATGTGAGACGCTGGCGCAGCGGCTCGCGCCGCCGCGCTATGGCATCGGACCGAAAAGTGGAATCCACTTTTCGGAAGAATCCGATGCTATACCAATGAGGTAGATCATCTTTATCGCGTCCTATGGGACGCGGGATGATCTAGGCCCTGGCTCAGGGCTGCACGACCATTGCCGAGAAGGGATGGACGTAGGCCTGCAGCATGACGAAGCTGCCGACCAGGCTCGCCAGCACGATCGAGTGCCAGAAGACGAAGCGCAGGATGACGCCTTCGTGGCCAAACCAGCCGGTCGCGGTCGAGGCGACGACGATCGACTGGGCGTCGATCATCTTGCCCATCACGCCGCCGGAGGAGTTCGCTGCGCCCATCAGGATCGGCGAGAGGCCGAGCTGTTCGGAGGTGACCTTCTGCAGATTGCCGAAGAGCACGTTCGAGGCGGTATCGGAGCCCGTCAACGCGACGCCGAGCCAGCCGAGCAGCGTACCGAAGAAGGGGTAGAGGACACCGGTGCCCGCAAAGGCGAGGCCGAGCGTGGCGTCGATGCCGGAGAGCCGGGTCAACGTGCCGATCGCCAGCATCGCGGCGATGGTGATCAGCGAATAGGCGCAGAGCTTCAGCGTCTTGCCGTAGACCTGCGCCATCTTGAACGGGCCGAAGCCCATGGCGAAGCCGGATAGGATCGCTGCGATCAGCATGCCCGAACCGGTATAGGTGAGCCAGGTGAACGAGAAGACGGCGCCTTCCGGCGTCGGCTTGGCCGCGACGGGGGCGACCTTGTTGATCATGTTGTGCAGCTCGGGAACCGCGTAGTTCCAGGTCGCCCAGGGATTGACCGCGTTCTTGAACCAGCCCGTGCCCCAGACCAGCAGGATGATGCAGACGATGATCCAAGGCGTCAGCGCCATCCAGACCTGCGGGGAGCTCGGCCTGGCGGTGGTTGCGGGCGGTTTCAGGCTGCCATCGTCGGAGACGTCGTGGCCGCGCAGTTTCGGCGATGTCCAGACCTCCTTCGGCTTCCAGACCTGCAGGAAACCGATCAGGCAGGCCATCGAGATCAGCGAGGCGCCGATGTCGACGATCCAGGGGTTGACGAAGTTCGAGATCAGATATTGCGGCACGGCGAAGGAAACGCCGGTGACGAGGACAGCAGGCCAGATCTGCAGCATGCCGCGCCAGCCGGCGAAGACGCAGATCAGCCAGAATGGCACCAAGACCGAGAAGAAGGGGAGCTGCCGGCCGACCATGGCGCCGAGCAAGAAGGGATCGATGCCTGTGACCTGGGAGAGGCCCTGGATCGGCGTGCCGAGCGCGCCATAGGCAACGGGCGCGGTATTGGCGATGAGCGAGAGGCCGGATGCCGCCAGCGGCGAGAAGCCGAGCCCGATCAGGATCGCGCCGGTGACGGCGACCGGCGTGCCGAAACCCGACGCACCCTCGAAGAAAGCGCCGAAGGCGAAGGCGATCAGCAGGAGCTGGATGCGCCGGTCGTCGGTGACGCCGCCGATCGTGGTCTGCAGGATTGCGAAGGCGCCTTTCTCGACCGTCAGCCGGTAGAGGAAGATGACGTTGAGCACGATCCAGCCGATCGGGAAGAAGCCGGTGACCGCGCCGAGCACGGTGGCGCGCAGCGACATCCCGGCCGGCATGGTGAAGATGAAGATCGCGACCAGATTGGCGACGATCAGCGCGATGACGGCGGCGATGTGCGCCTTCACGGCGTTGGACGCGATGAGACCGAGCAGAACGACGACGGGTAGCGCGGCGGCGAGCGTCGACAGGACGCTGTTGCCGAATGGATCATAGACCTGATTCCACATGACGGCGTGCTCCTCCAGCGGGCTGATCTGCGATGTGTTTCAGCGAATGGCGTTTCGTCCTTGTCTTGTGGTCCGTGCAGTAAGCCTGCGACAGCCTGCCGCAGCAAGGGCAGGCCGCCATTCGTCAACACATGAATGGCGTAGCGCCGGGGCAGGAACCGATGTATGCCCGCCCCCACATGCCGCCGCCCAAGCCGGTGGCTTCATGCGCAGCAGCGGAAGGACGTCATGGCCTACGATCTCGTCGTCATCGGAACCGGCCCCGGGGGCTATGTCTGCGCGATCCGCGCTGCCCAGCTCGGCCTCAAGGTCGCGGTGGTCGAGAAACGCAAGACGCATGGAGGCACCTGCCTGAACGTCGGCTGCATCCCGTCCAAGGCGCTGCTGCACGCCTCCGAGATGTTCGAGGAGGCCGGCCATACCTTTGAGAAGCTCGGCGTCGTCGTCGGCACGCCGAAGCTCGACCTCAAGGCGATGATGGCCCACAAGCAGGAGACCATCGACGCCAACGTCAACGGCGTCGGCTTCCTGCTCAAGAAGAACAAGATCGACGCCTTCCACGGCACGGCCTCGATCCCTGTCGCCGGCAAGGTCGTCGTCACCGCCGAGGACGGCAAGACGCAGGAACTGGAGACCAAGAACATCGTCATCGCGACGGGTTCGGAATCGGCACCTCTGCCCGGCGTCGAGATCGACGAGAAGACCGTCGTGACCTCGACCGGCGCGCTCGAGATCGGCTCCGTGCCGAAGGAACTCGTCGTGGTCGGAGCCGGCGTGATCGGCCTCGAGATCGGCTCGGTCTGGGCTCGTCTCGGCGCCAAGGTCACCGTGGTCGAATTCCTCGACCGCATCCTGCCCGGCATGGATGGCGAGGTCGCCAAGCAGTTCCAACGCATCCTCGAGAAGCAGGGCTTCACTTTCCAGCTCGGCTCCAAGGTCACCAAGGTCGAGACGGGCAAGAAGGGCGGCGCCACCGTCACCGTCGAGCCCGCCGCCGGCGGCGAGGCCAAGACGCTCAACGCCGACATCGTGCTGGTCGCGATCGGCCGCCGTCCGAACACGGAAGGGCTCGGGCTCGACAAGGCGGGTGTCGCGACGGATCGCGGCCGGGTCGTCATCGACGACCACTTCAAGACCAACGTCGCGGGCATCTACGCCATCGGCGACGTGGTGCGCGGGCCGATGCTGGCGCACAAGGCCGAGGACGAGGGCGTTGCGGTGGCCGAGATCATCGCCGGCAAGGCGGGCCATGTGAACTACGACGCCATTCCCGGCATCGTCTATACCGCTCCCGAGGTCGCAGCGATCGGCAAGACCGAGGAAGAACTCAAGGCGGCCGGCATCGCCTACAAGATCGGCAAGTTCCCGTTCACGGCCAATGGCCGTGCCCGTGCGATCCGCCATACGGACGGGTTCGTGAAGGTGCTGGCCGATGCGGCGACCGACCGCGTGCTCGGCTGCCACATCATCGGCCCGCATGCCGGCGACCTGATTGCGGAAGTCACGGTGCTGATGGAGTTCGGCGGCTCGGCCGAGGACCTCGCCCGCACCTGCCACGCCCATCCGACGCTGGCCGAGGCAGTGAAGGAAGCGGCGCTCGCCGTCGACAAGCGTCCGATCCATATGTGATCAGGTTTGCGGGCCGCGCCTTTGGTGCGGCCCTGCCACAAGCACGACGTTTCGAAGGAGCTGCAGCTTTGCAGCTCCTTTTCTTTTTGAACGCAACGATTGCCAGACGAAGCGGATTATCCCCGCCGGGCGTGGAACGCCGTCAGCGTGTTCTTGAGCAGGCAGGCGATGGTCATCGGGCCGACGCCGCCGGGGACCGGGGTGATCGCGCCCGCGACCTCCACCGCTTCCGCGAAATCGACGTCGCCGGCGAGCTTGCCGTCGGGCATCCGGTTGATGCCGACATCGATGACGGTCGCGCCGGGCTTGATCCAATCGCCCTTGACCATCCGCGGACGGCCGACGGCGGCGACGACGATATCGGCGCGGCGCACGACGCCGGGCAGATCACGCGTGCGCGAATGGGCGATGGTGACGGTGCAATCGGCCTGGAGCAGGAGCTGGGCGACCGGACGTCCCACCAGTTCAGAGCGGCCGATCACCACGGCGTCGAGCCCGGAGAGCGAGGGCAGGGCCTGCTTCAGCAGCAGCATGCAGCCGAGCGGCGTGCAGGGTACGAGTCCGTTCTTGCCGCCGGCGAGCAGGCCGGCATTGATCGGGTGCAGGCCGTCGACATCCTTGGCGGGGTCGATGGCATCGATGATGCGGCCGGTGTCGATATGTTTCGGCAGCGGAAGCTGGACGAGGATGCCGTCGACGCTGTCGTCGGCGTTGAGTTCTGCAAGCTTGGAGAGGAGTTCCGCTTCCGTCGTCTTGGCCGGCAGCCGGTGGGCAACCGAGTTCATGCCGACCTCGACGGCGAGCTTTTCCTTGGAGGCGACATAGACCTTGCTCGCCGGATCCTCGCCGACGAGGACGACATGCAGCCCCGGTACAAGTCCGCGCGCCGCCTTGATCGCCGCGACCTCGCGGCCGATCTCCGCCCTGAGTGCGGCCGCAGTGGCCTTGCCGTCGATGATGCGGGCTTCGCCGGTCATGGTCCGACCTCATGCTTGGTAATGATGCCGCCCTCATGCGCGATCCGGCTGGTCCGGACAAGCCCGAATGCGACGCTCGCATGGCACCGGGCGTCATCGGCAGGGAAGGAGCTGGCGGCGCGGCTTGCAGGCCCGCGGGCCGCCCGGTATCGACGAACAGAGGATGGCTTGGCAGGAAGGGCAGGGACAACGTGACGACCGGTTTCGCCCGCTTGCCCGATGCCTCCGCGTTTCGCCTTGCCAATCTGCGCGTCCCTGCCTGCCTGATCGAGGGTTGCGATATTGCGGCCGATCGCAGCGGGCTGGCTCGTGTCGATCTGGCTGTCGCGAAGGGGCGGATCGAAGCGATCGGGCTGGCCGGCACGGTGGCTGCCGGAGTGGGGCCGGCGCTCGATCTCGACGGCGGCATCGCATTGCCGCGGCTGGTCGACTGCCACACCCATCTCGACAAGGGGCATATCTGGCCGCGCAGCCCCAATCCGGACGGCACTTTTCCGGGGGCGTTGACGACGGTCGCGGCGGACCGCGAGGCGAACTGGTCCGCCAAGGATGTGCGGAGCCGCATGGATTTCTCGCTGCGCACCGCCTTCGCTCACGGCACGGCGGCGATGCGGACCCATCTCGACTCGCTCGGCAAGCAGATCGGCATTTCCTGGTCGGTCTATGCCGAGATCCGCGCGGAATGGACCGGGCGCATCACGCTGCAGGCCTCGCCGCTGTTCGGCGCCGATGCCGCGCTCGATCCGACGCATATGGCGGCGGTGGTCGCCGCCGTGAAGGCGCATGGGGACAAGCTGCTCGGCTGCGTCACCTATATGATCCCGGAGCTCGACCGGGCGCTCGACATCCTGTTCCGGGCGGCGATCGAGAACGGCTTCGACCTCGATTTCCATGTCGACGAGACCAACGACCCGGCGGCGCGCTCGCTGGAGCACATCGCGGACGCGGCTTTGCGCCATCGCTTCACTGGCCGCATCCTTTGTGGACATTGCTGTTCGCTCAGCCTGCAGGCGCCGGAGGACGAGGCGCGCATCATCGCCAAGGTCCGCGAAGCCGGCATCGCCGTAGTCTCGCTGCCGCTGTGCAACATGTATCTGCAGGATCGCCGGCACGGCCGCACGCCGCGCTGGCGCGGTATCACGGCCCTGCACGAGCTGAAGGCGGCCGGCGTGCCGGTGATGATCGCCTCCGACAACACACGCGATCCGTTCTACGCCTATGGCGACCTCGATCTCGTCGAGGTGCTGCGCGAGGGTACGCGCATCCTCCAACTCGATCATTCCGGCTCGGACTGGGCCAATGCCGTGGCGCGCACACCGGCGGAGACCATGGGCGTTGAGGCGGGCATCATCGCTGTGGGCGCACGCGCCGATCTCGTCCTGACGCGGGCACGCGACTGGACGGAATTCTTTTGCCGGCCGCAGATCGATCGCAGCGTGCTGGTTGCGGGCCGGGCAATCGACCGAACCCTGCCGGACTACCGCGAACTCGACCATCTGATGGGCAGAGCATCATGACGACCCGCTACGACATTGCCACGCTGAAGACGCGTCTCGGAGGCATCCGCACTGAGGAGAATCCGGCGCTGGTGAAGCAGAAGAGCCGCGACTTCTTCTGGTACTCGCCGATCCTGAAGCGCCAGCTCGACCATGTCGTCGCCGATATCGTGGTCTCGCCGGTGAGCGAGGCGGAGGTCGTTCAGACGCTGGCCGCCTGCCACGCGCTTGGCATTCCCGTCACGCCGCGCGGCACCGGCACCGGCAATTACGGCCAGGCGATGCCGCTGTCCGGTGGCGTGCTGCTCGACCTTTCGGGTTTCAACAAGGTCAGGGAGATCGCTGCCGGTCGCTACATCGCCGAGCCCGGTGCGATCATGGCCCGCATCGATGACGAGACGCGCGCGCATTCGCGACAGGAATTGCGGCTGCATCCCTCGACCTACCAGACAGCTTCGATCGGCGGATTCATCGCCGGCGGCTCGGGCGGCGTCGGCTCGATCAAATGGGGCGGCCTGCGCGATTGGGGCAACATCATTCGGCTCAAGGTCGCGACGATGGAGGCGAGCCCGCGCATCCTCGAATTCTCGGGGGAGGATCTGCACAAGGTCGCCCATGCCTATGGTACCAACGGCATCATCACCGAGGTCGAGATGCCGCTCGGCCCGGCTTACGATTGGGTCGACGTCATCGTTGGTTTCGAGAGCTTGCGCGCCGCGACCGAGTTCGCCAATGCGGTGGGCGAGCAGGATGGGCTCGCGCTCAAGAACCTCTGCGTCGTCGCGGCGCCGGCGCCGCACGATTATTTCCTGCGCCACCGCAAGTTCCTGCCGCGCGACAGCCATCTCGTCATCGTCATGGCCGCCGATTTCGCGGTGGATGCGCTCTGTGCCTATGCTCGGCATTTCAAGGGTGCGGAGCTTCTGCTGCGCACGGACAAGCTTTCGCCGGAGGATGCAAAGGGCCTGCCGCCGGCCTATGAGCTGGGCTGGAACCACACGACGCTCAGGGCGCTGCGCGTGGATCCGTCGATCACCTATCTGCAGGTGCTCTATCCTTTCCCGAACCAGGTCGATCTCGTCGACAGGATCCATGCCCGCTTTGGAGACGAGGTCACGGCGCATCTCGAATTCGCGCGCTTCGACGGCAAGATCACCTGCTTCGGCCTGCCGCTGGTGCGTTTCACCTCCGAGGAGCGGCTGGAGGAGATCATCGCGATCCATGAGGAGATGGGCGCGCCGATCTTCAATCCGCATCGCTACACCCTCGAAGAGGGCGGCATGAAGCAGACCGACGAGACGCAGCTCGCCTTCAAGCGCGAGGCCGATCCGCAGGGCCTGCTCAACCCCGGCAAGATGATCGCCTGGGAGGACCCGGCTTACGATTACCGCTCGGGCAAGACCTTCCTGTTCCGCAGCCTCACCGGGGCCGGTATCGGTTGAGAGGTCGAAGATGCGCGTTCTCGTGCTCTATGCCCATCCGGTTCCGGAGAGCTTTGGCGGAGCCCTCCATGAGGTGGTGGTCGCGAGCCTGAAGCAGGCGGGACATGAGGTCGACGATTGCGACCTCTATGCGGAGGGCTTCGATCCGATCCTGAGCCCGGACGAGCGCCGCGGCTATCATGACACAGCCAGCAATACATTGCCGGTTGCCGGCTATGTCGAGCGGGTCAAAGCAGCCGAGGCGCTGGTGCTGTGCTTCCCGGTCTGGAACTTCGGTTACCCGGCGATGCTGAAAGGCTTCTTCGATCGCGTCTTCCTTCCCGGGGTCTCGTTCGACCTCGCCGATGGCAAGGTGACGCCGGCGCTCGGCAATATTCGCAAGCTCGTCGCGGTGACGACCTATGGTGCCTCGCGCTGGACGGCGTTGCTGATGGGAAATCCGCCGCGCAGGCTGGTCTGCCGGGCGCTGCGGGCGGTCTGCCATCCGGCCGCGCGCACGCTCTATCTGGCGCATTACGACATGAATCGCGCGACGCCCGAAAGCCGGGCGGACTTCCTGCAAAAAGTCAGGGCGAAGGTTGCGGTCTTTTAAGACCGACATTGAATTGTCATCTGTCTGTCATGTTCACAGGCGAGTACGCAGCCGGCGAAGCGTCTTCCTTATCCGCGCAAGGATTCGCCCGAAGGATGGCCCTATGACCAAGGCTCTCGAGAAAAGCGTCGGTCGTGCCCTGCTTGTCACGGCAAGGCTCCACCGCTCGCGGATGGGCGAAAGATTGAACGGCCTCGGGCTTTTCCCCGGTCAGGAGCAGGCCCTGAAGGCGCTGCAGCCGGCGCCGATGACGATGGGTGAGCTCGCCTCGCTGCTCAGGGTCAAGCCGCCGACCGTCTCGAAGACCATCGGCCGCCTCTCGCTGCAGGGGCTGGTGACGCGAGAGGGTGGCAACCGCGATGGGCGGCTGGTGCAGGTCGCGCTGACCGAAGCCGGGCAGAAGACCGCGGCCGAGCTCGATGCGGTCTGGAA
The DNA here is from genome assembly GCA_033792295.1 of Allobosea sp. Lineage (GTDB taxonomy): Bacteria > Pseudomonadota > Alphaproteobacteria > Rhizobiales > Beijerinckiaceae > Allobosea. The sequence goes on from JARYGW010000045.1 coordinate 11,082, forward strand.
CGATGTCGAGGAAGAGCTGCTCGACAAGCTCGACGGCAAGGAGCGCAAGCAACTGCGCAAGCTGCTGCGCAAGGCGGCCAAGGGTCTTTCCAAGGCCGGCGCCGACCATGACGATCCCGAGATCGACGGCGAAGAGGCGGATAGCGACGCCTGATTTCCGCATGGAACGCATGCGCTACGGCGCTGGCGGGGCGGATCAAACCGGTTAAATCTGATCTTCTCATTCGCTCTGATCGCCGCGCGTCCTGCCGGACGCAAAACGGTGGTCTTTCCATTTCTGATCGTGTCGGACTTCACCGGAAAGCGGCTTCCACTTTTCGGTCCGATGCCGGGCATAGCGAGGCGGGCTTGCCTGCGCCTTCCCCAACTGTCGATGAGGCACGCCGCGCGCGGCTGAAGGCCATCGGCCTGATGTGCGCCGCCGTAATCTGCTTCGCATTGCTCGACACCAATGCGAAATGGCTCGGCCTCAACGGCATGGACCCGCTGATGGTGACCTTCTGGCGCTACGGCGTCAGCGTGCTACTGGTGTCCTTCCTGATCAATCCCTGGAGCCATCCGGGCGTGCTCAGGACGAAGCGGCCCTGGCTGCAGTTCTTCCGCTCGCTGATGCTGCTCGGCTCGACGGTGCTGAATTTCTTCGCCCTGCGCTATCTGCAGCTCGCCGAGACGATCTCGATCATGTTCGCCGGGCCGTTCCTGGTAGCGCTGGCGTCGGGGCCGCTCCTGGGCGAGTGGCCGGGGCCGCGCCGGCTCGTCGCGATCGGCATCGGTTTCCTCGGCGTGCTGGTGGTGACACGCCCCGGCGTTGGCGGGATGCATCCGGCCGCGCTGCTCTCGGTGCTCGGCTGCTTCTGCTATGCCTTCTATGTGCTGTCGACACGCGTGCTGGCCGCGTCGGATTCCTCCGAGACGACGATGGTCTATTCCGGGCTTGCAGGCACAGTCGCGTTGCTGCCGGTGCTGCCTTTCGTCTGGACGATGCCGCAGGATCCGCTGGCCTGGGCATCGCTGGCCGCGACGGGGTTCTTCGGCGCCGTGGGCCATTGGATGCTGATCCTGGCGCATCGGCTGGCGCCAGCCACGGTGCTGGCGCCGTTCATCTATTCGCAGCTCGCCTGGATGGTGTTGATGGGCTGGCTCGTCTTTGGCCAGTTGCCTGATCGCTGGACCTTCCTCGGCGGCGGCATCGTCATTGCCTCGGGGCTCTACCTGCTCTACCGCGAGCGGGTGCGGCATGTGCCGGAGGAAGCGACTTCGGCGCGGCTGGACTGAGGCTGCCCGGCAAAGTCGCTGCGCTCTATAGCATCGGATAGATCATCGTTATCGCGTCCGGCAGGACGCGCGATGATCTAGACCGTGACCTGCGTCCCGACCTCGACGACGCGGCCGGTCGGAATCTGGAAGAAGTTCGTCGCGTCGGTCGCGCTCTTGGTCAGGCTGATGAACAGATTGTCCTGCCAGATCGGCATCCCCGATTGCGGCGAGGGCTTGATCGAACGGCGCGACAGGAAGAACGAGGTCGACATGATGTCGAACTTGAAACCCTGCTTGCGCAGCATGGCGAGCCCCTTGGGCACGTTCGGGCTTTCCATATAGCCATAGACCATATCGACCCGCCAGAAATCGTCGGTGATGCGGGAGAGGCGCACGCGCTCCTCCTCGGCGACGCGCGGCGTGTCGGCGGAGCGCACGGTCAGGATGACGTTGCGTTCGTGCAGCACCTTGTTGTGCTTGAGATTATGCAGGAGCGAGGCCGGCGCCGTCTCCGGGTCGCTGGTCAGGAAGACGGCCATGCCCTTGACGCGGGCAGGCGGGCTTTTCGACAGCATGGCGACGAGCTCGAGCAGCGGCACGTCGGTCTTGCGGGTCTTGTCGAACAGGATCTTGGTGCCGCGCATCCAGGTCCACATCACCAGCGTCAGCGCCATGGCGAGCAGCACCGGGACATAGCCGCCGTGGAACAGCTTCAGCATGTTGGCCGAGAAGAAGGCCACGTCGACCAGCAGGAAAGGCAGGATGATCGCGGTGGTGGCCATCAGGCTCCAGCCCCAATGGCGGCGGATGACGATGGCCGCGAGCAGCGAGGACACCACCATCGTGCCGAAGACCGAGATGCCGTAGGCATGCGACAGGCTGGACGAGCTCCGGAACGACCAGACCAGGATCAGAACGACGACGAGCAGCATCAGGTTGACGCGCGGCACGTAGATCTGGCCCGAGGTCTGCTCCGAGGTGTGGCGGATGTCCATGCGCGGCAGCAGGCCGAGCTGGATGGCCTGCCGGGTCAAGGAGAAGGCGCCGGTGATGACGGCCTGGCTCGCGATGATGGTGGCGACCGTCGCGATGATGACGAAGGGCAGCAGGAAACCTTGTGGCGCGAGCTTGTAGAACGGATTGTCGATGGCCGTCGGGTCGGAGAGGATCAACGCGCCCTGGCCAAGATAGTTGAGCCATAGCGCAGGAAAGACGACGTAGAGCCAGGCGCCGCGGATCGGTCCGCGGCCGAAATGGCCCATATCGCCATAAAGCGCCTCGGCACCGGTGACGGCGAGGCAGACCGAGCCGAGCACCGCCA
>JARYGW010000045.1:13669-20313 GCA_033792295.1 Allobosea sp.
AAACAGCAGGGCGTAATATGGATTGATGGAGCGGAAGACGCTGAGGTCATCGGCGATATGATAGATGCCGAGGCCCGCCAGCATCAGGAACCAGAGCAGCATGATCGGGCCGAAAAAGGCAGCGACCTTCTGCGTGCCGTGACTCTGGACGACGAAAAGCCCGATCAGAATCACCGTGGCGATCCAGAGGATGTAGTCGTCAAGCACCGGGGTTGCGAGCTTCAGGCCCTCGACGGCCGAGAGAACCGAGATCGCCGGGGTGATGACGGTGTCGCCGTAGAACAGCCCGGCGCCGATCATGCCGAGCAGCAGTGCGATGCGGCTGCGATTGCGGCCGAGTGCGCGTTGCGCCAGGGCGACGAGGGTGAGGATGCCGCCTTCGCCATTATTGTCGGCGCGCATCAACAGAACGACATATTTCAGGGTCACGACGACGACGAGCGACCAGAGAATCAGCGACAGGACGCCGATGACCACCGTCGGGGGAACGGTCGCGTTCTCCACGCCGCCGGTCGCGGCGAGAATGGTCTCGCGCAGCGCATAGAGCGGGCTCGTGCCGATGTCGCCATAGACGACACCGAGCGCGCCCAGCGCGAGCGCGGCGAAGCCCTGCTTGCCGTGGCCGTGGCTGCCGGCAGTGCCGTTGCCGTCGTCCAGGCCGAAACGTGAGTCTTCCGGCCGGACGGTCGAAAGACCCGTTTGTTCATGCCCCATTGGGGATCTCCGCGCGTGCTGCAGTGCAGCGGAAGGCCGGGGCCTCTAACATAATGCGGACGGCAGGCAAAGGGAGCGTTCAGCCCGCTGCGCCGAGGCTGGTCCCGAAGCGCCGTGCGACATAATCCCCGACCATGGCCTTGAACTCCTCCGCGATTCCGGCGCCCCTGAGGGTCGCGACCTTCTTGCCGTCGACGAAGACGGGAGCCGTCGGGGCTTCGCCCGTGCCCGGCAGCGAGATGCCGATATCGGCATGTTTCGACTCGCCCGGCCCGTTGACGATGCAGCCCATGACCGCGACGTTGAGGTTCTCGACGCCCGGATATTGCGTCTTCCACTCCAGCATGGAGCTGGAGATCCAGTTCTGGATGTCGCGGGCGAGCTCCTGGAACACGGTCGAGGTGGTGCGGCCGCAGCCGGGGCAGGCGGCGACAAGCGGCACGAAGGCGCGAAAGCCCATGGTCTGGAGCAGTTCCTGCGCCGTCCTGACCTCGAGCGTGCGGTCGCCGCCGGGCTCGGGCGTCAGCGAATAGCGGATGGTGTCGCCAATGCCTTCCTGCAGCAGGATGCCGAGCGCGGCCGAGGAGGCGACGATGCCCTTCGAGCCCATGCCGGCCTCGGTCAGGCCGAGATGGATGGCGTAGTTCGCCCGGCTGGCCAGCATGCGGTAGACCGTGATCAGGTCCTGCACGCCCGAGACCTTGGCCGAGAGGATGATGTATTCGCGGCCGAGGCCGAGCTCCTCGGCGCGCTCGGCCGAGAGCAGGGCCGACTGGACCATGGCTTCGCGCATGATGGCGCGGGCATCGAGCGGGCGAGGGGCGCGGGCGTTCTCGTCCATCAGGGCCGTCAGCAATTCCTGATCGAGCGAGCCCCAGTTGGCGCCGATGCGCACGGGCTTGCCGTGCTTGATCGCCATCTCGACGATCTGGGCGAACTGCTTGTCCTTCTTGTCCTTGAAGCCGACATTGCCCGGATTGATCCGATATTTCGCCAGGGCCTCGGCGCAGGCCGGGTGATCGGCGAGCAGCTTGTGCCCGATATAGTGGAAGTCACCGACAAGCGGCACGTCGACGCCGATGCGGTCCAGCCGCTCGCGGATCTTCGGCACGGCAGCGGCCGCCTCGTCGCGGTCAACCGTGATGCGGACGAGCTCGGAGCCTTGCCGCGCCAGCGCCGCGACCTGCGCCACCGTGGCGGCGATGTCGGCGGTGTCGGTGTTGGTCATGGACTGGACGACGATCGGCGCGCCGCCGCCGACGGTGACGTGACCGACCTTGACCGGGACGGTGAGCTGGCGGCCCAGCGGGCCGGCGCGTTCCGGCGTCAGAGAGGAGAAGGCGCGCTCGTTCATGCGGGCTCATCTATCACGAAGCGACGCTCCGGCAATGTTCGCAGCGCCCGACGATCTCGACCATCTGGTGCGAGGGCGAGAATTGCCGCGTTTCGGCAATCGCCGCCACCGCTTTCTTCATCGCGGGCGAGGAATCCTCGTCGACCCCGCCGCAGACCTCACAGATCAGGAAGGCGACGACCTCGTTCGCTCCGTGGCCATGCAGGCAGGCGACATAGGCGTTCTTCGACGACAGCCGATGGACGAAGCCCTGCTCGACCAGGAAATCCAGCGCCCGGTAGATCGAGATCGGCGCGAGGCGCCGTCCGCCTTCGGGCGAGATGCGGTCGGCGAGATCATAGGCCCCGATCGGGCGATGATCGGCATGGAGCGCTTCCAGCGCCTTGCGCCGAATCGGGGTCAGGCGCAGGCCTCGCTCGCGGCAGATCCGCTCGGCGCGGGCGAGCGCCCGCGCCGCATGCTCGCGGTGGTCCGTCGCATGGCGGCAGGTGCCTGCGTCATGTGCGTTTGACGCATGGTCGTGTTCGCCGTGAGGATGCGTGTTCGACTGCATTTTCGTCATGTTGCGTTGCGAAGACTCATCGGGCAACGTGCGGCGATATCCTGTCGGTGCATTGCCTTGTTCGGACCCGAACCTAAGCATTTTCTCCCCGATTGTCAGGAGCCTTGACGCTCATGTTTCTCAAAGACCGTACAGCCGCCATTACCGGATCGACCTCCGGCATCGGCCTCGCCTACGCTCGCGCGCTTGCCGCGGAAGGCGCCAACCTCGTGATCAACGGCATCCTGCCGCCAGCCGATGCCGAGAAGCTGCGCAGCGATCTCGAGCAGGAGTTCGGCGTCAAGGTGCTGTTCTCAGCCGCGGACATGACCAAGCCCGACGAGATCACCGGCTTCGTCGCCGAGGGCGAGAAAGCCTTCGGCGCCATCGACATCCTGATCAACAATGCCGGCATCCAGTATGTTTCGCCGATCGACGAGTTCCCCCCGGAGAAGTGGGATCAGATCATCGCCATCAACCTGTCCTCGGCCTTCCACACCATCCGCGCCGCCCTGCCGAAGATGAAGGAGAAGGGCTGGGGCCGCATCATCAACACCGCTTCGGCGCATGCGCTCGTCGCCTCCCCCTTCAAGTCGGCCTATGTCGCGGCCAAGCACGGCATCGCTGGGCTGACCAAGACCGTGGCGCTCGAAGTCGCGACCAAGGGCATCACCGTCAACGCCATCGCGCCGGGCTATGTCTGGACCCCGCTCGTCGAGAAGCAGATCCCCGACACGATGAAGGTCCGCGGCCTGACCCGTGAGCAGGTGATCAACGACGTGATGCTGGCCGGGCAGCCGACCAAGGATTTCGTCACGGTGGAGCAGGTGGCTGCGCTCGCCGTCTTCCTCTGCACCGAGGGGGCGAAGTCGATCACCGGCGCGACGCTGCCGATCGACGGCGGCTGGACCGCAGAGTGAGCGGGCGCCAGAGCCGCCGCCCCGACCCGGTCAAGGGTCTGGCTGGACCGAAGGCGGAGAAGATGGTCTCGCTCGCCCTGCAAGGGGGAGGCGCCCACGGCGCCTTCACCTGGGGTGTGCTTGACGTCATTCTCGAAGATGGGCGCCTCGGCATCGAGGCGCTGACGGGGACGAGCGCTGGCGCGATGAACGCCGTCGTGCTGGCCGAGGGCTGGATCGACGGCGGCGCCGACGGCGCGCGCTCCAAGCTCGAAGCCTTCTGGCGGGCGATCAGCGTCGACGGCAAATATGGCGGTTCGGAGCGCTCGCTCATCGACACCATGCTCGGCGCCTGGGGCCATGACGGCACGCCGCCGGGCATGCTCTTCTTCGAGATGTTCTCGAAGGTGGCGAGCCCTTACGACGTCAATCCGCTCAACATCAATCCGCTGCGCGGTGTGGTCGCCGACCTGATCGATTTCGAGAAGGTCAGGGCGCATGATGCGGTGAAGCTGTTCATCGCCGCCACCAATGTCCGCACCGGCAAGATCGCGGTGTTCGACGGCAAGCAGCTCACGGCGGACCATGTGATGGCCTCCGCCTGCCTGCCGATGGTCTTCCAGGCGGTCGAGATCGACGGCGAGGCCTATTGGGATGGCGGCTACATGGGCAACCCGGCCCTGTTCCCATTGTTCTACGAGGCTCACTGCGACGACATCCTGCTGGTGCAGATCAACCCGATCCAGCGCCGCGAGCTGCCGACCAAGGCGCGCGAGATCCAGGACCGGCTGAACGAGATCACCTTCAATGCCTCCCTGCTGCGCGAATTGCGCGCCATCGACTTCGTCAATCGCCTGGTCGATGACGGCAAGCTGAAGCGCGAGGACTACAAGCGCGTGCTGATGCATCGCATCGACGGCGGCCCGCCGCTGGCTGAGCTGACCTCCTCCTCGCGCATGAACGCGGAATGGGATTTCCTGCTCAGGCTGCGCGACATGGGGCGAATGGCGGCGACGCGCTGGCTGAAGCGCAATTACGACGCCATCGGCAAGATCGGCACGCTCGACCTGAAGGAAGCGATTTCCTGAGAGATCGGGCGGGCTGCCAGAACCTCCGGCCCTCATCCTGAGGGCGACGCAGGCGCGTCCCGGAAGAAGAGGGTTGGGCGCCGTGGGCAGCCGCGGATTCTTCCCGTTTCGGCTTCGCACTTGTTCCGGCAGCGCCGCTTGCGCGAAGCGGATGCACGATGGCATCACCGGGACTTCAGCCTTCCTTTTCAGAAAGAGACGGTCACCATGCAGAAACTGGTCATCACCGCCGGCCCGTACAGCTTCGAGGGGAAGTTCGAACTCGAGGCAGCGCCGAAGACCTGCGCCGCCTTCCTCCGCCACCTGCCTTTCGTCAGCAAGATCGTCCATGTGCGCTGGAGCGGCGAGGGGGTCTGGATGCCGCTCGGCGATCTCGATTTCGGTGTCGGCTACGAGAACAACACCGCCTATCCGGCCCCAGGCCACATCATCCTCTATCCGGGTGGTGTCAGCGAGACCGAAATCCTGCTCGCCTATGGTGGCGTCCAGTTCGCCAGCAAGGCCGGCGTGCTCTCCGGCAACCACTTCATCACCCTGACCTCCGGGCTGGAGAACCTCTACACGCTCGGCCGCAAGACCCTGTGGGAAGGCGCGCAGGACATCCGCTTCGAGCTCGTCGGCTGAGTTCCGGGCGGGCGAGGCTGTCGCCTCGCCCCGTCAGGCGGCTGTCGGCGTATCCGCCGGCGGCAACTGCGTTGTTGAGGGAGGTTGCTCGTCGTCGCTGGCGGCCGGCTGTTCCGCCAGCGCGGTTTCCTCAGCCTTCGATGCGGCCGCCGCACCCATATTGCCGCAGAGCGAGAGCATGGCCCGCGCGATTTCGGCCTCGCCCATGATCGTCAGCGTGGCGCCGCATTTCGTCAGATGCTCGACCTCGGCATCGGAATGGGCCCGCGCGACGATCGGCAGGGCCGCGCTTTCGGCGCGAGCCTGCTGGCAGACCTGACCGGCCTCGAAGCTGCCTGGAATGGCGATGAAGAGCCGTGTCGCCCGCCCGACAGCCGCGGCGGCCAGCACCTCCGGGTCGGCGGCGTTGCCGACGAGAAGCTCGGCACCGTCCCGCTTCGCCGTCTCGACGGCGTCCGGGTTATCCTCGATCACCAGGAGCTTGGCGCCCTGCGCCAGCAGCCCCGCGCCGAGCAGGCTGCCGACGCGGCCGTAGCCGACCACGACGATATGGTTCGATAGGCTCGTCGGCGTGATGTCGTGCTCCGGTTCGGCCGGTGGCTCCGGTGCAGCCTCCGCAGCGGTGGGCGGTACGGCGAAGGGCTCGGCGGCGGGGGCGCTTTCCGGCTTCGGCCTGGCGGCACCGTCTGCGAGCTTGAGGCGCTCGACCAGCGCGAACATCACCGGGTTGAACAGGATCGACAGAATCGCGCCGGCGAGGATCAGGTCGCGCCCCTGTGCCGGCAGGATGCCGAGGCTGGCGCCGAGCCCGGCGAGGATGAAGGAAAATTCGCCGATCTGGGCCAGCGAGGCCGAGATGGTCAGCGCCACCGCGTTCGAGCGGCCGAAAGCGCGCACGATCAGCCAGGCAGCGACCGACTTGCCGATCAGGATGATGGCGAGCGTGCCGATGAGCGCCCAGGGGGCCCGGATCAGAATGCCGGGGTCGAACAGCATGCCGACCGAGACAAAGAAGAGCACAGCGAAGGCGTCGCGCAGCGGCAGCGTCTCCTCGGCAGCACGCTGGGAGAGCGGCGATTCCGACAGAATCATGCCTGCAAAGAAGGCGCCGAGCGCGAAGGAGACGCCGAACAAAGTCGCGGAGAGGAAGGCGACGCCGAGCGCCACCGCCAGCACGGCGAGTCGGAACAGTTCGCGCGAGCCAGTATGGGCGACCCAGTGCAGCACCCAGGGGATGACCCGGCGCCCGACGATCAGCATGAAGGCGACGAAGGCGGCGACCTTGGCGACGGTGAAGCCGAGCACGCCCCACAGGCCAAGATCGAACTGGGCCGCGAGCGGCGAGGAGGCGCCGGGCTGTCCGCCATTGATCGCGCTGGCGACGGCCGGGATTGCGACCAGGGCCAGCACCATCGCCAGATCCT
>JARYGW010000460.1:0-3540 GCA_033792295.1 Allobosea sp.
TAGAGCAGCACCCATTGCGCGAGCCCGGAGATGGCGACGCCCCAGGCGGCGGCATAGGCCGCGCTCGGGAACAGGAAGGGCACGGCGAGCGCCGCCATCACGCCGATATTGAGCAGGATCGGCGCGGCGGCGAAGGCTGCGAAGCGGTCGACGGCGTTGAGCGTGGCACCGAGGAAGGTGACCATCGTCACGAAGAGCAGATAGGGGAAGGTGATCCGCGTCAGCGCGACGGCGAGCGCGAAGACGGCGGGGTCTTCCTGGAAGCCGGGTGCAAGCAGGGTCACCAGCCAGGGCATCAGCGGCAGGGCCAGCACCAGGAGCACGACCTGGATCAGGAAGAGCACGGTGAACAGCCGGTCGGCGAAGAGGTTCGCGGCCTCTTGCCCTTGCTTCTCGGCGACATGGGCATAGGCCGGCACATAGGCCTGATTGAAGGCGCCTTCCCCGAAGATGGCGCGGAAGTGATTCGGCAGGCGCAGCGCCACCGAGAACGCGTCCATGGTCGCGCCGGCGCCGAGCACGGCCGCGAGCATGATGTCGCGCGCGAAACCGGTGAGGCGCGAGATCAGCGTATAGCCGCCGACCGACAGGATGTTTTTGAGCATGAAGGCCTAGCGGATGAGCGGCGGCAGGGCGTCGCCGCGCGGGTGGTCGACAGTGCGCGCCTCGAAGCCGACGCGCTCGCCGATGAGATAGAGCGGCCGGCGCTTCACCTCTGCGAAGATGCGCCCGACATATTCGCCGATCATCCCGAGCGAGACGAGCTGGATGCCGGAGAAGAACATGATCGAGACGATCAGCGACGGGAAGCCGGGGAGGTCCGTGCCATAGAACAGCGTGCGGACCAGGAAGTAGAGCGCTGACAATGTCGCGATGCAGGCGATGATCGCGCCTGACCAGGTCGCGATCTTCAACGGCACGGTCGAGAAGGAGGAAAGCCCGTCGAAGGCGAAGGAGAACAGCTTGCGGTAGCGGAATTTCGACTGGCCGTGCTCGCGCTCCGCCACCTCGAAGGGGACGCCGATCGAGCGGAAGCCGACCCAGGCATAGAGACCTTTCGAGAAGCGGGCGCGCTCCGGCAGGGCCCGTAGCGCATCGACGGCCTTGCGGTCGAGCAGGCGGAAATCGCCGGCGCCTTCCGGCAGGTCGGTTTCGCCGAATTGCGAGAAGATCCGATAGAAGGCCTTGGCGAAATTGCGCTTCAGCCGCGTCTCGCCGGAGCGGTCGGTACGTTGGCCGTAGACGTTGAGATAGCCTTCGCGCCATTTCTCCAGAAAGGCGGGGATGACCTCCGGTGGGTGCTGCAGATCGGCGTCCATGATGACGACGGCGTCGCCGAAGGCATGGTCGAGCCCGGCGGCGATGGCGATCTCCTTGCCGAAATTGCGGCTGAAGGACACGGCGCTGATGCGCGGATCGGCCGCATTCAGCTCGCGGATCGTCTCGAGCGTGTCGTCGCGGCTGCCGTCGTCGACGAAGACGATCTCCCAGGAGGCCACCTCGCTGGCCAGCACGGCCCGCAGCCGCTCGACCAGCGGCCGCAGGTTGTCGGCCTCGTTGTGCACCGGCACGACGACGGAAAGCTCCGGCCAGCGGGAGGCGCGGGGTGTGCGCTGGGCCGGTTGGGACGCGATGTCCGACACGAAGAACCTCTCAGAAGGCGTCGACCGACAGGGTGACGCGCGACGCACAGAACCGTAAAGCTTGCCGGCCGACAAGCCCGCCGCTTCACGACTTTTGCGGCTGAAGAAGGACACCGACGATCATGGCGAACGGCTTCGTCCTCTGCGCCGACGATTTCGCCCTGACGCACGGCGTCAGCCGCTCGATCCTCGAGCTGCTTGGCCGTGGCAAACTCTCCGCCACGGGCGCGATGACCAATCGGCCGCATTGGCGCGGGCTCGCCCCCGAACTCGGCGCTTTCGCGGAGAAAGCCGATCTCGGCCTGCATTTCAACCTGACCTGCGCTGCTCCTCTCGGCACCTTGCCGCGGCTGGCGCCGGGCGGCGAATTCCCGGCGCTGGGCGTGGTGGCCCGTGCCGCTCTGGCTTCTCCAGCCGTCCGGCAGGAAATCGCCGCGGAATTCGGCCGGCAGCTCGACGCGTTCGAGGATGCCATGGGCCGGCCTCCGGATTTCGTCGACGGGCATCAGCACGTGCATGTGCTGCCCGGTATCAGGCGGGCGGTGCTCGATGCGCTGGCGCGGCGCTATCCGGCGGGGTCGCTTTACGTGCGCGATCCGGCCGACAAGGTTTCGGCCATCCGCAGGCGGGGCGTCGCGGTCGGCAAGGCGCTGGTCATCGCCGCGCTCGCGAGCGGCTTCCGCTCGGCGACGCTGCGTCGGCAATTGCGCGTCAATCGCGGCTTCTCCGGAGTGGCGCCCTTCGATCCCGCGCGCGATTTCGCTACTGATCTCCAGCGCTTCCTGCTCTCGCCCGGACCGGCGCATCTCGTGATGTGCCATCCCGGTTTCGTCGATGACGAGCTGTCCCGGCTCGACCCGGTCGTGGCGACCCGGCCGGTCGAGCACGCCGCGATCGCGGTCTTTGCGCCGCCGGCTGACATGCCGTTGCGCCGCCTGTCGCAACTGGCGGCCTAGAACGGTCCGCGCCCAGTCATTGCAAGCGATTTATTTACCCGCCTCAGTCAATGTCCCAGGGGTGGTGGGGCGCTGTTCTGCGAGGATCGCGCCGAGTTCGAAGGGCAGTCGCTCGATGGCATGGTTGATGCGGGCGGCCGGAGCGGCTGGCGAAAAGCGAGCGGAAGCCCGGATGAAGGGGTCGCGCTCGCTCAGCCGGCAGATGGCGCTGGCGGCCGTGATCATCGTCGCCGCCGCCATCATCTTCGTCGTCCTGGCGGTATCGCGCTACAACGACAGCCGGACGCGAGCCGATCTCAACCAGAAGGCGACGGCACTGACGCTCATGGTGGCGAACGCCGCGCCTTCGCCGATTCTCTCGCGCGATAACCTGATCCTGAACAATATTCTCGAATCGCTGCGACGCGACCCGGATTTCGATGCGGCTATCGTGGCCGATGACCTCGTCTCTCTGGCTTCTGCCGGGCGCAGCGAGGAGGCACGGCTCTCGCTTACGCCGCGCTGGCTGACCACGGCGATCGGACAGGAGCCCTGGAAGAAGCTGCTGGACGGCGGTCCCATCGGGATCGAGGATGCGACCAGCATCACCAAGATCCAGCCGGTGCGCGTCTCCGACAAGCAGATCGGTTACGTCGCGGCCCGTTTCGACAAAACCAGGCTGGTTGCTCGCGCGGCCTGGGAACGGTTCGTCATCATCGGCCTTGGCCTCGCGGTTCTCATCGTGCTGGGGCCGTTGCTCTGGATCTCGCTGTCGCGCACGATGCGCCCGCTGCGGGGCATGACCAACGCGATCGTCAGCATCTCGGACGGCAATCTCGACACGCCGATCGACGCTCTGGAACGCCGTGACGAGATCGGCGCGATCGCCCGCGCGCTGGGCGTGCTCAAGATCAGGCTGGCCGAACGCGCCGCCCTGGAAGAGAAGCAGAACCTGTCCGAGA
>JARYGW010000461.1:0-3532 GCA_033792295.1 Allobosea sp.
GAAGGCCTGCAGGCCGAACAGCGAGGCAGCGTGGTCGACATCGTCGAAGACGAAGGAGGTCGTCTGGTAGATCGGCGTGGCGCGCGCGCCCGTCGCCGCATCGGGGGCCGCGCCTGCATGGATCGCGAGCGTGTTGAAGCCGGGCATCCGGTCGGTCATGGCGTGCTCCCTGGAATGATCTGACGTCAAAAACAGATCGTTCGATTTAACGAACGCTTGACGAGGCGTCAATTCGGACGCGTTGCCGTCCCGGAGCTGATCGGGCAATACGAGCCCTCATTCTGAGGGACCTTCGAAGCGGCGCTTTTACGTCCCCGGCCGGTTGATCGTCAGCTTCTGAAATCCCTTGCCGGCGAGCACGGGCTTTTTGGCCGAGAGGATGCGGGAATTGATGCCCTGCCAGCCGATCTCGCCGGAGAGCCGGCCATATTCGATCTTCGGGCAGCGGTTCATAATGACGGTGACGCCCTTCGCCTCGGCCCGGTCGGCGGCTTCGTCGTTGCGGACCGAAAGCTGCATCCAGATCACCTTGGGCAGGGGATCGAGCGCCAGCGCCTCGTCGGTGATCGGACCGGCCGCTTCGGAATTGCGGAAGATCTCGACCATGTCGATCGGGCCAGGGATGTCCCTGAGCGTGGCATAGACCGTCTTGCCGAGGATCGCCTGGCCGGCGAGGCCGGGATTGACGGGGATGACGTCATAGCCGCGGTCGAGCAGGTATTTCGTCACGATCCAGCTCGGCCGTGCCTCGTTGGCTGAGGCGCCGACCAGCGCGATCCGCTTCACGGATTTCAGGATGTCGCGGATCAGGCTGTCCGGATAGGCGTCGTGGTTCATAAGGCCGGGCTCAGCGAAAGGACGATGGGGCAGGGTATAGGATGCAGGGGAGGCCGCGTCATCCCGAATGCAACTGCGGCAGCGGGATCACCCCTCCCATATGGGGTGCCGCTTCTCCATGAAGGCGCCGATCCCCTCTTCGGCATCTCGCGCGAGCATGTTCTCGACCATCACGGCCGAGGCGTGGTCATAGGCTGCCTTCAGCCCCATCTCGCGCTGTTCGTAGAAGGCACGCTTGCCGACCCTGACCGTCGCCGGCGATTTCGAGGCGATCACGGCCGCGAGCCGCTTCGCTTCGGCCAGCGCTTCGCCGGCCGGCACGACGCGGTTGACCAGACCCATACGGGCCGCTTCCGCTGCCGGCACCATCTCGCCGAGCAGCAGCATCTCCAGCGCATGTTTGGCCGAGAGGTTGCGCGAGAGCGCGACCATCGGTGTCGAGCAGAACAGGCCGATATGGACGCCGGGCGTGCAGAAGCGCGCGCCTTCGCCTGCGACGGCAAGGTCGCAGCTCGCCACGAGCTGGCAGCCGGCAGCGGTCGCGGTGCCTTCGACGGCGGCGATCACCGGCTGGGGCAGGGCGGTGATCTGCTGCATCGTCGCCGAGCAGCGCCCGAGAATATCCGCGAAATAGGCTCGGCCCCGATCGGGATCGGCGCGATGCGCCGTCATCTCCTTGAGATCATGCCCGGCGCTGAAGACCGGCCCGGCGGCTGCGAGGATGACGACTTTGACCGAACGGTCGGCGGCGATGGCACGGAACGTGTCGCTGAGCGCCGCCAGCATCGCCTCGCTCAGCGGGTTGCGCGCCTGCGGGCGGTTCAGCGTCAGCACCGCGATGCCGTCGGCATCCTCGCGCAGCAGCACAGGCGCGGCGTCCGGCTTGTGATGGGCGTTCATGGCGTCCCCTTTCGGCATTTGCGCCTATTGTCGGAGCCGGCCGGCCATGCTGCAAGAGGATGAGAGCTTCCTCAGCCTGTGGTTTTCCGCATGACGATCCGCATGACCGCCTCCGAGATCGAAGCCTATCTCGACGAGGTCTTCCCGCAGCTCCACCATGGCGGACGTACCTATTTCGTCGAGGAGGTCGGGCCGATGACGGCCCGGATGCGCTGCGACTATCACGAGAGGCATCTGCGCCCCGGCGGCACCATCTCCGGTCCGACCATGATGGCGCTGGCCGATCTCGCGCTCTATGCGGCGATCCTCGCCCAGATCGGTCCCGTGGCGCTGGCCGTGACCACCAGCCTCAACTTTAATTTCCTGCGCAAGCCCGGCCAGGCGGCGCTGATCGGCGAGGCGAAACTGCTCAAGCTCGGCAAGCGGCTCGCGGTCGGCGAGGTCTGCCTTTACTCGCAGGGCGAGACCGAAATGGTCTGCCATGCGACGGGAACCTATTCGATCCCGGCGGAGCGGTGAGCAGCGCAAGCCGCCGTCATTCTTGGGCCTCACCGGGAATTCTTGCCGGATGGGACGCTTTCCCGTTTCGCGATGCACGAGTCTGGGCCGGGCGTGGCATTCAGGTTGATGCGGTATCATAATACCTGTTTTCTCAGATAATTGAAAAATATACACTTTCTGCTTTCCTGCGTTTATCGGAGCGCTTGACAGCCGGCTTCCATCCTCCTATTGCCACGCCACACCGCCGCCGGGCTCCTGGCGGCTAGTCCTTTTCTTACGCAACCGAAGGGTGCCGCGATGAAGACCACCGTCTCGCTCAAGCCCGCCGATGTCGAAAAGAAGTGGGTTGTGATCGACGCCTCCGGGCTCGTCGTCGGCCGTCTCGCCTCCGTGGTGGCGATGCGTCTGCGCGGCAAGCACAAGGCCGCCTACACCCCGCATGTCGACTGCGGCGACAATGTCATCGTGATCAACGCCGAGAAGGTCTCCTTCACCGGCCGCAAGCGCGAGCAGAAGAACTATTACCACCACACGGGCTTCCCGGGTGGCATCAAGGAGCGTTCGGCCAAGTTCATCCTGGAAGGCCGCTTCCCTGAGCGCGTCGTCGAGAAGGCCGTCGAGCGCATGCTGCCGCGTGGCCCGCTCTTCCGCCAGATCCTCGGCAACCTGCGCGTCTACAAGGGCGCGGAGCACCCGCACGCCGCTCAGTCGCCGGAGGCGCTCGACGTCGCCGCGCTCAACAGCAAGAACAAGAGGGTCTGACCATGGCCGAGGTTCTTCAGTCGCTCTCCCAGCTTGGCGACGTCGCCAAGCCCGCTCAGCCGGAAGCTCCGGTCCACGTCAAGAAGGTCGATGCTCAGGGCCGCGCCTATGCCACCGGCAAGCGCAAGAACGCCATCGCCCGCGTCTGGATCAAGCCCGGCTCCGGCAAGGTCACGGTCAATGGCCGCGATCAGGAGATCTATTTCGCCCGTCCGGTTCTGCGCCTCGTGCTGGCGCAGCCGCTGCAGCTCGTCGATCGCATGACGCAGTATGACGTCATCGTCTCGGTCAAGGGTGGCGGTCTCTCCGGCCAGGCAGGCGCGGTGCGCCACGGCATCTCCAAGGCGCTGACCCACTATGAGCCGGAGCTGCGCAGCCCGCTCAAGAAGGAAGGCTTCCTGACCCGCGACTCGCGTGTCGTCGAGCGTAAGAAGTTCGGTAAGGCCAAGGCCCGCCGCAGCTTCCAGTTCTCGAAGCGCTGATCGTTTCCGGTTCATCCGGAATGCAGAAGGGCGGCTCTTGCGAGCCGCCC
>JARYGW010000462.1:0-3519 GCA_033792295.1 Allobosea sp.
TAGTCGTCGACGACGAGGATCGGCATGGACGGGTCGAGTGCCATCGAGACGCTCCAGGCATGGCGGTTGCGGCGCCGGGACATACCGGCGCCACGCCGCCCGTTCAGGGCGGCCTCCACTCCTGTCCGGTCATAGCCTCGCCGCGTTGCAAAGCCGTTAATCCGATCGTCGAGTGACGTCAGGTCAGCCATGCGCCGCACCAAAGTCCAATTGTCGTCTTTTTGCAGTTGCGAGATGATCAGGGAATCGAGGTAGGGGTTGGGGAGCGCCCGGCAGAGCATTTTCGAGCGAGGTGGATGCCAGCTCGCATGAAGAAGATGCGCCACAAGAGAAAGACGGAGGCTTTCTGTGGCTCGGAGAAGCGCAGAAAGGCTCTAAACGCGAGAGATCTATGACGGTTCAGCCGATGCCTGGCACGCTCTATACGGTTCATGCTTTCGAGGATCTGGCGATCGGCCAGCGCGAAAGCCTGATGCGCACGGTGATGGAGCGCGATGTCGCGCTCTTCGCGGAGCTTTCGGGCGATGCCAACCCCATCCATCTCTGCGACCAGTTCGCCGCCAACACCAAGTTCGGCCAGCGCATCGCCCATGGCATGCTGACCGCAAGCCTGATTTCGGCGCTGCTCGGCACGCGGCTGCCCGGTCCCGGAGCCGTCTATCTCTCGCAGACGCTGACCTTCCTCGCGCCGGTAAAGATCGGGGATGTCGTCACCGCTCGCGTCGAGGTTGCCGAACTGGTGACGGAACGGCGCCGGGCGCGTTTCTTCTGCGAATGTCTGGTCGACGGCAAGGCGGTGATGGAGGGCGAGGCCTGGGTCGCGATGCCGCCGAAGCCCCGGTCCTGAGCATTCGGCCGGGCCTGCGGCCTTGACGCCCTGCCGGCCTTCGCCGCAAAGACGACCATCGCCCGGCTTTCCGGGCCGTTGGACGTTCTCGATCGATGCCATCCCAAGCCGATGAGCCGCTGCGCCCGGAGCTGGCGGCCGTGGTCCTCGACCTCGACAAGCCCATCCCAGACGCCTTGCGCGGCGCCGTTCTGGCGCTCGGCAATTTCGACGGCGTCCATCGCGGCCATGCCGAGCTGGCTCGCGTGGCCGGGGCCATGGCGCGCGATCTCGGCACCAGACCGGCCGCCTTCACCTTCGAGCCGCATCCGCGCAGCGTCTTCCGACCGGAGGAGCCCGTCTTCCGGCTGACCTCGCCGCAGCTCAAGCTCGAAGGGCTGGCGGAAGCCGGCTTTGCCCAGGTCTTCGTCCTCCCCTTCGGTCGCGACATCGCCGCGATACCCGCCGAGCGCTTCGTCGACGATCTGTTGATCGGCCGGCTCGGCGCGGTGGGCCTCGTCTGCGGCTACGATTTCCATTTCGGCAAGGGGCGCACCGGCTCGCCCGAGATGCTGCAGGCCCATGGGCTCGCGGCGCGCGTGCCGATCACGGTCGTGCCGCCCTTTTCCTGGCGCGGCGAAGCCGTCTCCTCGACGCTGATCCGCACGGCCCTGGAGGAGGGCGACGTTGCCCGCGCCGCCGTGTTCCTCGGCCGCCCCTGGGTCGTGCGCGGGCTCGTCACCCATGGCGACAAGCGCGGCCGCGATCTGGGTTATCCGACCGCGAACATGAATCTCCCGCGCGATTGCCGCCTGCGCTACGGCATCTATGCCGTGCGGATGAAGATCGACGGCGTCTGGCATGACGGGGTCGCCAGCTTCGGCAGCCGCCCGACCTTCGACGACGGCGCACCGCGGCTGGAGACCTTCGTCTTCGATTTTTCGGGTGATCTCTATGGGAAGCGTGTCGATGTCGCCTTCGTCGACTGGCTGCGCGGCGAGGCCAAATTCGACTCGCTCGAAGCGCTGATCGCGCAGATGGACGCCGACACCGCCCGTGCGCGCGACATCCTGGCGAAAACGCCGCCCTTCCTTCCGTAAGCGTCGCCTGCTCGATCGCCGCGCGCCCGGCAGGGCGCGAAACGGCGCTCGAGCAGGACATCATGGCATCGGATTGGCCCCGAAAAGTGGATTCCACTTTTCGGTCCGATGCTATAGAAGCCCCTCATGCCCGCCGAACGCGCCATGCTGATCGATCTTTCCCGGCGAATTACGGGCCCGGCTGCCGCCCCGCGCTAGACAGGCGCGGGCGCTTGCGCAGTCCGGGTTGAAGACCGCTTTTCCCGTTTCAAATGCGGATGTGCCGGGGCCCGATGAGAGGCCCGCCGTCCCGATTGCCCGAGCCGGAACATGACCGAAAAGACGAAGACCCAGGCCCCGCAGGGCGCGCAAGCAGCCGCCGACGGCGTCGACTATTCCCAGACGCTGTTCCTGCCCCAGACTGAGTTCCCGATGCGCGCCGGCCTGCCGCAGCGCGAGCCGGAGCTGCTCGCCCGCTGGGCGAAGATCGACCTCTACCGAAAGCTGCGCGAGGCCGGGCGGGGGCGGGACCGCTTCGTCCTGCATGACGGCCCTCCCTATGCCAACGGCAACATCCATATCGGCCATGCGCTCAACAAGGTGCTGAAGGACCTTGTGACGCGCTCGCAGCAGATGCTCGGCCATGATTCCAACTATGTGCCGGGCTGGGACTGCCACGGCCTGCCGATCGAATGGAAGATCGAGGAGCAGTACCGGGCCAAGGGGCTGAACAAGGACGATGTGCCGGTCGTCGAGTTCCGCAAGGAATGCCGCGCTTTCGCCGAGCACTGGGTCGATGTCCAGCGCGCCGAGTTCAAGCGCCTAGGCGTCGAGGGCGACTGGTCCAACCCTTACCTCACCATGGCCTATCCGGCCGAGGCGCAGATCGCACGCGAGCTGATGAAGTTCGCCGAGACCGGCCAGCTCTATCGCGGCTCCAAGCCGGTGATGTGGTCGGTGGTCGAGAAGACCGCGCTGGCCGAGGCCGAGGTCGAGTACGAGGAGCACACGAGCGACACGGTCTATGTGGCGTTTCCGGTGCTGAACGCATCCACGCCGCTCGCCGGGGCTGCGATCGTCATCTGGACGACCACGCCCTGGACGATCCCCGGCAACCGCGCGATCTCCTTCCACAACAAGATTGCCTACGGGCTCTATAAGGTCACGGCTGCACCGGAGACCAACTGGGCCAAGGCAGGAGCGACCTATATCCTCGCCAAGAACCTGGCCGAGAGCGTCTTCAAGGCCGCCAAGGTCGAAGCCTTCGAACTGGCCGCCGACGTTTCGGCCGAGCAACTCGCGAGCCTGATCGCTGCCCATCCCCTGCGCGGTCACGGCTACGACTTCGACGTGCCGCTTCTCGATGGCGACCACGTCACCGATGATGCCGGTACCGGCTTCGTCCACACTGCGCCCGGCCATGGCCGCGAGGACTTCGACATCTGGATGGCGAATGGCCGCACGCTGGCCGAGCGCGGTATCGAGACCCGCATCCCCTATACCGTCGATGCCGATGGCCGCTTCACCAAGGAGGCGCCGGGCTTCGAGGGCGCGCAGGTCATCACCGACAAGGGCGAGAAGGGTAACGCCAACGACGTCGTCATCAAGGCGCTG
>JARYGW010000463.1:0-3513 GCA_033792295.1 Allobosea sp.
GCCCTCGAAGGCCACAGCCTGGTCAATCTGCGCTGGCTGTCGAGCCGGCTCGCGCGCGAGCCGCGGAGCGGGCTTCCCAACGTGACGATCCGTTTCCGCGCGGCGACCGAGCCGCTCTGAGCATCCGAAACATTCGATCGAAGGAGAAGCCGTATGTCGGCACAGAAAGGCAAGGACCTGCTGCTCAAGGCGGCGGACGGGGAGGGCGGCTTCACCACCGTCGCGGGCCTACGTGCACGCCAGATCGCGTTCAATGCCGAGACGGTGGATGTGACCCACGCGGAATCGGCCGGGCGCTGGCGTGAATTGCTGGAGGGGGCCGGCGTTCGCCGCGCCAGTATCAGCGGCTCCGGCATCTTCAAGGACGCGGCCTCTGATGCGCTGGTGCGCCAGACCTTCTTCGACGGCGCGATCCGCGACTGGCAGGTCGTTGTGCCGGATTTCGGCACGGTCGCCGGGCCGTTCCAGCTCACCAGCCTCGAATATCGCGGCGACCACGCGGCGGAGGTCACCTTCGACCTCTCGCTGGAATCGGCTGGTGCGCTCGCCTTCGCCGCGCTCTGAGGAGGTTCGCATGGTCAATCGTCATCGTGGTGAAACCGCGCTCATGATCGCGGGCGAGGCCCTGCCGATGCGCCTCACTTTGGGTGCCCTGGCGGAGCTCGAGCACGCTTTCGCGGTCGACAGCCTGCCGGCGCTCGGCCAGCGCTTCGTGACGGGGCACCTCTCTGCCCGCGACATCATCCGCATCATCGCCGCCGGTTTGCGCGGCGCGGGCAAGGTCATTCCCGACGAGGAGGTCGCGGGGCTTTCCTTCGACGGTGGGCTCGCCGGTGCGATCAAGGCCGCCATCACCTTGCTGGAAGCGACCTTCGGCGAAAGCGAGCCCGCCCGCCCTCCGCAGCCGCCGGAAGCCTGAGCGCGCCGGCGGCTTTTCCCTGGGAGGAGGCGATGGCCTACGGGCTCGGCCGGCTCGGCTGGGAGCCGGAGAGCTTCTGGGCCGCGACTCCGCGCGAGCTCGCCGCGGCCATGCGGGCCTGGCGGCCCGGCGCGCCCGGCGATGCGACCGGCCGGGTGGCTTTCGAGGCCTTGATGGCCGCCTTTCCCGATACCTGACGCCAAAACTTGAATCAGTTTCTGAAGAGGACCGCCATGGCCGATGAGAATGCTCTCGATTCCGCTGGTCTTTCCGACCTGAAAACGATGGATTCCCTGACTCAATCTCTCAGCCGCTCCTCGGAACGCTTTGGTAAATCGATCGTAAATGCCTTTTCGCGAGGCATCGTCGAGGGCAAGCGCTTCGAGGATGTGCTGCGCAGCGTCGGCCGGTCCATGACGGACAGCCTGCTCAAGACGGCGCTGAAGCCGCTGCAGACCGGCATCTCCAATCTCCTCGGAACGGGTATCAAAACTCTGACCGGTCTGTTCACCGGCGGCTTCGCTTCGCTCGGCGGCGGTGCTGCGGCGTCGATCACTCCTTTCGCGGAGGGCGGAATCGTCGCCTCGCCCGCCTATTTCCCGACGGGCCGTGGGCTCGGTCTTATGGGCGAGAGCGGCGCGGAGGCGATCATGCCGTTGTCGCGCGGGCCGGACGGGCGCCTCGGCGTGCGGGCGGCCGGCGGCGCGACGCGTCCGCTCAGCGTCACAGTCCAGGTCTCGACGCCGGACGTCGATAGCTTCCGCCGTTCGGAGGCGCAGGTCTCGGCGGCGATCGCCCGCGCCGTGGCGCGCGGCAGCCGTGCGCTCTGAGGAGGCGGGGATGACCGACTTCCATGAAGTCCGCTTCCCGATCGATGTGGCGCGCGGCGCACGGGGAGGGCCGGAGCGCCAGACCCAGATCGTGACGCTCGCCTCCGGCCGCGAGGTGCGCAACAGCCGCTGGGTCCATTCTCGCCGGCGTTATGATGCCGGGCTTGGCGTGCGGTCCTTCGATGCGCTGGCCGCAGTGGTCAGCTTCTTCGAGGAGCGTCGCGGACGGCTCTACGGCTTCCGCTGGCGCGACCAGCTCGACTGGAAGAGCGGGGCGCCTTCGCAGGCGCCGACCGCGACCGACCAGCTCATCGGTATCGGCGACGGGCTCAAAGCCGCGTTCCAGCTCTGCAAGACTTACGGCGAGGGTGCCTCCGCCTATCGGCGCAGCATCGCCAAACCTCAGGCCGGCAGTGTGCTCATGGCCGTCGATGGTGCGGCGCAGGCACCCGGAGCGTTCTCCTGCGATGTGACGACGGGACTCGTGACCTTCGCTGCCGGGCATGGTCCTCCGCCTGGTGCCGCGGTCACGGCGGGCTTCGCCTTCGATGTTCCTGTCCGCTTCGACACCGATGCGATCGAGGTCGATCTTTCTGCCTTCGAGGCCGGTGAGATCCCGCGCATCCCGGTCGTCGAGATCCTGCCTTGAGGTTGCCATGCGCGACATCCCCTCCGATCTTGCTGCCCATCTCGAAGGCGGCGCGACGACCTTGTGCCGCTGCTGGAGCCTGACACGGCGCGACGGGCTCGTCCTCGGCTTCACCGACCACGACCGGGCGTTGAGTTTCGAAGGCATCGCCTTCGCTGCCGCGACCGGGCTGGAAGCGGCCGAGGCCACGGCCGAGCTCGGCTTCGCCATCGGCGGCGGCGATGTCACTGGCGCGCTTGCTGCGGCCGGGTTGAACGAGACCGACCTGTCGCACGGCCTCTATGACGACGCCCGCTTGCGGATCTGGCTGGTCAACTGGGCCGAGCCCGCCCAGCGCGTTCTGCTCGACGAGGGGTTCGTCGGCGAGGTGCGGCGCGGCGAAAGCGGCTTCACCGCGGAGGTGAGGAGCGTCGCCAAGGCTTTCGACGAGGAGCGTGGCCGGCTCTATCTGCGCTCCTGTTCGGCCGATCTCGGCGACACCCGCTGCGGCGTCGCCCTGAGCGCGATTGCGGCCGTCGTGGCCGAGAGCGATGGCCGCCTGGCTATCTCCGCCACGGGGCTTGGCAGCTATGCCGACGGCCATTTTACCGGCGGCCGGCTCCGGTTCACCGCCGGCGCCAATGCCGGTTTCGCCAGTGAGGTGAAGCGCCATGGGCTCGAAGGCGAGCTGGCGGTTTTCCAGCTCTGGCAGGCGTCGCCTGCGCCGATCCGGCCCGGCGATGCCTTCGGCGTGACGCCGGGCTGCGACAAGAGCTTTGCGACCTGCCGCGCCAAATTCGGCAACGGCGCCAATTTCCGCGGCTTCCCACATATGCCGACCTCTGATTTCATCATCGGCGGCGTCAGGCCCGGCGACGGCGCGCTCGACGGCGGGAGCCTGTTCCGATGAAGCGCGCCGTGATCGTCGCGGCCGCGCGCGAATGGCTGGGCACGCCCTACCACCATCAGGCTTCGCTGCGCGGCGTCGGATGTGACTGTCTCGGCCTCGTCAGAGGGCTGTGGCGCGAATTCCATGGGCAGGAGCCGGAGGCGCTGCCGCCTTATTCGCCCAACTGGGCTGAAAGCCTGGGGCAGGAGACGCTGGCGCTGGCCGCCCTGCGCCATCTGACGCCGGT
>JARYGW010000464.1:0-3503 GCA_033792295.1 Allobosea sp.
GGCTGGCCTTCGCCGGCGGCACGTTGTCGCCGGAAGGCCGGGACCGGCAAGCCGCCCCAGCCCCAATTGTCGAGCTCGACCTCCTCGATCACGACAAAGGTGGAGTCGAGCGGCTTGTGCAGCACATCGAGCAGAAGCTTGCTGACGCCGGCGATGAGCTTAGCCTTCTCCTCGGCGGTGACCGAGCTGCGGCCGGGGCCGGAGCCCTCCCGCGTGACCTGAATGGTGACGATCGGCATGGCTCCCCCTTCAGTGTCCGGCGCTCTGGCCGCCATCGACATGCAGGATCTCGCCGGTGACGAAGCCCGCGCTCTCCAGGAACAGCACCGCATCGACGATGTCCCGGATATCGCCCAGCCGCTTGACCGGATGCAGGTTCGCCAGGAATTCATGCGTCGACGGCGCGTGCATCGGCGTTTTGATCACGCCGGGCGAGACCGCATTCACGCGGATGCCACGGGTGGCGTATTCGACGGCGAGCGCCTTGGTCGCGGAGTTGATGCCGCCCTTGGTCAGGTTGGCGAGCGCAGTCGGAACTTGGGCGGTCGCATTGTCGGTCAGGCTCGTCGTGATGCTGACAATATGGCCGGAGCCCTGCTTCAGCATCTCGGCCGCAGCCCGCTGCGTGATGTGGAAGAAGCCCGCGAGATTGGTCGCGATCTTGCTCTCGAAATCCGCCGCCGTGTAGTCGGTGAAGGGCTTGGCGATGAAGATGCCGGCATTGTTCACCAGCGTGTCGATGCGCCCGAAGTGGGCCAGCGCCTCTCGGACGACCGCCTCGGCCGTGGCCGGGTCTCCAATGTCACCGGGCACCGCCAGAATATCCTCGTCGCCGGTCTGCTTGATCGAGCGCGAGGTCGCGACGACGCGGAAATTGCGGTCGCGGAACCCCTTCACCAATGCGGCGCCGATGCCCTGCGAGGCACCGGTGATGATCGCCACCTTCCGTTCGTTGCTCATGATGATCCCTCATATCTTCGACAACGGGCGGGATGCCCGCCGTCAGGCCCGTCCGGCCTTGTGGGGATCATTTTGGGTGTTTCGCGAAAGGACTGAATGGCCGCCGTCAGGCAGGCATTCTGCCGTGAAATGGAAGAATGCCGTCAGCCCCGCATCTTGATCGATTCCGCCGAAAGCCTCGAAAACTCGGCCCGCAGACGCGGCACCGCGAAGTCCAGGAAGGCCCTGACCTTCGGCAAATTGGAACGCCCCTGTGGCAGCAGCAGATTGACCGGGCGGGCCGGCAGCTCGGCATCCCGCAAGAGCACCTGCAGCGAACCGTCTTCAACGCGCTCGGCCACGTGATAGGTCAACAGGCGGGTGACGCCGAGCCCGGCGACAGCGGCCCCCAGCGCAGCCCGCACGCTGTTGACGACGAGCCGTGGCTTGATCGGCACGGAACGGGGAATCGAGCCGCCCCTCACCGGCGGGAAGGCCCAGCTGTCGCGCCCGAAATCCGTGCAGGCGATGATGCTGTGCTTGGCCAGGTCGCCAGGCTCGTCGATCCGCGGATGCTGGCTCAGATAGCGCGGCGACGCCACGATCACCGGGCGGACATCACCACCGATCCGGATCGCCGTCATGGAGGAATCGGGCAGCTCCAGGATGCGCAGCGCGATGTCGATCCCGTCCTCGATCAGATTCGCACCCCGGGCGACCAGGACGAGATTGACCGAGACAGCCGGAAAAGCCTCGAGATAGGCATCAACGATCGGACGCAGGATTTCCTCGCCGCTGATTGGCGGCGCCGTGATGGTCAAGGTGCCGCGCGGGGCGGCGCGCTCCCCCGCGCCGAGCGCCTCGGCGTCGTGCAGCGCGGCGAGAACGCGCCGGCACGCTTCCGCATAGCGCTCGCCCGTTTCGCTGAGCTTGATCGCCCGGGTCGTCCGGTGGAGCAATGTCGCGCCGACCTGCTGCTCGAGAAAGGCGATCGCGCGGCTCACCGCGGCGGGAGAGCGGCGGAGCTGGCGGCCGGCCCCGGCGAGGCTTCCCTCGTCCAGAGCAGCGATGAACACCTTCATTGCGTCGATGCGATCCATGCAGCGCATATAACCTGAACAAGCAGCCAACCTCGGTGAACGGCGAACCTTGCGCAAGACCCATCGGAATCGATGTTGCGAGATTGCTTAAGCGGGCTCCGAGAGGCGGATGGTACCGTCCGCTCTCGGGCAAAATGCCGATGTCAGCTATCGGCGCATTCCGAGCTACAAGGCCCGCTTCATCGGCACGCAAATACCATCCAAGCGTTCAGCGATACGGTGTCCCGCTTCGAGCATCGCCATGTCGATGAACTGACCCAACGACGCGGTCGGTCATCAAGAAACCGGATGCAACTGCCCATCACTGCCACTTGCTCGACCGAGCCATCACCGCGGATCACGCGATAGGTCAGATCGATGTTGGAGCCACGACGCACGGCGGCAGAGAGCTCGCGCTGAAATCGATCGATATCATCGGGATGAATGGCCTCAATGAAGGCATCCAGAGCCAAGCCACGACCGGCCGCCCCGATACAGACCCCGTACAGAACCGCCACTTCCGGGGTAGCGGTGACAGAGTCCTCTTCGATCAGCCATCGCCAGGCCCCGACAAAGGAGCGTCGAAGCGCGGATTGGAACGAAGCCGGCATTCCTAGCCCTCCAACGGGCCGGGTTGATGCCAGCGCCCCTCGGGGCGGACCAGCATCGCCGCGCCGGAGTAGAGATTGATGGCGGTTGGAAGAGGATCAACCGACAGGTCAATCTCGTGATAGGTTTCATCCGTCAGATACTTGATGCCGCCGCCGTTGCGCGCGGCGAAGCCGTAGCGCTGCCACATGCTCAGATGCGAGGGGGCTGCCTGACCGTAGATCCGGGTGTACCCCTTGGCCCGACAAAACTCGATTGAGGCCTGGACGATCTGAGACGTGATTCCGCTACGTCGAAAGCGAGGAAGCACAGCGAGGCGCTCGATCTTGGCGAATTCCGAGAAGCAGCGGACGCGCATGCATGCGGCAGGTTCATTATCGACAAGGCCGAGCAGATGCGTCGAGCAAAGGTCGTTGTCGTCCACATCTTCCCTGTAAGGGATCGACTGCTCAGCCAGGAATGTCGCGGCCCGCATGGCCAGACATTGGGCGAGCTGGTCAAGCGAGCGCACGACGGTAACACCCGTTGACCTGCCCGGTTGCTCAGCCAAATATGAGTCGTAGAGAGGTCGGGGGGCGGCGTCTTCGCGCATATCTCCTCCGCGCTGGTAGTAGAGGAGAGTTGGGATCGTCCGGCCACGATGGGTGGAGCCGGCAACGAAACCGATGCGATCGAACAGCGTTCGGGCACGCTCGTTGGCCGCCTTGCAGTAGAGCGGTACATCCCGACACCGCGAGGTGGACATGCGCTCAACGACATGGGCGATGCCGCCACCGATGATTGGGTTCGCAGGCATAGCGATGAACCACACATAGACGGCGGCGGGCCGTTCATGCTGGCGAGCAATGAATCTGAGGTTGGGACGCAAAGTATCGA
>JARYGW010000465.1:0-3442 GCA_033792295.1 Allobosea sp.
AGCGGCTCGTAGAAGATGCGCGAGGCGATCTGGTCCTTGGTGCCCGAGGCGAAATGCGGGTTGAGCAGGGTCGGCGCCTGCCAGAGCAGGAGCTTCAACGGACCGCCGCCACCAGCCTTGGTCGGCTTGTATTCGAGCGTGGCATTCGCCATCGCCACGTCGTTCCAGGCTAGAATCTGGCTCGCGATCGGCGCGGTGATGCCCAGCGCCGCCATCTTCTGAATAAAGGAGCGCCGCGATACACGCCCTTCCTTCAGATTCTGCACCATATCCTGGATATACTGACTACCCATAACTGACCTTCGCATGACATCGGCAAGATGCAGATCGGCTGAATGGACCGGATCGAGCCAGAGTGACTTGGGCCAGGACAGCATGCCCTGGCCGCGGCTCCTCTCCTAGGAGCTACGGGTTTAGTCTGCCTTAAAGAGAGGCTAAGGCGGCGCGCTTGCTGCTCATGCCGGGCATTCGCGGAGGGCGGCTCGCCATGTCGGAGGAACCCAGCATGGATCGTTTCACCGGCGGTTGCCTGTGCGGCAATGTCCGGCTCGTGGCGTCAGGGCGCCCCTATCGGACCGGCCTCTGCCACTGCCTCGACTGCCGCAAGCATCACGGCGCCCTGTTCCATGCCTCCGCCATCTTCCCGCTGGACGCAGTGACGATCGAAGGCGAGACGCGCGATTATGCCGGACGGCGTTTCTGCCCTCGCTGCGGTTCCTCCGTCTTTTCGCAGACCGGGGACGAGATCGAAGTGAATCTGGGTTCCCTCGATGCTCCCGACCAGTTCGTGCCGACCTACGAACTCTGGACCGTCCGCCGCGAATCCTGGCTACCGCCATTTCCGGTCCGCAAGCGCTATGAGCGCGACCGCAGTTCCTCTGACCGTTCCGAAGAATAACCTGCCTTGCTCCGAAATCGCAGTTCGCCTCGAAACAGATTCAGATAAGCTTGCACCGGGAGATAGGGAGCAGCGATGCCATACGTCTACATCGTGACCGATTGCGAATTTGACGGGCCGACTCCAGGAACGAACTCGATGCTGTCGTTCGGCTCGGTGGCGGTATCGGCCAGCGGCAGAATACTGGGCGAATTCGAAGCCGTTCTTGAATCTCTCAACGGCGCCGTGAACGATCCAGCTACGATGGCATTCTGGCGGGAACATCCGGAAGCCTGGGCTGCCGCAACGAGGAACCCGCAACCCGCGGCCATCGTGGTCGATCAGTTTGTCAATTGGGTCCGGTCCCTGGATGACGAGCCAATTTTCGCGGCGCATCCTGTCGCGCTCGATGGGCCATGGATCGATTTTTATCTGAAGCGCTTCACCGATCGGCCATTGCTGGAAGGCCCCTGGATTTCCGACCGACTCTTTAAGCATGCCCCTCTCTGCCTCATGTCGATGGTCGCAGGGCGGACCGGACGAGGGCAGTGGGAATGCGATGTCGATCGTTATCCAAGCGAGTGGCTAGGCGCTGTCGAGCATACGCATCGCGCCATCGACGACGCTCGAGGCTATGCAAACCTCCTGAGCTTTTTCATCCGCAACAAGGACGTCCGCGACACAGCTTGATGGCCTTTGCAACGATAAGAACTGCTCGTCCTGCCCAGGAAAAAGGCCCCGCGGCGCAGAACGCCGCGGGGCCCTTTTTGAATCTGAAATTAACGGATCAGCGCGAGAACTTCTTGTACTGGATGCGCTTCGGGATCGTTGAGTCGATGCCGAGGCGGCGCTTCTTGTCCTCCTCGTATTCGGCGAAATTGCCCTCGAACCACTCGACATGGCTGTCTCCCTCGAAGGCGAGGATGTGGGTCGCGATGCGGTCGAGGAACCAGCGATCGTGGCTGATGATCACGGCGCAGCCGGCATAATCCTCCAGTGCCTCTTCCAGCGCGCGCAGCGTGTCGACGTCGAGGTCGTTGGTCGGCTCGTCGAGCAGCAGGACGTTCGAGCCGGACTTCAGCATCTTGGCGAGGTGGACGCGGTTGCGCTCGCCGCCCGAGAGCGAGCCGACCTTCTTCTGCTGGTCGCCACCCTTGAAGTTGAAGGCCGAGCAATAGGCGCGGGAGTTGATCTCGCGCTTGCCGAGATAGAGCACGTCGTTGCCGCCGGAGATCTCCTCCCAGACGTTCTTCTTGTCATCGAGCGAATCGCGGCTCTGGTCGACATAGCCGAGCTGCACGCTCTCGCCGACCTTGATCGTACCGGAATCGGGCGTCTCCTGCCCGGTGATCATCTTGAACAGCGTGGTCTTGCCGGCGCCGTTGGGGCCGATCACGCCGACGATGCCGCCCGGCGGCAGCTTGAACGACAGGTCGTCGATCAGCAGCTTGTCCTGGAAGCCCTTGGACAGGTTCTCGAAATCGACGACGTTGTTGCCCAGCCGCTCGGCGATCGGGATGATGATCTGCGCGGTGTCCGGCCCCTTCTGCGAAGCCTTCTGGACGAGTTCGTCATAGCGCTGGATGCGCGCCTTGCTCTTGGCCTGGCGGGCCTTCGGCGAGGCCGCCATCCACTCCGCTTCGCGCTCCAGCGTCTTTTGGCGCGACGCGTCCTCGCGCCCCTCCTGCGCGAGGCGCTTCTGCTTCTGCACCGACCAGGCCGAGTAGTTGCCCTCGTAGGGGATGCCCTGGCCGCGATCGAGCTCGAGAATCCAGCTCGTGACGTTGTCGAGGAAGTAGCGGTCGTGGGTGACGATCAGAATCGCGCCCGGATAGGTTCGCAGATGGCCTTCGAGCCATGCGGTGGTCTCGGCATCGAGATGGTTGGTCGGCTCGTCGAGCAGCAGCAGTTCGGGCTGCTCCAGCAAGAGCTTGCACATCGCGACGCGGCGACGCTCGCCGCCCGAGAGCTTGTCGACGGCCCAGTCGTCCGGCGGGCAGCGCAGCGCGTCCATCGCCTGGTCGACCTTGGAATCGAGATCCCACAGGCCCTTGGCCTCGATCTCATCTTGGAGATTGGTCATCTCGTCGGCGGTCTCGTCGGAATAATTCATGGCGAGCTCGTTATAGCGGTCGAGGATCGCCTTCTGCGGGGCGACGCCGAGCATGACGTTCTCGCGGACCGTCAAGGTCTCGTCGAGCTTCGGCTCCTGCGGCAGGTAGCCGACGCGGGCACCTTCCGCGACCCACGCCTCGCCGGTCCATTCCTTGTCCATGCCGGCCATGATCTTGAGCAGGGTCGACTTACCGGCGCCGTTGACGCCGAGCACACCGATCTTGGCGTCGGGGTAGAAGGAGAGATGGATGTTGTTCAGGACCTGCTTGCCGCCCGGATAGGTCTTGGACAGGCCGCGCATATGGTAGATGAACTGACGTGACATGAGGCGAGCGGGCTCCGCTTTCGGGGCTGCGACACGGGAATGTCGGGAAATCTGGCCGCTATGTAGCGACGCGCCGCGTCCCTCGCAACCGCCGCGGCGGGGAACCGAAGCGGCGGGCGGCGATT
>JARYGW010000466.1:0-3442 GCA_033792295.1 Allobosea sp.
TCGCTCCGCATCCGCGCGAAACGCTCGCCCTGATCGGCCATGCCGTACAGGAGCGTGCCTTTCTCGACGCGCTGCGTGGTGGCCGGATGCACCATGCCTGGCTGCTCGGCGGCCCGGAGGGCATCGGCAAGGCGAGCTTCGCCTACCGCGCCGCGCGCTTCATGCTGGCCGCGGGCGACCCCTTGGTGCGAGCGGCCCAGCGCGACGGTCTCGGCATGGCTGAAACCGATCCGGCGACGCGGCGGGTGATGGCCCGGTCGCATCCCGACCTGCACCTGCTGCGCCGCAGCCTGAAGCCGGACGGCAAGAGCTATACGAGCAATATCCCGGTCGACGCCGCGCGGCGCGTCATCGATCGTTTCAGCGCGAGCGCCGCGGAAGGCGGCTGGCGCGTATGTATCGTCGACTCGGCCGAAGATATGGATCGCCCGACTGCGAATGCGTTGCTGAAGCTGCTGGAGGAGCCGCCGCCGCGGGCCCTGTTCCTGATCGTCGCCCACGCTCCGGGGCGGCTGCTGCCGACGATCCGCTCGCGTTGCCGCCTGCTGAATTTCGAGCCGCTATCGCCGGCAGGTGTGGTCGAGGCCGGTCGCACGGCATTGGAACGCATGGAGACTCCCTTCGATGCATCCGCTCTGGAGCGCGCGGCCTCGCTGGCCGAAGGCTCGGTCAAGCGGGCGCTGACCTATGTCGATCCCGAGACGCTGGCTCTGGTCGAGGCCGTGCGGGCGCGACTCGATGCCTTGCCGCAGATCGATCTCAACGCCTTGCTGGCCCTGGCGGAGGATGTTGCGGGCAAGGCGGGCGAGCGTGACTTCGCCGTGATGATCGAAACGGTGCAAGGTTGGCTTTCCGACCATCTCCACGCGCATGCTGCAGCGCAACCGGCGCGCCTTGCACCGTTGGCGGAGGTATGGGAAAAGCTGGAACGTTCGGCGCGCGAGGTCGAGACCTATAATCTCGACCGCCGCCCGCTGGTGATGTCGATGTTTCATGATCTGTCGGCTGCGGTTTCCC
This sequence comes from Allobosea sp., assembly GCA_033792295.1. Lineage (GTDB taxonomy): Bacteria > Pseudomonadota > Alphaproteobacteria > Rhizobiales > Beijerinckiaceae > Allobosea. The sequence goes on from JARYGW010000466.1 coordinate 1,018, forward strand.
GCTCGCGCGCAGCGTGAAGCGAAGCTCTCGGACAGACGATGGCCACGGCCCCGAAATTCTACCTGACGACCGCGATCCATTACACCAACGGGCCGCCGCATATCGGCCACGCCTATGAGATGGTGGCTGCCGACGCGATCGCGCGCTTCAAGCGGCTCGACGGCTACGACGTCTTCGCCATGACCGGCACGGACGAGCACGGCCAGAAGGTCGCGCGGACCGCAGCGCAGAACGGGCTGTCACCGAAGGAATTCGTCGACAAGATCGCCGGGCGCTTCCAGGACATGGAGCAGACGCTCGGCTGTTCCTTCGACCGCTTCATCCGCACCACCGATCCGGACCATCTGCCATCGACGCACGAGCTCTGGCGGCGGATGGAGGCCAATGGCGACATCTACCTCGCCAAATATTCCGGCTGGTACTCGGTGCGCGACGAGGCCTTCTACGGCGAGGAGGAGACGACCCTTCAGCCCGACGGCACACGCCTCGGAGGGCAGGGAACGCCTGTCGAATGGGTCGAGGAGGAGAGCTATTTCTTCCGCCTCGCCAAGTATCAGGACGCCTTGCTGAAGCTCTACGACGAGGTCCCGGACTTCATTTCGCCGGAGACGCGCCGCAACGAGATCGTCTCCTTCGTCAAGGGTGGGCTCGAGGATCTCTCGATCAGCCGCACGACCTTCGATTGGGGCCTGCCGGTGCCCGGCGACCCGAAGCACGTCATGTATGTCTGGGTCGATGCGCTCAACAACTACCTGACCGGGACGGGCTTCCCCGATCCGGAAAGCCCGCGCGCGCATTACTGGCCGGCCGATGTCCACATCATCGGCAAGGACATCGTGCGCTTCCACGCGGTCTACTGGCCCGCCTTCCTGATGTCGGCCGGGCTGCCGCTGCCCAAGCGGGTCTTCGGCCACGGCTTCCTGCTCAACAAGGGCACGAAGATGTCGAAGTCGCTCGGCAACGTAGTCGACCCCTTCGACCTTGCCGCGACCTATGGCGTCGACCAGCTCCGCTATTTCTTCCTGCGCGAGGTGTCCTTCGGCCAGGACGGCAATTACAGCCACGACGCCATCGTCGGGCGGATCAATGCCGACCTCGCCAACGACCTCGGCAATCTGGCGCAGCGCTCGCTCTCGATGATCGCCAAGAACTGCGAGGGCAAGGTGCCGCCTTGCGGGGCACTGACCGACGCGGACGAAGCCATGCTCGCCATGGCCGACGGCGCGCTCGCCAGGGCGCGTGAGGCGATGAAGGATTTCGCGCTCCATACGGTGCTCTCCGAGATCTGGGCTGTGGTGGCGGAAGCCAACCGCTATTTCGCCGGCAACGAGCCCTGGCGCCTGACCAAGACCGATCCGGTCCGCCGCGACACCGTGCTCTATGTCACGATCGAGGTGATCAGGCAGGTCGCGATCCTGGTGCAGCCGGTGATGCCGGTCGCGGCCGGCAAGCTGCTCGATTTGCTCGCCATTGCTCCCGATGCACGCAACTTCGCTTCGTTGGGGCAGGCCGGGCGCTTGTCGAGCGGCACGAATCTGCCGGCGCCGAGCGCGGTCTTCCCGCGCTATGTCGAGCCCGAGGACGGCCAGGCCGCGTGATGCTGATCGATACGCACTGCCATCTCGACTTTCCGGATTTCGCCGAGGAGCTGCCGACCTATGTCGCGCGGGCCGAGGCAGCCGGAGTCGGCCGGATGGTGACGATCTCGACCCGTGTGGCGCGCTTCGCGGATTACGCCGCGATCGCGGAGCGCTTTCCGGCGGTCTGGTTTTCGGTCGGCACCCATCCGCATCAGGCCCATGAGGAACTCGACGTTACCACCGAACGGCTCGTCGAGCTGTCGTGCCATCCGCGCTGCGTCGCCATTGGTGAAGCCGGGCTCGACTATCATTACGATACGAGCCCGCGCGAGGCCCAGGCGCAAGGACTGCGCACGCACATCGCGGCAGCGCGCCTGACGCAGCTCCCGCTCGTCATCCACGCCCGCGAAGCCGATGACGACATGGCGGCGATCCTGCGCGAGGAGATGGAGAAGGGCGCATTCCCCGCCATCCTGCACTGCTTCACCGCCGGCGAAGCCCTGGCGATGACCGGCGTCGAGCTTGGGCTCTATGTCTCTTTCTCCGGCATTCTGACCTTCAAGACCTCGGAGAATCTGCGCCGCATCGCCCGCATGATCCCGCGTGAGCGCCTGCTGGTCGAGACGGATGCGCCTTATCTGGCTCCCGTGCCGTTCAGAGGCAAGCGCAACGAGCCGTCCTATGTCGTTGAAACAGCAAAGGTTCTTGCCGAGACCATCGGTGTGAGCTTCGACGAGGCCGCGCGAATCACGACGGAGAATGCACGGCGCTGCTATTGGAAGATGGACCACGCCGCGCCCGTGGCGCAGGTCGCCTGATCCGGCGATGACGCTGACGATCACGAT
>JARYGW010000467.1:0-3428 GCA_033792295.1 Allobosea sp.
TCGCTCGCCGAGCGCCAGCGCCTGTTCGCCCTGCCGCGCTCGTCCTGGGCCGATTACGACAAGAAGCTGATCTCGAAGGGCGGCGGCATCTTCTCGCGCCAGTCGAAGAGCATCCCGCTCTCGGCGGAGCTGCGCGCACTGCTCGACATCGATAAGGCCGAGGTCTCGCCGCCGGAGCTGATGACGGCCATCCTGAAGGCGCGCGTCGACCTGCTCTGGTTCGGCGGCATCGGCACCTATATCCGAGCGAGCGACGAAACCGACGCCCAGGTCGGCGACCGCGCCAACGACGCGGTCCGCATCGCCGGCGCCGATGTCCGGGCCCGCGTGATCGGCGAGGGCGCCAATCTCGGCGTGACCCAGCGCGGCCGCATCGAGGCGGCACGCAAGGGCGTGCGGCTCAACACCGACGCCATCGACAACTCCGCCGGCGTCAACACCTCCGACGTCGAGGTCAACATCAAGATCGCACTCGCCGGCCCCGTAAAGGACGGGCGTCTGACGGAAGACAAGCGCAACGCCCTGCTCGCCGCGATGACCAAGGAGGTCGGCGATCTCGTCCTGCGCAACAACTACCTGCAGACGCTGGCGCTCTCGCTGACCGAGGCGCAGGGCGTTGCGGCGACGCCGTCCTTGCGCTTCCTGATGCAGACGCTGGAGCAGGACGGCCGGCTCGATCGTTCCGTCGAGTTACTGCCGAGCGACGCCCAGCTCGTCGAGCGCGAGAAGCGCGGCGAGGGGCTGACCCGGCCGGAGCTCTCCGTGCTGCTGGCCTATGCCAAGCTCTCGCTCCACGACGCGCTGCTTGAGTCGGCTGTGCCGGATGATCCCTATCTCGCCACCGAGCTCGTCCGCTATTTCCCGAAGGCGCTGCGCGACGCCTATCCGGACGGCATCGCCAGCCACAAGCTCCGGCGCGAAATCGTGGCGACGCAGCTCGCCAACGCCATCGTCAACCGCGGCGGCCCCGCCCTGGTGCCGGTGCTGGCGGCGCTGACCCGCTCGGACGCGCCGGCCATCGCCGCCGCCTATGCCATCGCCCGCGATTCCTTCGAGCTGATCGCGCTCAACGGCGAAATCGATGCGCTCGACGCCAAGATCCCGGGCAGGACCCAGCTCGGGCTCTATGCCGCAGCGCAGGAGCTCGTCACCGAGCGCATGGGCTGGTTCCTCCGGCGCGGCGTGGCCAAGCCCGGCACCATCGAGCAGACGATCGCCCGCTATGCTGAGGGCGTCACGGCGCTGGCCGAGGAGCTCGGCGAGCTGCTGCCCGAGGCCGCCGCGCAGGCGCGGCTCGCCCGCATCGCCGTGCTGATCTCGGAAGGCGTGCCGGAGGCGCTCGCCGCCCGCATCGCCAGCCTGCCGGCGCTGGCGGAGGCGACCGACATCGTCGACATCGCCGAAGCCAGCAAGCGCAAGATCGGCGAGGTCGCGCGCATCCATTTCGGCGTCGACACGCAGTTCGGGCTCACGAGCCTGAAGACGGCCGCCGCGGCAGTTCCGGCGACTGACGACTATGAGCGCCTGGCCCGCGAACGCGCGGTCGAGACCCTCGACGACGCCCATTCCGCCCTGACGCGGGAGATCGCGGCGAGCGCCAAGGGCGAGGGCACGCTGGAGAGCTGGCTCGCCGAGCGCGGCGAGGAGACGGGGCGGACCCGCACCACCATCAATGCGATCGCTGGCTCCGGGCTGACCTTGCCCAAGCTGATGGTGGCGGCGGGCATGCTGGCCGATCTGCCGAGCAAGAAGAGCTGAACCGAAAGAACGAGACGATGAGCGAAACCGACATCACGACGCGGATCGACCCCAAGCTCCTGGAAATCCTGGTCTGCCCCCTGACCAAGGCGACGCTGGAGTACGACGCGGCGAAGCAGGAGCTGATCAGCCGCCCGGCCAAGCTCGCCTACCCGATCCGCGACGGCATCCCGATCATGCTGCCGGAAGAGGCTCGGCCGCTGGAGGAGTGATGGCAGGGCGTCCTTTTTGGGATGAATCGGCGGCTGACTGTCCTCGGCAGACCGACTCCGGCGCTGATGAACAGCGCGGGGAGCCCTTCTCCCATGTGGGAGAAGGGCAGGGATGAGGGCCCGCACTCACCTGATAAGCCGCAGCGGCACCGCCGTGCCTGCTGAAGAACTGGCCTTCGCTAACCCCGCCCCTTGTGTGTAGGGGAGATCTGGGCCTTGCTTGCGAGGCTCGCGGGGTCTCTGTGGCGAGCCCGCCCCTGCCCGTGGTGGTCGACACCGTGGGAGAGCCGAGGGCCGCCGCGGAGCGTCATTCACGCCCGGACAGTCGCGGGGGCCGCGCAGCGAGCCCGCACCGGCAAGGCAGGGCCTGGCGCATGACCCAGATCGAGCAATATGTCGGCATCGATGTCTCGAAGGCCCGACTGGATGTCCATATCCGGCCCGGCGGCGAGGTGCTCGAGCTGGCGAACGACGAAGTCGGTATCGCGGCTCTCTGCGCGCGCCTTGCCCGAGTGCAGGGGCCGTGGCTGGCCGTGCTGGAGGCGACGGGCGCCCTGCAGGAGCGAGCAGCGGCGGCCTTGTGCGCCGCCGGCGTCTTCGTCGCGGTCGTCAATCCCCGCCAGGTCCGCGACTTCGCCAGGGCCACCGGCAGACTGGCCAAGACCGACCGTCTCGATGCCGGCGTGATCGCGGCCTTCGCCGAAGCGGTGAAGCCCCAGCCCCGACCGCTTCCCGACGACGCGCGCAGGGCGTTGATCGATCAAGTGACGCGCCGGCGCCAGCTCGTCGAGATGCGGGCCGGCGAGAAAATCCGGCGCAGTCAGATCACGCCAAGCCTGCGCCCGTCGCTCGAGGCTCATATCGCCTTCCTCGACAAGGAGATCGCCGCTCTCGACGGCGAGATCGGCACCAGCCTGCGCCGGTCCCCGGCCTGGCGCGGCGAGGACGATCTCCTCGCCTCCGTGCCGGGCGTCGGACCTGTCTTCCGCGCGGCCCTGATCGCCAAGCTGCCCGAACTGGGTCAACTGACGCGCCGCCAGATCGCCGCCCTCGTCGGCGTCGCCCCGCTCAATCGCGACAGTGGCCAGATGCGCGGCAAGCGCACCATCGCCGGTGGGCGCGCCGACCTGCGAACCCTCCTCTACATGGCCGCGCTCGCCGCCATCCGCTGCAACCCGGCGCTCAAGGCCTTCAACGCACGCCTCCGCGCGGCCGGAAAACCCCCAAAGGTCGCCATCACCGCCTGCATGCGCAAACTGCTCACGATCATCAACGCAATCGTCAGAACCAAATCGCCATGGAGTTGCGCTTGACCAAACAGTCGCTCTCCCTCCGGGAGAGGGTTCCCCGCGCCGGACTCACCCGGCGAAGATCAAGCTCACAGCAGCCCTTCATTCCCCGCCAGCGTCTTGAGGTTCACATCCGGCCGGGCGCCGATATGGGAGATGATCTCGGCCG
>JARYGW010000468.1:0-3428 GCA_033792295.1 Allobosea sp.
GACGCCGTTCTGGCCGGGGTCATAGCCGCTCGCAGCCTCGCGTCCAAGCAGTCTTTAATGATTGCAATCTCAAGCCGCCTGAGCGGACGACTCGGCGAGCACCGCGTAAATCGCAGCCGGATCACGAATCTTGCGGATCTGCTCCAGCACCGGCTGGTTGCGCAGCACCCGCGCGACGCGTGCAAGAGCCTTGAGATGGTCCGCACCCGCGCCCTCCGGCGCGATCAGGACGAAGATGATGTCGACGGGCTGGCCGTCCAGCGCATCGAAATCGATCGGCTTCTCGGCCCGCGCGAACAGGCCGACGAGCCGGTCGATGCCCGGCATGCGACCATGCGGGATGGCGATGCCGTCGCCGATGCCGGTCGAGCCGAGGCGCTCGCGCTGGAGCAGCGCCTCGAAGATCTCGCGCTCGGAGAGGCCCGTCAGGGCGGCGGCATGCTGGGCAAGCTCCTGTAGAGCCTGCTTCTTGCCGTTAGCCCGCAGCGGCGAAATCACCGCGGCAGGGCTCAGGAGATCGGTCAGCGTCATTCGCCCGTCCATGCATGTCCCGTGCCGATGAAACGCCGCGGCACGAGTCAAGTTTCGACGGCCGGTGCGGTTACTCCGCCGGCCTCAGGACAACGATGCCGGTGGGTCGATCCAGCCGATATTGCCGTCGCGGCGGCGATATACGATGTTCATGCGCCCATTGCCAGCATGGCGAAAGACGATGACCGGCGCGCCGGTGAGATCGAGCTCGGCCACCGCATCGCCGACGGTCAGGCTGTGCAGGGATTTGGTCGATTCCGCAACGATGACCGGGTTATCGCCGCCCGAATCGCCATCGACCTCCTCGATTTCGTCGCCCGGGGCGGCGATCACATAGCTGGGGATTGCGATGCCGGCATCGCGGCCATTGGCCCCAGAGCGGTCCTTCAGCCGACGCTTGTAGCGCCGCAGCCGCTTCTCGATACGCTCGGCCATCTTGTCGAGGCTGGCATAGGCGTCGTGGGCGGTGGCGGTCGCTTCCAGCGTGATCCCGGAGGAGAGATGGATGACGGTGTCGGTGCGAAAGGCCGAACCGTCCTTGTCGACGGTGACATGCCCCTGATAGCCGCCCTCGTAATATTTGCTGACGGCCGCCGCGACTCGCTCCTCGGCCTGACCGCGCAGGGCCTCGCCGACATCGAGATTCTTGCCGGAGATTCGCAAGCTCATGGACTGCTTCCCCTTGTTAGCCATGGCCGGTGTTCGGCCATCCAGAGGAGCTAAGAACTGCGAGTCCGGGATGTCAATGAGCGAACCGGCTCATGGCGCCCATGCGGCAATGCTTTGGAACAAAATCGCTCAGCGCCCGCCCAGCGCCATCGCGACCTTCTCGCGGCGGCGCTCCATGGAAGACGGGATTCTGAGCGATTCCCGGTATTTCGCGACAGTGCGCCGGGCAATGTCGATACCGCCCGCCTTCAACCTCGTGACGATGGCGTCGTCCGAGAGCACGTCGTTCGGGCTTTCCTCGTCGATCATCTGCTTGATGCGGAAGCGGACAGCCTCCGCCGAATGGGCCTCGCCATAGCCGGTCGCGGCGATGGCGGCCGAGAAGAAATACTTCATCTCGAAGACGCCGCGCGAGCAGGTCAGGTATTTGTTCGAGGTCACGCGCGAGACCGTCGATTCGTGCATGCCGATGGCGTCGGCGACCGTCTTGAGGTTGAGCGGACGCAGATGCTCGACGCCATGGGCGAAGAAGCCGTCCTGCTGGCGCACGATCTCGCTGGCGACCTTCAGGATCGTACGAGCGCGCTGCTCCAGCGAGCGGGTGAGCCAGTTCGCCGTCTGCAGGCATTCTGCGATGAAGGCACGCTCCTGGTCGCTGCGGGCCGATTTCGAGACGCGGGCGTGATAAGTCTGGTTGACCAGCAGGCGCGGCAGCGTGTCGGGGTTGAGGTCGATCAGCCAGGAACCATCGGGTGCGGCCCGGATGAAGACGTCGGGCACGACGGTCTCGGCCGCCGAGCCGCCGAAGGCCCGGCCAGGCTTGGGGTCGAGCCGACGGATTTCGGCGACCATGTCGGCGATATCCTCGTCGTCGACACCGCAGACCCGCTTCAGTGCCGCGAAATCGCGTTTGGCGACGAGAGGCAGATTGGCGATCAGGGCCTGCATGGCGGGGTCGAAGCGATCGCGGTCGCGCAGCTGGATCGCGAGGCATTCGGCGACATCGCGCGCCGCCACGCCGGAGGGATCGAAACCCTGGACGATGGCCAGCACCGCCTCGACCCGCTTGACGGCGACGCCCAGCCGCTCGGCCAGATCCGCGACCGGCTCGGCGAGATAGCCGCTGTCGTCGACCGCATCGATGAGATGGCGCCCGATGATGCGATCCGCCGGATCGCTGACGGTGAGGTCGAGCTGGGCGCTGAGATGGTCATGCAGCGACAATTCGGCCGTGAGACTGCTCTCGAAACCCTCAGCCCCCTCTTCGAAGGAGCCGCTGGAGGATCCGTAGCTGCCGCCGATGATCGGCAGGCTTTCCGCCCCGGCGCTGTCGCTGCGCGCCGCGCTCGGCTGCTCGCCCTGGAAGACGTTGTCGAGGCTGGTGCCCAGGCGCCCTTCGATGCCCTCCAGCGTGTTCAGGCTCTCGGCGCGCTCGAAGCTCGCGGCATCGGCCACGAGCGGGCCGTCGCCACCATTCGTTTGCGCAGGCAGATCTGCGCCGTCGTCGCGTTCGAGCAACGGATTGCGCTCCAGCTCGCCTTCGACGAAATTCTGGAGTTCGAGATGTGAGAGCTGGAGGAGCTTGATCGCCTGCAGAAGCTGCGGCGTCATCACCAGGGACTGTCCCTGGCGCAATTCCATGCGCGGCATCATCGCCATGCGCGACAGGCCCTTCTGCGACGGCGCACCCGCGGCACGCTTCTTGCTTTGTGGAAAGACCCTAGCGCCCGATCACGCCGACGTCAAAGCCCCTGCTGCCGAAACAGGCAAGCAGGTTAATGCGTCGCAGCATGATCTCGCAACTGCGAGAGCGACGCGCGTTGCTCAGAGGCGGAAATCCTCGCCGAGATAGACGCGCCGCACGTCCGGATTGGCGATGATCTCGGCCGGCGAGCCTTCGGTGAGCACGCGGCCGGAATGGATGATGTAGGCACGATCGACGAGGCCCAGCGTCTCGCGGACGTTGTGGTCCGTGATCAGCACGCCGATCCCGCGATCCGTGAGCTGACGCACGAGGCCCTGAATGTCACCGACGGCGATGGGGTCGATGCCGGCGAAGGGCTCGTCGAGCAGAATGAAGGAGGGCTTGCCGGCCAGCGCGCGGGCGATCTCGCAGCGGCGGCGCTCACCGCCCGAAAGCGCGATCGAGGGCGCCTTGCGTAGTCGCGCGATGCTGAACTCCTCGAGGAGCTGGTCGAGCTGGCGCTCGCGCGCCTTGCGGTTGGGCT
>JARYGW010000469.1:0-3415 GCA_033792295.1 Allobosea sp.
GGTGCATCTCGACCGCGACGACGTCATGGGCGAAGCACTGGCTCGGCCGCGTCACGAGGTCTCCGAGCTTCGGATCGAGCACCAGCTTGATCGGCAGAGGCAATATCCGCAGGCCGCCGACGAGGCGCTCCGCCATTTCGAAACGGCCGGGGCCGAGAGCGATCACGATCTCGTCGATCTGGGAGCCGCGTAATCCCGCCACCACATCGGCAATCGCGGCCGACAGGACGGCACGTTCGGTCGAAGCATCCGACGGAAGCTTGAAACGTGCTGCAACCGTCAGGCCGAATGGTTCGAGCCTGCGCGTCAGCTTGGTGCGATCGAGGGCCTCTTCGTCCCCGACGAGAGCGATGCGCCGGGTCGCGAACTTGCCGGTATCGAGCGCCCTTCGCATCCAGCCATGCCAGAAGAAACGCAGCGATGCGACAAGAACGAAGCCGAAGACGACGAAGGAGATCGTCGCCCCGCGCGAAACCATATGCCCCGTCTTGAGGGCGAAACCGATCAGGGTCAGGAAGGCTGCGATGGCGATCCAGAACGCCAGCGCGTTCGAAAACTGCCGCAGCGGCTGCAGCAACTCGACCGGTCGATAGAGCCCGCGAAGCTGCATGAGCAGCACGAACAAGACGGCAAACAACGTCCCCAGCGCCAGCGAGTCGGTCAGGAACGCGGTGACGCCCTCCCTCACCGCACCATAGAAGGCGCCGCACAGCAGGCTCGCGGCGGTAATCACAGCCAGATCGGTCACAGCGACGACATGACCAGCACGATCGTAGCGGAACCAACTTCCATGCTCGCGGCGCGTGCCACCAGCGGCGACAAAATCAATCGCCATGAGAAATCCCGACTGCCTAGCCAATGTCGGGCGGTGACTACGATTTTTTAAGTTTACTTTCAACTAGCGAGACATCGCCTCCCTTTTTTAACAGACTGGAAACCTTTTGGTCGGGTGCCTGTTTCGGACCATCAGAATCGAGCCACGAGGATTTTGGACGACAGGCCTGATGCTTCGGCTCAGAAACGCAGTGCGCAGTGTGGTTTCAGGCGGAAAGCAAGCTTTGGCCGCGTGATCTTGCAAGGACGAGGGCCAACGAAAGCCGTAGCTCCGACGACACCGGCGCCTCGGAATGAATCTGGTCATGTTGGAAGAAACTGCCGTGCCGCACTGGCTGAACCGCTTGCGTCGCCTCAAATCGGCGCTTCGGACGCATCGCGATTTCGATGCACGTCGCAAGGAAGGCGGTCGGGCGTATTTGATGCGAGCGGAAAGGTGAAGGCGCCATCCGATTAATGGGAAAGACGCTGAGAACAGGAAATCCTGCCCTAAGGTAAATTTCGGTAGCAGAGCATCTGTCTAGAAAAAATGGAGGCCGCAGCGTCACGGCCGCGGCCCCATGCGATCTAGCCCTCGATCAGGGGAGCGCGTTCCGCCAGTTCCAGGAAAACGGCGGCGCAGGCGAGCCAGACGATACCGAGAGAAAGAAGCATGGGGGGACCCCGCAGAAGCCTGTACTGCGAGGGTAAGCCGACCCGGCTTTAAGGCGCGTGTCGCAGATCAATCAAATTGTTCGCAAATTGCGATTAACGCTCCAGATTGCTGGAGGCAGCCGCATCAGGCGGCTGCGGTCTTCGTACCGGCCTCGGGCGCCTGCGTGCCCCGCCCGACATCGAGATAGGTGAAGCCCTTCGCGCGGACCTGATCCGGACGATAGACATTGCGCAAGTCGATGAGGAGCGGAGCAGCCATCGTTTCCTTGACGCGATCCAGGTCGAGCGCCCGGAAGATGTTCCATTCCGTCACGATCACGGCAGCGTCGGCGCCCGTGACGCACTCATAGGCATCCGAGCAATAGACCACGCCGGCCGGCAGAGTCGCCTTAGCCTGCTCCATGCCCTCCGGATCGAAGGCCCGGACCGTCGCGCCCGCATCCTGGAGCGCCGTAACGATCGCGATGGACGGCGCATCGCGCATGTCGTCCGTGTTCGGCTTGAAGGTGAGCCCCAGCACGGCGATCGTCTTGCCGCGCACCGCACCGCCGCAGGCGGCGATGACCTTGCGACCCATCGCGCGCTTGCGCTGGTCGTTGACCGCCGCGACCGTCTCGACGATGCGCGCGGGCGTTCCATAGTCCTGCGCCGTCTTGATCAGCGCCAGCGTGTCCTTTGGAAAGCAGGAACCGCCATAGCCGGGGCCGGCATGCAGGAATTTCGAGCCGATGCGATTGTCGAGCCCCATGCCGCGCGCGACGTCCTGCACATTGGCGCCAACCTGCTCGCACAGATCCGCCATCTCGTTGATGAAGGTGATCTTCGTCGCCAGGAAGGCGTTGGCGGCATATTTGGTCAGCTCGGCCGTACGCCGGCTGGTGTTCAGGATCGGCGCGCTGTTGAGATAGAGAGGCCGGTAGACCTCCGCCATCATCTGGCGCGCCCGCTCATCCTCGGCGCCGATCACGATCCGGTCCGGCCGCTTGAAGTCCTCGATGGCCGCGCCCTCGCGCAGAAACTCCGGATTCGAAACCACGGCGAACTCGGCGTCCGGCCGCAGCTCCCGAATGATCCGCTCGACCTCGTCGCCGGTCCCGACCGGCACCGTCGATTTCGTCACGATGACCGTATAGCGGCTCAGCGCCTGCGCGATCTCGCGGGTCGCGGCGTAGACATAGGACAGGTCGGCGAAGCCGTCGCCGCGCCGCGAAGGCGTTCCGACCGCGATGAAGACCGCATCCGCTTTCGACACCGGCCCGACAAGGTCGGTGGTGAAGGAAAGCCGCCCCGCAGCCGCATTGCTGCGCACCAGTTCGGACAACCCCGGCTCGAAGATCGGAATCTCGCCACGCTTCAGCGCGGCGATCTTGCTCTCCTGCTTGTCGATGCAGACGACCTCATGGCCGAAATCGGCAAAGCAGGCTCCGGACACGAGCCCGACGTAACCGGCCCCGACCATGACAATCTTCATCTTTGACTCCTGGAAGCAGACGCCTCGCTTCGCACCTGCAAAATAACATGAGCGGCCACCGGGCCAAACCGATTTATCGCTCGTTAAGGTTGTTACGCGGCATCAATTCCGCTTGTATGACCCTCGCGGCTTACGCAACGATTCCGGACGTCGTCCCGATATAGCGGCGCTTCGTGACAGGATGCACGCACAGCGTGACACCGCCACCGGGCATAGGCTAGCTTGCGCCCGCCCCCCTCTCCTGCGCAGCGATCATGACCAGCCTGAAATTTGGAACGTCGGGCCTGCGTGGCCTTGTCAGCGAGCTCGTCGGCCTGCCGACCTACAGCCATGTCCGGGCCTTCTGCGCCATGCTGCGGGAGGATGGCGTCGCCGGAGAGGTCCTGATCGGCCGCGACCTGCGTTCGTCGAGCCCGCTCATCGCGGCCCAGTGCGCGCAGGGCATTGCCGATGCCG
>JARYGW010000046.1:0-20218 GCA_033792295.1 Allobosea sp.
GGTCCTGGTCGTATCCCGGTTTGGTGCGCACCAGAACGGCGTTTACATAAGGGTTGCTGTTCTGCGAGGCGATGATGGCGTCCAGCAAGCCGGGAACGCCCGGCCGATTGAACTCGGGATTCTCGCTGGTGCGCCGGCGCTGACGGACAATGGAGTCGTTGTCCTTGAGGAATTGCGCTTCCTGTGCGTCCTTCAGCGGGATAAAGACCATTGGGTCGCCGCCCGACGACACCGTCCGTCGCGTCAGACCCACAACGGTATAATGGTTCCTTCGGACAACGATCCTGTCCCCCAGAGAAAAACCAGTGGCGACATCGGCAACCGCTTCATAGTGGCTACGCGTGATGTGCCGTCCGGCGACAAGAAAGGGCGGTCGGCCAGGTGTCGCCATGTCCCCTGGTGCAACGCCCACTACCATGGACCGCACGTCGGAGGTTCCTTTGCGGACCTGCATCGTAAGATAAGTTACGTTGGCGGCTCGTTCAACACCGGGGATCGCCAGGATCATGCGATAAATGTCATCGTTAATGCTTGAGGATTCGGCGTAAGGGCCGAGCGTGTTCTGCTGGACAACCCACATATCGGCGCCGCTATTGTCGAGCAGCACCTTGCCGTCATCGACCATCCCCCGATAGACGCCCGCCATGGTGAAGGTCACACCGATCAGCAGGCCCAGACCGACACCCGTGAAGACAAACTTGCCCCAGGAATGCAAAATGTCGCGTCCCGCCAGACTAATCATTTGAGGAGCCCCGCCGGATTGTCAGCAACATGAATGCGGCTGGTGCTGAGCAACTTCGAGGCGCTGTAGACGACGATCTCGTCGCCAATTTTCAGACCTTTCGTGACCTGCACGGTTCCTTCTAGGTTTGCTGCACCGAGTCGGACCGCCGTAAATCGGATCTTCCCGCCTTCGATCTTCCAGACACCCAACTTGCCGCCGACGTTCTGGACCGCGGCATTCGGAATGGTCGGCGAGGCGGGGAGTTCGGGCAGGGCGACCGATACTTCAGCCAACTCGCCAATCGAAGGCAGCGGCTTGGGAAGCGTGTCGAAGTTCACCTTTGCAAGATTTTCTTCCGTCACCGCATCTGCAAGGACTTCCACCCGTGCAACACTTCCCGGCAATCCTTCGCCGGCGCGTGAGCGCAACGCGATCATGGCGGACAAATCCTGCCGCAAGCCCGTTGCAGCAATCTGATCGAACCTGGCATTGATCCAGAGATTTTTTGGATCGATCATTTCCACGACCGATTGGCCCGCGACCACGGTCGTTCCCGGTTCCGCTTTTCTTGCAGAAACGACACCATCTACCGGCGCAAGAAGAACCAGGTTCTCCCGCTGCTTGACCAGACCGTCACGGTCGGCGCGGTTACGGTGGAGATCCTGCTGCGAAGCGAGAAGATTGGACTGAGCGGCCGAGAGAGCGGCCTGCGCCACTTCACTCTCTTGCCGCTTCGTTTCGACTGCGACTTCACTGACGGCGCGGGTCTTCCAGAGTTCTTCATAGCGCTTCGCCTGAGCAAGCGCGTAGTCCTTGCGCGTCTTGGCATCGACCGCCTGCGCTTCGGCGACTTTGATAGACGCTTCCGCGCGGCCGATCGCCGCTTCAAGTGCTGCGATGCGCGCATCGAGGTCTACTGGGTCCATTTCGGCCAGGGTCTGGCCGGATCGAACCTGATCGCCCACGTCAACAAGGATCCTGCCGATGCGTCCCGCACTGGTGGGGCCAATCTTGTAGGAGAAACGCGCTTCGACAGTGCCAATGCCGAACAACGTCGGTGAAATTGAACGCGTCTCGACGGCGGCGGTCGTAACGGACACCGGTGCGAGCGGACCGGAGCGCAGGGCCACATAACCAAACAAGGCCGCGGTCACAGCTCCAACGCCAATGAGCAACAGCGTGCGGCGCTGCAATGAGGGCAGTTTCATCGACCTGCCTCTAGGTAAATACGCGCCCTTGAATGATATGCGACGCAGATGACACGCCTCGCCGACACCGTCTTGGTGAGACGAGTGGAAGATATCGTCACCGAGGAATGCGGATCGATCATCTCGGCACCTCGACAGCGCGCCGATACAACGCAAACACCCCTGGGGCACTTGCACGGATCTGCGCAACATCGCCGACCAAAAGGGATTGCATGACAAGACCTTGGATCGCCCCGATAAAGAATGCTACGGCGGCCTTGTCATCCAGCGTGTCGGCAAATTCACTCTGCTCCTTGCCCTCCGCAATGAGCTGTCCGAGGCGCTCGCCGTAGCGTTGGATCAAAGTGTGCGCCATTCGCTTGGCAAGGGTCTGCTCCGCGCGCTGCAGTTCGCCGAACAGCATCCGGGGCACACCGGGATGTTCCACAATGAACTCGATATGCGCGAAGAATACCGCTTCCAGTGCGTCAATCGGGGATGACGCCGCGGACGTGGCTTGGTCGATGCGTGCCAGCAGGCGCTCCGCTACCCACTCCATAACCGCCTGAAGAATGGCGTCCTTCGATGGGAAATGCCTGAACAAGGCACCTTGTGTCACACCCATGCGCTGCGCGATCGCTCCAGTCGTAATGTCCGCAGGGTTTTGCTCGGCCGCCAGATCGATCACGGCCTCAACGGTCACCTTGCGTCGCTCCTGGGCAGAGAGGTTGGTCGAGCGTGGCATCGGCAACTGCTCCAAAGATAGTGATTACTCACTATCTTATAATTCGGGCCGTTTTTCAATAGGCTATGCAAGCGCCGATCATTTCAGCGCCACATAGATCGCTGGAATGACGAGCACCGTGAGCAGCGTCGAGGAGACGAGACCGAACAGCAGCGCGATGGCGAGCCCCTGGAAAATCGGGTCGGTCAGGATCACTCCAGCGCCGATCATCGCGGCGAGCGCGGTCAGAAGGATCGGCTTGAAGCGAACAGAGCCTGCCTCAAGCAGTACATCGACCAAGGGCCTGCCCCGCCCTCCGGAATGGCGGATGAAATCGACCAGCAGGATCGAATTGCGCACGATGATGCCGGCAAGCGCGATGAACCCGATCATCGAGGTTGCCGTGAACGGCGCCGCGAACAGCCAGTGCCCGAGCATGATGCCGATGAAGGTGAGCGGGATCGGTGTCAGGATGACCAGTGGAAGTTTGAACGAGCCGAACTGCGCGACCACAAGGATGTAGATTCCGAGGATCGCCACCATGAACGCCGCACCCATGTCGCGGAAGGTGACCCATGTCACTTCCCACTCCCCATCCCACAGCAGGGTCGGGCGGGTTTCGTCATCGGGCTGGCCGTGGAGCGCGATCACTGGCTTCGGAACATTGCCCCAATCCGCCTTGGAAATCGCATCGTTCACGGCGAGCATGCCGTAGATCGGCGCTTCGTAAGCACCGGCAAGCTCGGCCATGACCATCTCCGCTGCACGGCCATTGTGTCGGAAGACAGGATACGATGCCGGTTGCTCGGAGACCGACACGACGTCGCCGAGTTCGACGACACCCCGGCCGCCGGGCAGCGCATTAGCCGGAACGGGCGTGGTGAGCGCGCGTTCGCCAATGACCTTCTCACCCTTCGGCAGGGCGATGCGGATCGGGATCGGCTGACGGCCGCCGCCGCGATGCGAATAGCCGACCGTGGCGCCGCCATAGAGATAACGCAACGTGTCGTAGACGTCGGACTGCTCGACCCGATAATATTCGAGATTGTCTTGATCGATCGCGACACGCATACGCTGCGGCTGATTGTGGTAGCTGTCGTCGACGTCGACGATGAAGGGCACGCTCTTGAAGGCCTCGCGCACTTTTCCGGCGACGGCACGACGTGCCTCGGCATCCGGTCCGTATATCTCAGCCAGCAGCGTCCCCAGCACAGGCGGGCCAGGCGGCGGTTCCACCACTTTCGCCACTGTGCCCTGCGGCAACGCAAGGCCCTCGAGGCGCTTGCGAATATCAAGGGCGATCGCATGGCTCGCGCGGCCCCGCGCGCCTTTGGGCAGAAGATTGACGACGATATCGCCCTGCTGCGGTTCTGCGCGCAGATAGTAGTGCCGCACCAGTCCATTGAAGTCGAAAGGTGACGCTGTTCCGGCATAGGTCTGGAAGGATACGATCTCCGGCATGTCGCCCAGCCGCTCCACCATTTGCTGCAGTGTCCGGTCCGTATCCTCAACCGAAGAGCCCTTGGGCAGGTCGACGATTACTTGAAGGTTGGTCTTGTTGTCGAAGGGCAGCAGCTTGACCGTGACGTGCTTGGTGTAGAGAAGGCCAAGCGACGCGATCGTGGCCATGCCGACAACCAGGAGGAACGCCCAGGCCCGGGTGCGGCTCCGCAGGACAGGTCGCGCGACCATCGCGTAGATTCTGCCGAGACGCCCTCCATCGGCCGCGGCATGGGCGTGTCCGCCCGCTGCCTCCTTCCGGCCGAGCTTCATCATCAGCCAGGGCGTAAGTATTACCGCGACGAAGAAAGAGAACAGCATCGCCGCCGAGGCGTTCGCCGGGATCGGGCTCATATAGGGCCCCATCATCCCCGACACGAACAACATCGGAAGGAGCGCAGCCACGACAGTCAGCGTGGCGACGATGGTCGGGTTGCCAACCTCGGCAACGGCGTCGATAGCGGCCGCGCTGCGCGATCGGCCGTCCTGCATGGCCCAGTGGCGGGCGATGTTCTCGATGACGACAATGGCGTCGTCGACCAGGATGCCGATTGAAAAGATCAGGGCGAACAGGCTGACGCGGTTCAGCGTATAGCCCATGAGCCAGGACGCGAAGAGCGTGAGCAGGATGGTGATCGGAATGACGACCGCGACCACCATCGCCTCGCGCAAGCCGATGGCAATGGCGACCAGGAGGACGATCGAGACGGTTGCGAGCCCAAGATGGAACAGAAGCTCGTTCGCCTTCTCGTTGGCGGTCTCGCCGTAATCGCGCGTGACCGTCATCTCGACATCCTTCGGAAAGATCTGGCCGCGGGTTTGCTCCAGGCGCTTTACGATATCGTCGGCAATGACCACGGCATTGGTGCCTGGCCTCTTGGCAATCGCAAGAGAAACCGCCGGAACCCTTTGCAGCCCATCTGCTGTCGAACGAACATCGGTGACACGGGCCTCCGCCGGCGAGGTGGCAAGGACCGTTTTTGCAACATCGCGCACATAGACGGGCCTGCCGTCGCGCGCGGTGAGAAGGATGTTGCCGATCTCGGAGAGCTCCTGCAGCGTCTGCCCGGCGACAATCGCGCGCTGCTGGCCGCCTTCGCGCAGCGTGCCGACGCGGAAGGAACGGTTTGCTCCCTCGATCTTGGCGGCGAGTTGCTGAAGGGTGATGCCATAGAGCGAGAGCTTTTCCGGATCTGGCTCGACCTCGAACTGCTCCGGCTGCTCGCCAACGATATAGGTGAGGCCGATATCAGGCAGCTTGGCGACCTCGACCTGCAGCTCGCGCGCCAGCCTTGTCAGCCCGTTGGCGGTCCAGTGCCCGGCGCTCTCCTGTGTTGGCCGCAGCGTAACGACGACGATCGCCACATCGTCGATTCCGCGTCCTACGATCAGCGGATCGGGAATGCCGACGGGAATGCGGTCCATGTTCGCCCGGACCTTCTCATGCACCCGCAGGATCGCGGCATCGGCATTGGTGCCGACCTTGAACCGCGCCGTGACCAGCGCACCATCATCCTCGGTCTGGGAATAGACGTGTTCGACGCCGTCGATCGCTTTGACGATTGTCTCCAGCGGTTCGGTTACGAGTTTGACCGCATCCTCGGTCTTCAAGCCGTTCGCCTGCACGCGGATATCGACCATCGGCACCGAGATCTGCGGCTCCTCCTCGCGCGGCAACGATATCAGTGCGACGAGCCCCAGGACGAAGGCGGCCAGTAAGAAGAGCGGCGTCAGCGGCGAGCCGATGAAGGTACGGGTCAAGCCACCGGCCAGACCGAGATTAAGTCTTGGCGGCGTCATGGCAGCACGATCCGATCGCTGTCATGAAGGCCGGTGAGGATTTCGATGCGGGGCTGGCCGTTATCTTCGAAGCGCTCGCCGATGATGACAGCCACATCGATCGCGCCCCCTATACCAGCGACACGTATATAGTCGATCCCATGCAGCGTCCGCACCGCTTCCGGCGGCACAGCAAGCACGGAGCGCTTGCCGACCGGGATGGATACGAGGGTCCTCTCATTGACGAAGTAATCGCCGATCCCGGTGACCTCGACATCGGCAGTGACACGTCCATCGACGATTTCCGGATAGACCTTGACGATTCGACCCGGAAGCCTCGGTTCGGATTGATCCGGCGATCGTTTCAGGCCGCGCTCGCCGACCACGACGTTTGCTCCCTGCACGATATCGGCCGCGTGGCGTTCGGGCAGGGAAAGGCGCAGATAGTAGGGGCCGGGGGCGATGCGCGCGATCTCCTCGCCCGGCAGGACGACCGAGCCCAGCGTCACGGGCACGGTCAGGACACGGCCCGTGGCAGGCGCGACAACAGTGCCTTCCCGAGTGCTTTGCTCGATAACGGTCTTGTCGGCCCGAGCCGCCGCGACCTGATTGGTCGCCACCTCGAACTGCATTCTGGCCTGATCGAGGCTGGCTTGCGTACCGGTGCCAGTCGCCCTCAATTGCTGCGCCCGTTCGAGCTGCAATTTGGTATTGTCGAGTTGGGAACTGAGAGCATCGATTTTGGCTTGGGCGGCGTCGAGCTGGAGCGAGAGCTTGTCATCGACGATGACGGCGATGGCGTCGCCTTCCTTGACCTCATCCCCCTGGCTGATGCGCAGTTCGCGCACCGAGCCGCCGGTGCGAACCCGCGCCGGCAGCACGATACGGCTCTCGACCTGCCCGAACACGGCCTTCATGTTCGGAATAGTCGTCGTTTTCACGATGAAGTCGGCAGCGTATGCGCCATGGTTCGTAAAAGCCACGATCAGGGCAAGCATTACCGCGCGAGCGTAAGGGGGCGTTCGATACATGAAGAGATTGCGTCCAAAGAAGACTGGCGTTCCACGCGACGGTCGCGAATAGGAATGCTTGATTGCTATTTGAAAGCGATGCCTACCGGGCAGCCCAGTTTTCTGAACACAATTGCGGCCGGACAGAATCCGGTGATTGAGGACTGAATAAGGTTGAAGCCGACGAACGCGTTCAGCAGATACCACCATGGTGAGACATAGAAGCCGAGCGCGAGGGACAACAGGACCATGCAGCCGGCAAACATCAATACGGCGCGATCGATCGTCATTTTAAATACTCCAGTGTGTTTGAAACCGAGGGGCGTGACCTACTCGGCGGTTTCGATGCGGATATCCTTCAGTTTCCCGACGCCAAGCATGTTGAGCACGAGATTTTCGTAGAACGTGTCGGCCTTGCCCTGCCGCACCTTGAGCAGGAAGTATTTCTCAAAGCCAATCTTGGCGGCATGGACCCATTTGCCACGTGAAGCCCAGTTCACGTTGCGCGGGGGAATTTGCGGCTGCGCGACGAAGGCGATGCCATCGTCGCCAAAATCGGCGAGACAGACCGCGTTCCAGGCCGCGACGGCCCTGGGTTCCTCGCCCTTCAGCAGTGCGGCGATGTTTTCGGCCGTCGCTGTCACCATGGATTCGATCATGAAGCCGGTCTTCGGCACGCCGACCGCGAGCGGGGTTTTGCCAACCGGTGGAATAGCGACGCAGACCCCGATACCGAAGACATTCGGGAAAGATGGATTGCGCTGGTGCTTGTCGATGATGACGAAACCGCGCGGATTGGTCAGCCCGTCTATGCCAGCGATCGCCGGCACACCGCGGAAGGCCGGCAGCATCATCGAGAAGGCGAAGGGCAGCTCATGAGTTGCCTTGACGGTGCCATCGTCGTGGACCTCTTCCGCGATCAGCTTGCCAGGCTCGACCGTCGTCGTCCGGGCATTGGTGATCCACTTGATGTGACGTTCGCGCAGGGCGCTTTCGAGCAGCCCCTTGGTGTCGCCAACCCCGTCTAGCCCGAGATGGCCGATATAGGGCTCGGGCGTGACGAAGGTTATCGGAACCTGATCCCGCACCCGCGCATTGCGCAGCGCCGTGTCGAGGATGAAGGCATACTCGTAGGCCGGACCGTAGCAGGAGGCGCCTTGCACAGCTCCGACGACGATGGGGCCGGGCCGTTTCACGAGCGCGTCGAATGCGGTCTTCGCTTGGGTCGCATGGCCGATCTGGCAGATGGATTGAGTATGCGCATCGGGTCCCAGGCCCGGCACCTCATCGAAGGCAAGGGCGGGGCCGGTAGCAATGATCAGGAAGTCATAATCGAGAAGGGAACCGTCATTGAGTTCGACGCGGTTTTGCGCGGGCTGGACCCGACGGGCTCCCTCGGGCCTGAGTGCGATTCCATGCTGCTTCAGAACGGGAACGAGATCGATGGTTATGTCCTGCGGCTGCCGCCAGCCAACCGCGACCCAGGGATTGGAAGGAACGAAGGAATAGCTGGAGCCGAGATTGACGACTGTCAGGCGATCTTCACGCCGGAGCTTGCGTTTCATCTCGTAGGCCATGATGATTCCACCGAGGCCCGCGCCAAGAATGACGATATGAGTCATGGCTTTTGCTCCGCTATTTCTATGATGGGTCTGCCCATTTCCTGGTTGCCGGAGGCCATTCAATTCAGACGCTTCCAGGCTTTATGGCTTGCATCTAACATTCAAATGTTTTAAATTCAAGAGTATGAATGTAGAAGAAATGATACCGGCCGCCGAAAAGGCCGCCGAACTGATGCGCAGTCTGTCGCACCCCCAGCGGCTGCTCGTTCTGTGTGCGCTGGTCGATGGTGAACGATCGGTCGCCGAACTGCGGCAAGGACTGGCAATCGAACAAGTGCCGATGTCGCAACAACTTATGCGGTTGAGAGCGGACGGGCTGGTCGAGGCGCGGCGCGAGGGAACGACCGTCTATTACTCGATTGTCCGACCGGAGATCCTGACTGTCGTGCAGGCTTTGCACGACGCGTTCTGCCCACCAGGCAGCGGCAAACAGCCGCGAAGCGGTCCGGCGAATGGAGGAAATGATGATGGAGCAGCGAAGCAAGCGAACGGCAACCCAGCTTGAGCCCGGCAATTCCGGTTTGCCGGATCAACCATCCTTCTTTCCAGAGCTTCAACGCATTTGCGTTGCGTTGATGAGGAAGGACGAAGCCGCAGCTTTCTTGAAACTACTCGCAAACGACAAGCGCTTGCTCATTCTTCACTACTTGCTGACCGGTGGAGAGCATTCGGTAGAAGAAATTGGGATAGGTCTCGATATCCGGCAACCGTCGCTCTCGCAGCATCTGGTGAAACTTCGTAACGCAGGATTTGTTCGCACGCGCCGCGATGGACGGCACATCCTTTACAGTATTTCGGACCATCCCTCGATCATGCGCTCGTTGAATGGCATCGATCGATTGCTGCAACAGAAATGCTGATAACGGCTGCTTTTTGAATTGACTTCGGCTATGTGCCGCCCGACCCCACACCAGAAATCTGCGCGAACTCATGGCCCAGGAGCTTTCGCGTTTTGGTGAACTGATGCGCCAGGCAGGCCCGTCTCGGGTTCCAACCACCAACCTATCGCGCCAGACCGTAGGGATCGGAGGCCGCGCGCTGTACATCAACCTGCCCGGCAAGCCGGCGGCCATAGATTTATACTTTGTCCCGTGTCCTGGTCTTTCCAGCCGTATTTTTATTGCCGGGAGCTGATCGGCGCCGAACGCATCGAACTCTCCAACTGATTGAGCTCGTTCTTCGAGCCTATCCCTGCCAGGATGGCGAAGCACCAGTCCACGATCAGTGCCGCATCTGGTGCCAACTCCTGCGCCATTCCCCCGGCAAATTCTAAGAAGGCTGGCAGGTTCAGATCGTTTACACCTACGAGTACCGGAAGACCGCGTTCGAGAGCGTCCGCGATCGTACCGGTCAAACCCTTGCCCTCGGCTTCCTGCTTGCCGAATTTGTTGACCACTAGCATCTCGGCATCGTCCAGAGCGTTCGAAACCCACAGCACCGATTGCTCCAACACACCGGCATCCAGTCGGCAGCCCCGCGCGTGCGCTCCGCGGTCGACGCTGATGCGCACCACAGGACCGTCGGGTAGCAGCCGCAGATCCATGTCACACCGAGGGCGGTCGCTTCGGTCGATATTGGTCTGTACGGTGCCCGCCAGGGCCACGCCATGCGCTTCAAGCTGGTCGACGACGTCGGCCAGAAGAAGGTCGATCCGACCGCGACCCCGCATGGTTACATAGCCAAGCTTCATCGCGTTCTCCCTCGGGTTCAGCCGTCCGAAAACGGCAGGAATTCCAGCATGTCGCCACGCTGGATGCGGTGGGTTTCCGAGGGGATCAGCAGCAGCCCATCGGCTTGTGCTAGAAGCGCCACCCGATGCGATATGGCCGAGCCTGTAATTTCCACGTTTCTGGTTCCGTTTGTGTCATAGCTGCCGAGACGGGCCGGCAGGAACTCGCAACGGCCCGGCTGTCGAATCCGATCGAAGCCCGCGCGCACGACGCAGCGTGGGGGCCTTGCCTCCCGGATACCCGCCAGCGCCTCTGCGATACGCGCTCCGATCACATACCAGGCGACGAAAGCTGAAACCGGGTTGCCCGGCAAACCGATGTAAAGCGCCGAACCGAGGAGGCCGACGATGAGCGGCTTACCGGGCTTCATCGCTACTTTCATTACGTGAATCTTGCCGCCTGCGGCGTTGAGCACTGCGGGCATATGGTCCTCATCCCCCACGGAGACTCCGCCGGTGGTCACTACCAGATCGGCATCGCGGGAAGCCTGCTCCAGCGCTTCGCGCAACCGGTCGGGCTGGTCGGGAACGGCGCCCATGTCGATTGCCTCTACCCACGGCAGATCAAGGGAACCCTGGAGATGATAGCGGTTGGCGTTCCAGATCTGCCCTGGTGCCAACGGCGTTCCCGGTGCGCGCAATTCCGAGCCGGTGCTGAAGAAGGCGACCCGGATACGACGCCTGACGACCACCTCGCCGCAACCGGCCGCCGCGAGCAGTGCAGCCACGCGCGGTCCTATGCGACAGCCGGCTGGCAGAAATTCAGAACCGAGAACCAGGTCCTCACCGGCGCGCCGAATATTTTCGTTCGGTCGGGGGCGCCTTTGTATCTCGACGGTATCGCCTTCCAGCCGTGCTAACTCCTGGATGACTACCGCGTCGCATCCCGAAGGGATGGCCGCACCGGTAAAGATGCGCAACACCGCGCCGGCCGGAAGCGGCCCGCTGTCGGTATCGCCGGCCGCCACTCGCCCTGACACCCGCAGCCGCCACGGTCCCTCGCCAGCAAGGTCGGCAAGCCGGACGGCGTAACCATCCATGGCGGAACTGTCGAACAGTGGGAGCGAGACGCCCGACCGCACAGCCTCGCCCAGTACCCTGCCATGCGCCCTTTCCAGCGGCAGCCGTTCCACCTGCGCGACTGGCTTGACCAGCGCCAAAGCCCGGCGAAGAGCTGCGTCGACGGAAATCAGCGCGCCCATCTCTGGCTTGATTTCGCAGCCGCAAAGGAAGGGATCGGACAAGGCGGGGGCGTCGTTCATGTCGAAAATTTCACCTCCCCGGCGGGGTGGCCTGCAAAATCGACGCCCGCCACCTGGTACCGTGCCGCGAGCTCCTCGACATAGGCGCGGCTCGCCCGCACCCAATCCGCCCTTTCCTGCGCTTGGCGCAGATGTGGCAGAACGGTCGTGAACGGCAAGACCTCGCCACGCACACGCGCGTCAAGCCGGATCAGGTGGAACCCATAGCGGCTTTCTACTGGCGCGTCGGAGATGCTTTGTTCCTCCATGGAACACAGCGCTGCTTCGAATTCCGGCACCGTATCGCCTGAGGCGAGTTGGCCCAGCATCCCGCCATTGGCGCGGGAAGAGCAGGCGCTGAACTCGCCCGCCAGCTCAGCGAAGCGGCGGGGGTCGCGCTGCAGGTTCGCCAGCACTGCTTCCGCCTGCTGGCGCGCCGACGCCCTGCCGGCGGCGTCGGCGGGCGCAGCGGCGAAGAGGATATGTGCGGCCTCGAACAGCGATGGCCCGCGGAACCGGTCGGGCGCCGCATCGTAGAGCGCGCGCAGCGGCGCCTCGTCGACCGGAGCCGGGGCAATCGTGCGCTCGAACAGCTGGCGGATTAGTGCTTCCTCTTCGGTCTCCCACTTCCCTTCTTCCAGCTCGATCGGCTCGGGCGCGATGCCGTGTGCGCGCGCCTCCTGCAGGAACGTCTCGCGTAGCGCCAGCGCCCGCGCCGCCGCCCGCCAGGCAAAGCCGGGCTGACCCTTGGGCGCCGGATGGTTCTGTGCCTCGGCGGCAATGGCTTCGGGAGCGATGGTCACGCCGTTGACCGTGACCGGCTCCGGACGGGCGGTGCGATCCAGGATAATCATTCGCCCGGCTCCATGCGCGGCCCCGGCAGTGGCGAAAGCCCGGCCGGCGCGGGCTTGGCGCCGCGCCGCGAGCGCACGATCTGGTAGCCCGGCCGCCACAGATAGCGCACTGGCGCCGAGAACATGTGAACGAGCCGGGTGAAGGGGAACAGCAGGAAGATGGTCAGCCCGAGGGCGATATGCGCCTTGAACAGCGGATTGACGTCAACGATAAAGTCAGCTGCGCCGGCGCGCATATAGATGATCGCCTGCGCCCAGTTCATGAACTTCACCATCTCCGTGCCATCGAGATGGCCGAGCGAAACGATGATGGTGGCAAGCCCAAGCAGGAGTTGGGCCATCAAGAGCACCATGATGCCGGTATCGGCGAGCGTGGAATTGGCGCGGATGCGCGGATCGAACAGCCTGCGATGTAACAGCAGCGTGCCGCCGACAAGGGTCATGATCCCAGCGATGCCGCCGGCGGAGATGGCGAGGATCTGCTTGGCCTCGTGGCTGACGCCGAGAAAATCGAACACCTGGATCGGCGTGAGCAGCCCAACGAGATGGCCTCCGAAGATCGTCAGGATGCCGACATGGAACAGCACCGAACCGGCGATGAACTGGCGCTTGCGCAGCAGCTGGCTCGACTTGGACTTCCAGGTGAAGGGGTCGCGCTCATAGCGGGCGATGCTGGCCATCACCATCACCGTGATGGCGATATAGGGATAGATGCCGAAGACGAAATTATGCATGGCGGTCTCCTGTTCACCGGGCGGCCCGCGCCGGTGCGGGCTCCATGCGGGCAAGAATGTCGCGGCTGACCGGGCAGCCGGCGTTCGGGTCCGGGCCGAAGGTCACCTGCGCTTCTTCCCAGACCGCGTCGAGGGCGGCGAGATCCTCCGGGTTGTCGTCCTGTTGCGCCAGCAGGGCCTGTGCCTCCTCGGCCGCCGGATCGGCGGAGGAAAGCTTGACCAGCCCCTCGAAAACGGCGGCATAGACGCTCTCCCGCCGCGCCAGCCGCTCGGCGAGCGCGATCAGGATATGACCCGCATCGGCGAGGATTTCGCGCGCCTCGGCCAGCGGCCGCATGGAGAGAAACTCCAGCAGCACCGGCAGATGGTCGGGCAGCTCCGGTCCCGCCAGATCGAAGCCGCCGGCGCGGTAGGTTTCCAGCAGGTCGACCATCGCCCCGCCCCGGTCGCGGCTTTCGCCATGGATATGCTCGAACAGGTTGAGCGACAGGGTGCGGGAACGGTCGAACAGCAGCACGTAGCGCTCCTGCAGATCGTAGAGATCGCCGCTTTCCAGTGAAGCGAGCAGCGGCTCCAGGGCGGTGGCAGCGGCTGGCGTCACGACACCTTCGGCGAGGATCGCCCGGATCACCGGAATCGCCTCCTGAAGATCGTGACTCGGATAGCTGAGCAGGGCCGACAGCGCCTTGAAGGTCTTCATGCGATGAACTCCTGCGGGCTACGGAACTTCTTGGCCCCGAACAGCGACTGCCCCGAATGGCCGGCCGAGCAGCCGTTGCCGTCGGTGAAGCCGCAGCCGCTCCTGAGGTCGTAGGCATCCTCGACCAGCTCGCGATGCGTGGTCGGGATGACGAAGCGGTCCTCGTAATTGGCGATCGCCAGCAACTGGTACATCTCGTCAATCTGCTGCGGCACCATGCCGACCCGCTTGGCGACACCGAGATTGACGACACCGTCCACGGTCTTGGAGCGCATGTAGGAGCGCATGGCCAGCATTCGCTCCAGTGCCGAGACGATCGGCGCCTCGTCTCCGGCCGTCAGCATATTGGCGAGATAGCGCACCGGAATGCGCAAGGAGCGCACGTCTGGCATGTCGTCCTGCGCGGCGATCCGTCCCGCCTCGGCCGCATTCTGGATCGGCGACAGCGGTGGCACGTACCAGACCATCGGCAGGGTGCGGTATTCGGGATGCAGCGGGAAGGCGATCTTCCAGTCCATCGCCATTTTCCAGATCGGCGAGTTCTGCGCGCTCTTGATCCAATCCTCGGGGATGCCCTCGGCGCGCGCCGCCGCGATTACTTGGGGGTCGTTCGGATCGAGGAAGACTCCGAGCTGCGCGTCGTAGAGGTCCTTCTCGTTCTCCACGCTCGCGGCATCGGCGATGCGGTCTGCATCGTAGAGCATGACACCCAGATAGCGGATGCGGCCGACGCAGGTTTCCGAGCAGACGGTTGGCAGACCGCTTTCCAGTCGCGGATAGCACAGCGTGCATTTCTCGGATTTTCCGGTCGACCAGTTGTAGTAGATTTTCTTGTAGGGGCAGCCCGACACGCACATGCGCCAGCCCCGGCATTTCTCCTGGTCGATCAGCACGACGCCGTCATCCTCGCGCTTGTAGATCGCGCCGGACGGGCAGGAGGCGACGCAGGCTGGGTTGAGGCAATGCTCGCACAGCCTGGGCAGATACATCATGAAGGTGTTCTCGTACTGGCCGTAGATCTCCTTCTGGATGCCTTCGAAATTATAGTCCTTCGAGCGCTTCTCGAACTCGCCGCCGAGGATTTCCTCCCAATTCGGGCCCCATTCGATCTTTTCCATGCGTTCGCCGGAAATCTTCGAGCGCGGGCGTGCGGTCGGGAACGCCTTCATTTCCGGCGCGGATTTCAAGTGGTCGTAGTCGAAATCGAACGGCTCGTAGAAATCGTCGATCTCGGGCAGGTCGGGATTGGCAAAGATATTGGCAAGAATGCGCCATTTTCCGCCCTGCTTCGGTTGCAGAGCGCCGCTTTTTGTTCGCCTCCAGCCACCGTTCCAGCGCTTCTGGTTCTCCCAATCCTTGGGATAGCCGATACCCGGCTTGGTTTCGACATTGTTGAACCAGGCGTATTCCACGCCTTCACGGCTGGTCCAGACGTTCTTGCAGGTGACGGAGCAGGTGTGACAGCCGATGCATTTATCGAGGTTCAGCACCATTCCGATTTGAGCACGTACCTTCATTCCGCGGCCTCCGTCGTCTGGATTGCGGGCTGGTCGAGCCAATCGACCTTGGACAATTTGCGCACGATCACGAACTCGTCGCGGTTGGAGCCGACCGTGCCGTAATAGTTGAAGCCATACGCAAGCTGGGCATAACCGCCGATCATGTGGGTGGGCTTCAGTACGATGCGGGTAACGGAGTTGTGGATGCCACCACGCTTACCCGTGATCTGGCTGCCGGGCGTGTTCACGATCTTTTCCTGTGCGTGATACATGAACATCGAGCCTTCTTTCATCCGCTGGCTGACCACCGCACGCGCGGTGATGGCGCCGTTGAGATTGAAGACTTCGACCCAGTCATTGTCGACCAGACCGGCCTTCCTGGCGTCGACTTCGGAAATCCACACCACCGGGCCGCCGCGGTTGAGCGTCAGCATCAGGAGGTTGTCGGTGTAGGTGGAGTGGATACCCCATTTCTGGTGCGGCGTGAGAAAGTTCAGCACCACATGCGGCTCGCCCGCCGCCAACGGCCGTCTCGCCGCCTCGCCCACCGTCTTCAGGTCCAAGGGCGGTCGCCATGTGACGAAGCCCTCGCCGAAGGCCCGCATCCATTCATGGTCCTGATAGAGCTGCTGGCGACCGGTGACTGTGCGCCACGGGATTAATTCATGCACATTGGTCCAGCCGGCATTGTAGCAGACCTCTTCGCTTTCGATGCCCGACCATGTCGGCGAGGAGATGATCTTCCTCGGCTGGGCGGCGATGTCGCGGAAACGGATTTTTTCATCCTCCTTGACCTCGGCCAGATGGCGGTGTCTGCGGCCGGTGGCCTTGGTGAGAGCGTCCCACGCCTTCACCGCCACCTCGCCGTTGGTCTCGGGGGCCAGCATCAGGATCATCTCGGCGGCGTCGATGGCCGTGTCGAGGCGCGCCATGCCCTTGGTCGTGCCCTCCTCGGTCACGGTGCCGTTCAGCGCCTTGAGATGATGAACCTCCTCCTTCGTGTCCCAGGCGATGCCCTTGCCACCATTGCCGATCTTCTCCATCAGCGGCCCGATGGCGGTGAAGCGCTTGTGGAGGTTGGGATAGTCGCGCTCGATCGCGATATAGGCAGGCGCCGTATGGCCGGGGATGAGGTCGCACTGGCCCTGCTTCCAGTCGCGCACCACGCCCTGCGCCAGCTCGCCGGGACTGTCGTGCTGCAGCGGCAATTGCACCACATCCGTCTCGACCCCGAGGATTTCGGGCGCGACTTCCGAGAATTTCTTCGCAATCGCCTTGAAGATTTCCCAGTCGGTCTTCGATTCGTAGGCGGGGTCCACCGCCGCCTGCAAGGGGTGAATGAACGGGTGCATGTCGGACGTGTTCATGTCGTCCTTCTCGTACCAGCTCGCCGTTGGCAGCACGATGTCGGCATAAACGGCGGTGGTCGACATGCGGAAGTCGATCGTCACCAGAAGGTCGAGCTTTCCTTCCGGCGCCTGCTCGCGCCAGACGGCTTCGACCGGCTTCACGCCGCCCTCGGCGCCCAGGTCCTTGCCCTGCACGCCGTGATCGGTGCCGAGCAGGTGCTTCAGGAAATACTCATGACCCTTGCCGGACGAGCCGAGCAGGTTCGAGCGCCAGACGAACAGGTTGCGCGGCCAGTTTTCGGGCGCGTCCGGATCCTCGCAGGACATCTGCAATGCGCCGGATTTCAGACGTTCGGCGACATAATCCTTCGCCTCGACACCGGCGGCCTTGGCCGCGCGGCCGACTTCCAGCGGATTGGTCTTCAACTGCGGCGCCGACGGCAGCCAGCCCATGCGCTCGGCGCGGATATTGTAGTCGATCAGGCTGAGCTTGTGCCAATCGCCGGCCGGCGCCGTCGGCGACAGGATTTCGGCCGCGCCCACCGTTTCGTAGCGCCACTGGTCGGTGTGGGCGTACCAGGCCGAGGTCGCGTTCATGTGGCGCGGCGGCCGCGCCCAGTCGAGCGCGAAGGCGAGCGCCGTCCAACCGGTCTGGGGGCGCAGCTTCTCCTGGCCGACGTAATGCGACCAGCCGCCACCCGACTGGCCGACGCAGCCGCACATCACCAGCATGTTGATGGCGGCGCGGTAATTCATGTCCATGTTGAACCAGTGGTTCATGCCGGCGCCGATGATGATCATGGAGCGGCCATTGGTCTTTTCGGCATTGGCGGCGAATTCGCGGGCGACCTGGATGATCTTGTCGCGGCGCACGCCGGTGATGCGCTCGGCCCAGGCCGGCGTGAACGGCACGTCGTCATCGTAATCCGCCGCGACATGCGCGCCGCCGAGGCCCCGGTCGAGGCTGTAATTGGCGCAGAGGAGATCGAAGACCGTGGCGACCAGCACCTCCTCGCCGTCGGCCAGCTTGAGGCGCTTCGCCGGCACGTTGCGGGTCAGCACCTCGCCGCGGCTGTCGACCTCGAAGCCGTTGCTGGCCGCGCCGCCGAAGAAAGGGAAATCGACGCCGGCGACCTCGTCGTGATCCGCTTCGCCGATCAGGCTGAGCGTGAGACGGATGTCGTCCTTGCCGGCCTTCTGCTCGAGGTTCCATTTCCCCGTTTCGCCCCAGCGGAAGCCGATCGAGCCGTTCGGGGCGACGATCCTGCCGGAAATTCCATCGATCCCGACGGTTTTCCAGTCCGGATTGTTGGTCTCGCCGAGCCCATCGATGAAATCGGCGGCCCGCAACTGCCGGCCCGGAACCAGCCGGTCGCCCTGGCGGTCGAGGCGCACCAGCATCGGCATGTCGGAATATTTGCGGCAGTAATCCTCGAAATAGGCAACCTGCCGGTCGAGGTGGAACTCGCGCAGGATGACGTGGCCGAAGGCCATGCCGAGGGCCGAATCCGTGCCCTGCTTGGCGTTCAGCCAGATGTCGGAGAATTTGGCGGCCTCGGAATAATCCGGGCAGACGACGGCGCTCTTGGTGCCCTTATAACGCACCTCGGTGTAGAAATGGGCGTCCGGCGTGCGCGTCTGCGGCACGTTCGAGCCCCACAGGATCAGGTAGCCGGCATTGTACCAGTCGGCCGATTCCGGCACGTCGGTCTGCTCGCCCCAGGTCTGGGGGCTGGCGGGCGGCAGGTCGCAATACCAGTCGTAGAACGACATGCAGGTGCCGCCCAAGAGCGACAGATAGCGGGTGCCGGCCGCATAGGACACCATCGACATGGCCGGGATCGGGGAGAAGCCGAACACCCGGTCGGGGCCGTATTTCTTCGTCGTATAGGCATTGGCGGCGGCGACGATCTCGACCGCCTCGTCCCAGCTCGCACGCACGAAGCCGCCCTTGCCGCGAATACGGGTGTAGCTTTCGCGCGCTTTCGGGTCGTTCTGGATCGCTGTCCATGCCGCGATCGGGCTCAGGGTCCTGCGCTTCTCGCGCCACAGCCGCATCAGCCGGCCGCGAACGAGCGGCGTCTTCACCCGGTTGGCGCTGTAGAGATACCAGCTATAGGACGCCCCGCGCGCGCAGCCGCGCGGCTCGTGGTTGGGCAGGTCGGGGCGCGTGCGCGGATAGTCGGTCTGCTGTGTTTCCCAGGTGACAATGCCGGATTTGACATAGATCTTCCATGAGCAGGAGCCGGTGCAGTTCACGCCGTGGGTGGAGCGCACGATCTTGTCGTGCTGCCAGCGCCGGCGATAGACGTCTTCCCAATCGCGGTTCTCAATCGTCGTCTGGCCATGGCCGTTGGCGAAGGTATCCTTGCGCAGCGAGGTCAGGAAGTTCAATCGATCCATCAGCTGGCTCATGGCTGTCTCCTCAATTTATCTCGGCTGGAAGGGCGGCTGGCATGGCGCGGCCGCGCTCGATGTCGTGCAGGAGGCCGCCGCGGCGGGTGTAGACGGCCCAGGTGACGACGAGGCACAGCACGTAGAAGGCGAGGAAGGCCCAGAGCGCAGCCAGCGGTGTCCCCGTCAGCCCGATCGAGGTGCCGTAGGCTTTCGGGATGAAGAAGCCGCCATAGCCGCCGATGGCGCTGGTAAACGCGACGATGGCGGCCGCCTCGCGCTCGGAGCGCCGCCGCTGCTCGGCCGCGCCCTCGTCTGGATAGAGGCGCGCAATCTCCTTGCGCATGATGACCGGGATCATCTGGAACGTGGAGGAATTGCCGATCCCGGTGAAGAAGAACAGTGCCATGAACCCGGCAAAGAACATGGCGAAAGATGCGCTTTCGAGACCCTCGATCACCACAAGTACCGAAGCGATCATGCCGGCAAAGACCCAGAAGGTGACGCGGCCGCCGCCGACCCGGTCGGCGAGCCAACCACTGCCGGCGCGGCTGAGTGCGCCGATCAGCGGCCCGAGGAACATGAATTGCAGCGCGTTCACCTGCGGGAATACCAGGCCGGACAATAGCGGGAAACCGGCAGAATAGCCGATGAAGGACCCGAAAGTGCCGACATAAAGCAGGCACATCACCCAGTTCTGGGTACGGGTGAAGATCACCGCCTGCTCGCGTAAACTCGCCCGCGCGTCGGCCAGATCGTTCATTCCCAGCCAGGCCGCCGCCGTCGAGGCCAGAATAAAGGGCACCCAGACGAAACCGGCATTCTGCATCCAGACGCGATCGCCATTCGACAGTTCCTGCGGCGCCCCGCCCATGGCGCCGAACACACCCGCGGTGATGACCAGGGGCACCAGGAACTGCATGACCGAGACGCCAAGATTGCCGAGCCCCGCGTTCAACCCCATTGCCTGGCCCTTCTCGGCGCGGGGGAAGAAGAAGCTGATATTGGCCATGGAGGAGGCGAAGTTGCCGCCGCCGAATCCGCACAGTAACGCCAGCACCGCAAAGATCAGATAGGGCGTGGCCGGATTTTGCACCGCATAGCCGATGCCCATGGCGGGGATCAGCAGCGAGGCGGTGGACAGCGTCGTCCACAGCCTTCCGCCGAAAATC
>JARYGW010000470.1:0-3377 GCA_033792295.1 Allobosea sp.
GCAGGAAAAGGCCCTTGCCGCCCTGCCCGTTTCGGCGGAGCTCGAAACCACGCTGCTGAAGGCGCGCGCCGTGCTGGGCGAGCGGCGGGCCGCCGCCTCGGACGCCCGCGCCAGCCTCCAGACCCTGGCGCGCGAGGCGGCCCTGCGGACGAGCCGTCGTGCCGCCATCGCCAGCGATATCGAAGCCTGGCGCAAACGTGCGGAGGCGAGCGGCCAGGGCGCGGAAGAAAGCCGGCGACGGATCGCGGCGGCCACCGCCGAGCGGCAGACGCTGCTGGAGGCGCCCGACACCTTCCTGATCGAAAGGCGGCGCGTCGTCGCCGAGATCGAGCAGGCGGAGGCCGCGCGACGCGAAGCGGCCGACAAGCTGGCCACCGGCGAGTCGGCACTGGCGGAGGCCGACAGGCAGGCCCGCATCGCCCTGGAAAGCCTGTCCGGCGCGCGCGAGCGGCGGGCTTCGGCCGCGGCACGGCGCGAAGCCGCGCGCCAGCGCGTCGCCGATATCGCGCGCCAGATCGAGGACGGGCTAGAAACCGGGCTCGACGGGCTGCAGGCCATTGCCGGGCACAAGGCCGGCGACCCGCTGCCCGAGACGGAAGCCGTGGAACGGCGCCTCGCCAACCTCAAGGGCGAGCGCGAGCGACTCGGCGCCGTCAACCTGCGGGCCGAGGACGAGCTGACCGATGTGAAAAGCAAGCGCGAGGGGCTTTCGACCGAGCGCGACGATCTGACCGAAGCGATCCGCCGGCTCAGACAGGCGATCGGCGCGCTCAACCGCGAGGGCCGGGAGCGGCTCACCGCCGCCTTCGAAATCGTCAACGGCCATTTCCAGCAGCTCTTCGGCGTGCTGTTCGGCGGCGGCGAGGCAGAACTTCGGCTGGTCGATTCGGAGGATCCACTCGAAGCCGGGCTGGAGATCTTCGCCCGCCCGCCCGGCAAGAAGCCACAGGTGATGACGCTGCTCTCCGGCGGCGAGCAGGCCCTGACCGCGACCGCGCTGATATTCGCCGTCTTCCTGACCAACCCCTCGCCGATCTGCGTGCTCGACGAGGTCGACGCCCCGCTCGACGATGCCAATGTCGAGCGCTACTGCGACCTTCTGGTCGAGATGGCGCGCAATACGCAGACGCGTTTCATTCTCATCACCCACAACCCGATCACCATGGCGCGGATGGAGCGCCTGTTCGGCGTCACCATGGCCGAACGCGGGGTGAGCCAGATGGTTTCGGTCGATCTGGCAACGGCCGAACGCATCCGCGAGACTGGATAGAAGCGGGTGTGGCGTCATGCGCTGAATCGGCCGGAGCCTCTCATTCGCCGAAGGATGATCCCCTGTCTCTCCCGTCCGGAGATTCCCGATTCCGCGCTTCGCTTCCCGCGAAATGACGTGTGAAAATCACGCCGCAAGACGGCCCTGTCCCGCTGAAAAAATGCCACATTCGGTCCTGCAATGCGGCAAGAATGTCGCACTCTGCCGGAATTTATAGATATTCCAATGCCTTAGGCATTATCCACCTGCCTTGACAGCGCCGGGGGCTGCCAATAAAGGAGGCCGTGCTGACGACGGCTCGATGCGCGGGTTTGGACGAGGTTATAGTGGTTTTTCGCCAGATCGCGGCGCTTTCGCGGTCAAGACGGGGCCAAGACCATGTCCGAACCTGATCCAAACGCCTCAGACTCGGAGTTGCGCGCAAGACTGGGTTCCCTGAAGTCCGCGATCAAACGGGCGGAGGAGAACGAAAAGCCGGGCGCGAGCCCGGTTGGAGAGGACAAGGCCCTTGCGGGCGCAATGTCCTCAGGCTTTCGCGCCGCGACGGATCTTGCAGGCGGCATCATCGCAGGCGCCCTGATCGGGTACCTCGGCGACCGGTGGCTGGGAACGTCCCCGTTCCTGCTGATCGCCTTCCTGGTGATCGGAACCATCGCGGGCTTCAGATCCGTCTATCGGCTCGGTTCGCGCCCGACCTCCGTGTCGAAGCGGGATCCGGAGAGAGATTGACCGAAGGGGCGGCCCGCAAAGCCGCGCGACGAGGGACGAGATCATGGCGGCTGGCGGCGGAATCGATCCGATCCACCAATTCCACATCAACCCGATCGTGGAGCTGAAGCCGTTCGGCCTCAACCTGTCCTTCACCAACACCTCGCTGTGGATGGTGATCGTCATCGCCGTCGTCTCGGCGATCATGGTCTACGGATCGAGCCAGCGCGCCGTCGTTCCCGGCCGCCTGCAGTCGCTCTCCGAGATGATCTACGAGTTCGTCGCCTCGACGCTGACCGGCGTGATGGGCAAGGAAGGCATGAAGTTCTTCCCCTTCGTCTTCACGCTATTCATGTTCGTGCTGGCGTCGAACCTGCTCGGCCTTCTGCCCGGCTCCTTCACCGTCACCAGCCAGATCATCGTGACCGCAGCGCTGGCTATGCTGGTGATGGCCGTGGTGCTGGTCTACGGCATCGCCAAGCATGGCAGCCACTTCTTCGGCCTGTTCGTGCCGTCGGGCGTGCCCGGCTGGCTTCTGCCCTTCGTGGTGCTGATCGAGGTGGTGTCCTTCATCTCGCGCCCGGTTTCGCTCTCGCTTCGTCTCTTCGGCAACATGCTCGCCGGCCATATCGCGCTCAAGGTCTTCGGCGGCTTCGTCGTCGTGCTGCTCGGCTCGGGCGCCGTCTTCAACTATGTGATCGCGCCGCTGCCGCTGCTGCTGGCGGTCGCCCTGACGGCGCTAGAAGTGCTCGTCGCCGCCCTGCAGGCCTATGTCTTCGCGATCCTGACCTGCGTCTATCTCAACGACGCGCTGCATCCCGGCCACTGAGCCGTTAGCCGCGCTCGCGAGAGTTCAACCCACCCTTTAGCCTTCCACACTGGAGAAAGACCATGGATCCTGTTGCAGCCAAGTTCATCGGCGCCGGCCTCGCCTCGCTCGGCATGGGCCTCGCCGCCATCGGCGTCGGCACCATCTTCGGCAACTTCCTCTCGGGCGCGCTCCGCAACCCGTCGGCCGCCGACGGCCAGTTCCCGCGCGCCTTCATCGGCGCGGCGCTCGCCGAAGGTCTGGGCATCTTCGCGTTCGTCGTCGCGCTCGTTCTGCTCTTCGTGGTCTGACGTTCCTCGTCGACCGCGATCCCGTCGCGCGCGCCGGCCTTGCTTCGGCCACGTGCGCGGCGCTTCCTTTTCTCTGCGCTGAAAGGCACCCCATGCCGGTTCGATTCTCAGGGTTCGTCGGACAAAGGTGGCCGGTGGCCGTCGCTTCGTTCGCCACTCTGCTGGCGGGTGCGGCGCAGGCTGCCGAGCAGGCCCATGGCCTGAGCGGCGAGAAGGCGTCATTCCCGCCCTTCGACCCGACCCATTTCGCCAGCAACCTGTTCTGGCTCGCGCTCACCTT